>NZ_JBEXPK010000062.1:0-46916 GCF_040612015.1 Streptomyces sp. NPDC006476 | reverse complement strand
CGGCCGATCGCGTGCCGGGCCGCCTCCACGGCGACGATGAACAGGACCGGGATCACACCGTGCATGCCCACGCCCAGCGGGTCCGGCCAGGCCGCCGCGCCGTTGAAGGCGATCGTCGCCGCGGTCAGCAGCCACGCCGTCTGCCGCAGCAGCGGGAAGGGGATGCGGATCCAGGTCAGGAGGAGGTCCAGGGCGAGCAGGACACAGATACCGGCGTCGATGCCGATCGGGAACACGTACGCGAAGTTCCCGAAGCCCTTCTTGATGGCCAACTCGCGGACCGCCGCGTACGAACCGGCGAAGCCGATGCCGGCGATGATCACGGCGCCGGTCACGACCACGCCGATGAGAACGCGGTGCATCCGAGTCAGCTGCAGTGGCGCGGCCACCCGTACTCCCCTCCCCTTGCGTGTTGTTGCGCGCAACAGGGTGGCACATGTGTACGGCGGTCGTACCGCCGGACGGGAGGAGCCCGGCCCTCACAGGGGGCCGGGCTCCGTCAAAATGCGGTGCTGAGCTGCGAATTGCCGTCCAGATGTGACGGTCAGCTCTTCTTCGACGCTGAGGAGGAAGGGGAGCTCGACGGGGACGCGGAGGACTTCCCGGCCTTGGACGCCGACGCCGACGGCGCCGCGGACTTCGAAGGCGACGGCTTCGCCGTGCCCGAACCCGAGCCGCCGCCGGAACCGCCGCCCTGGCCGCCGTCGCCGTTGGCCGCCGCCACCGAGGCCACCGCCTCCTTGGCCGCCTGCTGCGCCAGCTTGCTCAGATCGTCGGCGTTCGGCGTCTTGTCGCCGGCCAGACCCGCGCCGTTGTAGTCGAGGGTGACGACCACGTTCTCCACCCGCGCCACGACCGTCTGCTGCTTGAAGGCGCCCTCCTTCTTCTTCAGGTCGTAGCGCACCGCCGTCGCCTCGTCGCCCGTCCCGGCGACCGCCTGCGACGTGACGTTCTTCGCGCCCGCCACCGACTGGGCGTCCTTGACCTGCTTCTCGTAGTACACGTGCGCCAGCTGGTTGCCCTCACCGCGCGCCGCGTCCGAGTCGAAACGCAGCAGAGACACGTTCAGCCAGCGGAACTGCGAGCCCTTCACACCGTTGTTGGCCAGGCTGCTCCACGAGCAACTCGCCCGCGTGCCCGCCTCGTCCGAAGAGCCCTTCTTGCCGGACTTGGCCCCCTTCGGCACCAGCGAGGTCAGCGTCTTCTGCGACAACGTCCCGCACGAGTCGGGAATCGTCCGGTACGCCGCCGCCTGCACCGTCGGTGACGCGCTCCCGCCCGCCGACGAGGACGTCTTCACGCCGCTCTCCGACCCCTTGCTCCCACTGTCACCGGAGCCGGAGTCCGAGGAACAGCCGGCGACGATCAGCATCACGGGGACCGCCGCCGCGCAGACAAGGACACGGCCCAGGCGCCCCGCCCGCTTCTCTCGCTGGTCGAGCTCATCTCGCTGTGCTGGTCGCTGCATGGTTCCTTCACTCATGACGCTCGTGGTTCCTGCCGTCGGATCGGGTCCGAGGGGCCACGGTACGCGGTGAGGTCTCTGTGCGGTTTTGCTTTGAAAGCTTTGCGAAGGGACGCGGGGGAGCGGTGAACACCCCTTATCCGCCCAGCGTGTCCGCCAGCTGAGAGGCCAGTTTCCTTGCCCTGTCCTGCATTTCCTTGCTGTCCGGGACCGTGCCGACGGTGGCCGGCTGCTCCTCGTACTCGATGGTCACGATGACGTTCGACGTGCGGAACGCCACAGTCACCGTGCGCTGCTGCGCCGTCGAACCGGAGCCGCTGACCACGTCGTCGAGGAACGCCTCGTCGCCGAGACCGGAGAGGACACGGGGCTGGAGGTCGGAGGAGGGCGCGGACGAGGAGGAGGACGGCGAGGAGGACGGCGCTGAGGAGGTGGAGGGCGATGCCGAGGACGAGGAGGTGGGCGAGGAACCGGCGTCGGCGGTCACGCCCGCGTCCGAGCTCGAGGCGGTCGGCTCGGGCAGGTCCGCCGCCTCCACCTTCGTCGCGAACAGCTGCTGGGCCTCGGCGTCGTCGCTCACCGCGTTGTCGTACGACACCACCCGCTCGAAGTCGACGAAGAGATGGTCCGTCGCGTCCGTGGACTCCACCTTCCAACGGCAGCCGGACTTGCGGTCGGTGTCGTAGGTGAGGTCGGCCTCGCCCTCGTACGCCTTCTGTCGCTGGTCCTGGTCGGCGATCTGCTTGATGCCGGGCAGCAGGGAGTCGAGGGTGTTGTGACTGACCGCGCTGCACGGTGTCGGGAGCGTGTCGTACTTGCCCGGCTGGGCGACGGCGGTGGCCGAGCCGGCGTTGCCCGGGTTCGCGTCGTCCGTCGTGCCGCCGCCGCTGGAGCCGCCGGTGCAGCCGGCCAGCAGGGCCGCGAGGAGCGCGGCGACGCCGGGTACGTACGCCTTCCGCTGCACGGTCAGGCTCCTCTCGCTGGTTAATGGCTTGCCGCGCAGGGGGCACCCCTGCAGACAATGTCTATCGCACGCAACGCCGTGACCGCCGGTCCGCTGTCCTTTTCGTAGACCTTGGCGTCTTTTTTGCGATTACCCACTTCTATATGGCTCTGTTGTTTTTTCCGGGGGAATGAGGAAGACATGTCGTACGTCGAGATACCGGGCGCGAAGGTCCCGATCCGTATGTGGACCGACCCGGCGTCGGTCGAGGAGGGTGCCCTCCAGCAGCTCCGCAATGTCGCCACCCTGCCCTGGATCAAGGGCCTCGCGGTCATGCCGGACGTCCACTACGGCAAGGGCGCGACGGTCGGCTCGGTGATCGCGATGCGGGGTGCGGTGTGTCCGGCGGCGGTCGGGGTGGACATCGGCTGCGGAATGTCGGCGGTGAAGACGTCCCTGACGGTGAACGACCTGCCGGGGGATCTCTCGCGACTGCGGTCGAAGATCGAGCAGGCCATTCCGGTGGGCCGTGGAATGCACGACGACCCGGTCGACCCGGGGCGGCTGCACGGGTTCGCGACGGCCGGGTGGGAGGACTTCTGGGAGCGGTTCGATGGAGTGGCCGATTCGGTCAAATTCCGTCACGAGCGTGCCGGAAAGCAGATGGGAACGCTCGGCAGCGGCAACCATTTTGTTGAAGTCTGCACGGACACGACCGGTTCTGTATGGCTGATGCTGCACTCCGGTTCTCGGAACATCGGCAAGGAACTCGCCGAGCACCACATCGGCGTGGCTCAGAAGCTCCCGCACAACCAGGGGCTGGTCGACCGCGACCTCGCCGTCTTCATCGCGGACACCCCGCAGATGGCGGCCTACCGCAACGACCTGTTCTGGGCGCAGGAGTACGCGAAGTACAACCGCTCGATCATGATGGCGCTCCTGAAGGACGTGGTCCGCAAGGAGTTCAAGAAGGCGAAGCCGACCTTCGAGCCGGAGATCAGCGCCCACCACAACTACGTGGCGGAGGAGCGCTACGACGGGATGGACCTGCTCGTCACCCGCAAGGGCGCGATCCGCGCGGGCTCCGGCGACTACGGCATCATCCCGGGCTCCATGGGCACGGGTTCGTACATCGTGAAGGGTCTCGGCAACGAGAAGGCCTTCAACTCGGCGTCCCACGGCGCGGGTCGGCGCATGAGCCGCAACGCCGCCAAGCGCCGCTTCTCCACCAAGGACCTGGAGGAGCAGACGCGGGGCGTGGAGTGCCGCAAGGACTCCGGTGTGGTCGACGAGATCCCGGGCGCCTACAAGCCGATCGAGCAGGTCATCGACCAGCAGCGGGACCTCGTCGAGGTCGTGGCGAAGCTGAAGCAGGTCGTCTGCGTGAAGGGCTGAATCAGCCCGTCAGCCGTTTCTCCAGCAGTGTCACCGCGTACGGGCTGCCCAACCCGCCCTCCTTGGCTCGCTGTTCGCCGACCACCGCAAAGCCCGCCGATTCGTAGTACCTGCGGAGGCGGGGGTTGGTGGCGAGGCAGTCGAGGCGGGCGTAAGGGCGGCCTGTGGCGGTGATGCGGGATTCGGCGTGGGTGAGGAGGTGGCGGCCCGTGCCGGGTGGGGAGGTGTGGGGGACCGTCATGAGGCGGTGGATGTAGCCCGCGTCGGCGGGGCGGGGGCCCCAGGCGGCCGGGTCGTCCCACCAGAGTTCGTAGGCGCCGGTCAGGCGGTCGTCCGCGTACGCCAGCCAGACCTCGCCCTCCCGCATGCGGGTGTGGAAGTGGCTCTCGTCCTTCTCGCCCGGTTTCCACTGGTCGATGCCGCGGGCCAGTTGCCAGAGGGCGGCCGTGTCGCGGAGGCGGACCAGGGCGGGGGCGTCGGAGGGGGTGGCCCTGCGGTAGGTCAGGGGCGGCCAGGTGGTGGGGCGGGGTTCGAGGAGGGATGCCCGGAGGCGGGATGCCAACTCCGGTGCGTCGAGGGACAGTTCTCGGGTCACGTATCTTTCGATCGAGCCGTGGCGCGCTTTCATGGCGGCGAGGTACGTGCGCATGACCGTCGCCGGGGCGCGGCCGAAGCCCAGCCAGGTCGGGGCGTGGCCCTCCCGTGCCGTCCAGGTCGCGAGGATCGCCGGTGCCGCGAGTTCGGTGAGGCTGTAGTCCTCGATGATCGTCTCGTCCGGGACGCCCAGCAACGACAGGACGAAGGCCGCCAGTTGGCCCGTGCGGTCCTTGCCGGACGCGCAGTGGAAGACCAGGGCGTCGGAGGACTCCGCCGCGGCCACGATGAGTTCCAGTGCCCGGCGGATCTCCTTCGTGCCGTCCTCCGCCACCTCCATGTACCGCTCCGCCAGGTACGGCCCCGGGTCGACCTCGGGCGGCAAAGCCGGCTGGTTGTACGGGCGGTGCTCGATGCTGAGGTTGTGGTAGCTGAAGGACGCGTCGTCCGGTACCCGGCCGCGCTTCTCGATCTCCCAGGGGTGGCGGAGGTCGACGACCGTGCGGACGCCCAGCGAGAGGAAGCGGGACCAGTCCTCCGTGCCCTGCCGCACCTTGCCCAGCGAGTCCGACCGGTACAGGCGCCCGGCACGGATCCGGCGCCCGTCGGGCGTCGAATAGCCGCCCAGGTCACGGAAGTTGTGCAGCGCGTCGAAGCGCAGGTGTCTGTCCACAGGCTGCGACTCTATGCCTACTTGGCGTGCAGCACGGCGTAGATCATCACGAACGCGACGACATGGATGCCGAAGAGGAAGTACGCGAGGTAGTACCAGACGTACCGTTCGCGTTTCTTCTCCAGCTCGAGGCGCCGCCGTTCACCCTCGTCGGCGGCCATCACAGGTCCCGGTGGACTTTTGTGTTCGACGCCTGGGCACGCGGGCGCAGCACCAGAAGGTCGACGTTGACGTGGTGGGGGCGGGTGACCGCCCAGCCGATGGTGTCGGCCACGTCGTCGGCGGTCAGCGGTTCGGCCACGCCCTCGTACACCTTGGACGCCTTCTCCGCGTCCCCGCCGAAGCGGGTCAGCGCGAACTCGTCGGTCTTGACCATGCCGGGCGCGATCTCGATGACCCGCACCGGCTGTCCGACGATCTCCAGGCGGAGGGTCTCGGCGAGGACGTGGGCGCCGTGCTTGGCGGCGACATAGCCCGCGCCGCCCTCGTACGTCCCGTGGCCGGCGGTGGAGGAGACCACGACGACCGTGCCGTCGCCGCTCGCGACCAGCTTGGGCAGCAGCGCCTGGGTGACGTTCAGCGTGCCGAGGACGTTCGTCTCGTACATCGTGCGCCAGTCGGCGGGGTCGCCGGTCGCGACCGGGTCGGCGCCGAGGGCTCCGCCGGCGTTGTTCACGAGGACGGCGACCGTCTTGAAGGCCGTCGCGAACTCGTCGACGGCGGCGCGGTCGGTGACGTCGAGCCGGTACGCGGTCGCCTGGTGGCCCGCCTCGTTGAGCTCCTTGGCCAGCGCCTCGATGCGGTCCTCGCGGCGGGCGGTGAGGACCACGCGGTAGCCGGCCTCGGCGAGCCTGCGGGCGGTCGCGGCGCCGATTCCGCTGCTCGCGCCGGTGACGATCGCTATGCGGGACGGGGCCATGAAGGTGCTCCTCGGCGGGTTCGGTGTGCGGGTTGGGATCGCGGGTTCGGTGTGCGGGTTCGTCCCGGACAGGATAGGCGGGAGGCGCCGCGCGCCCTTCGGTACGGGTGGTCAGCCGCCGTTTCTCGGGGCCCACATGATCACTGCCATCCCGGCCAGGCAGATCGCGGCCCCGGTGATGTCCCAGCGGTCCGGCCGGTACCCGTCCGCGACCACCCCCCACAGGATCGAACCCGCGACGAAGATGCCGCCGTACGCCGCCAGGATGCGGCCGAAGTGCGCGTCGGGCTGGAACGTGGCCACGAAGCCGTAGGCGCCGAGCGCGAGGACGCCGCCGGCCATCCACAGCCAGCCGCGGTGTTCGCGGACGCCCTGCCAGATCAGCCAGGCGCCGCCGATCTCGAAGAGGGCAGCGAGGACGAACAGGGCGGCGGAGCGGGCGATGAGCATGGCTGCAGCCTGTCACGCGCGCTGTCACCTGATGGAGGGCGCCTGCGGGGCGCCCCCGCGCGGGATACATCCGTACGTCCACGGTGCCGGAGTGAGGAGTGGGGCATGCGGAGGGTTCTTGCGTGGGCGGCGGCGGTGCTGGCCGCGGTCTGCGGGGCGGTGGGTCCCGCGCGGGCCGTCGGGGGCGGTCCGGAGGCCGACCTCGCCTACCACGGTGCCGCCTCGCTGGCCGACGGGCGGGTGGAGGTGCGGTTCACGCCCGGCAACTTCGGGCCGTCGGCCGTACCGGACGCGACGGTACGGCTGCGCTGGTCGCGGGCGCTGACGGACGCGCAGACGCTGCCGGCGGGGTGCGCGCGGTCGGAGTCGCGGGCGGTGCTGTGCAGGGTGGGGGCGCTGGCGGCGGACGAGGTGGGGGAGCGGATCGGGCTGCGGGTACGGCTGCTGGGCGCGCCGTCGGAGGTGTTGCTGCAGATCGACACGGTGTGGAGCGGTGGCACGGTGGACCGGAACCGGCAGAACGACCGGCAGCGGGTGCTCGTCCTGGCCACGGGCGATGACTACTACTTCTGAGCCGCGACTGCCGCGGCCGCCACGGCTGCCGTGGCTTCCGGGGCGGTGGACCTCTGCGTCGTACGATCTCTGCACGGTGCAGAAGTGAGGGAGCTGGGCATGGCGGGTAGCGCACGGGAGCGGCTGCTGGAGGAGCTGTCCACGGTCTCGCGCCGCTACATGGCCTCGTACGCCCTGTTCAACCAGGCCGTGGCGGACCGTATCGGGCTGCATCCGACGGATCTGCAGTGCCTGAACCTGCTCACGCTGGAGGGCGGGCCGGTCACCACGGGCCGGATCGCCGAGCTGACGGGGCTGACGACCGGGTCGGCGACGCGGCTGGTGGACCGGCTGGAGAAGGCCGGGTACGTCGTACGGCGGCGGGACGCGGCCGATCGGCGCAAGGTGCTCGTGCTGACGGTGCCGGAGAAGATCGCCGAGTTCGGCCGGATGTGGGAGCGGCTGAGCGGCGGCTGGGCCGCCCTCTTCGATGACCTGGACGACGCCCAACTCGCCGTGGTCGTGGGGCACATGAGGCGGACGGTGGACTTCAGCGGCCGGCAGATCGCCCGGCTGCGCGCCGGGGACGTCTAGCGCGCGTCCGGGCGTTCTCCGTGACGTCCCTAGTGGTCGTGCCGGGGAGCCTCGCGGGGCAGCAGGCGTACGAGGGGGAGGCACATCGCGACGGTCGCGGTGACCACCGCCAGGCTCGTGTGCAGGGCGTGTGTCTCACCTCTGCCGGCCGTGCCGAAGTACACGGTGGTCACGGCCGCGGCCCCGATCGCGTTGGCCAGTTGCTGCACCGCGTTGAGTGAGCCGCTCGCGCTGCCGGCCTCCTCGGGGGCGATGTCGCCGATGGTGACGTCGTAGACCGTGCCGAAGCAGGTGCCCATGCCGAGGCCGGTGAGGAGGAGGGGCGGGACGAGGGCCCAGGAGCCGTGGGTGGCGAGCAGGGCGAGGCTGCCGCAGCCGGCCAGGATCAGCAGCAGTCCGGTGACGACCAGTCGGCGGCCGTGGCGGTGGATGAGCCGGTGGCAGGCGATGGACGCGACGACGATCCCGGCGGACAGGGGGATCAGGCCGAGCGCGGTGCCCGCGGGGGAGCGGCCGAGGCCGCGCTGGAAGTAGAGGGAGACGACGTAGAGCAGGCCGGCGACGGCTGCGAAGGCGAGCACACCCAGGATCAGGCCCGAGGTGAAGCCGCGGTTACGCAGGAGGGTGGGCCGGATCAACGGTTCGGGCGCTGTGCGCTGGCGGTGGCAGAAGGCGGCGAACAGGGCGAGGCCGGCGAGGAGGAGGGCGAGCGGTCGGGCGCCCCAGTCGCCGCCCGAGCCGTCGATGAGGCCGCCGAGCAGGCCGAGCAGGGCGCCGGCGAGAAGGGCTGAGCCGCGGCCGTCCACGGAGACGGACGGGTCGCCGGTGTCGCGGGGGAGCAGGCGGGCGGCGGCGAGCAGGGCGGCGCCGCCGAGGAGCAGGTTGATCAGGAACATGGGGCGCCAGCCCAGGCCCGCGAGGTCGGCGTCGACCAGGAACCCGGCGAGGATCGGCCCGCCGACGGCGGACAGCCCCATGACGGGCCCGAACAGGCTGAACGCCTTGCCGATCTCCTCTCGCGGCCAGGTCGCGCCGAGGATGCCGAAGCCCTGCGGGATGACCAGCGCCCCGAAGGCGCCCTGCGCGAGCCGGGTGACGACCAGCACGGCCGGGTCGGGGGCCAGCCCGCAGGCCAGCGAGGCCGCGACGAACCCGGCGAGGCCGAGCAGGAACAGCCACCGGTGCCCGTACTTGTCGCCGAGCCGCCCGCCGGGCACGAGCAGCACGCCGAGCGCGAGGGCGTAGGAGGCGCCGAGCCACTGCACGAGGCCCGGGCCGCCGCCGAGGTCTCTCGTGATCGTCGGCGCGGCGATGTTGGTGATGGTCGCGTCGAGGAGGTCGAGGACGTCCGCTGCGAGGACGACGGCGAGGACGGCCCAGCGGGTGCGGGCGGAGAGCGGAGGTCTTTCCACTGCGTTACGAAGAATCTGTGTCACGCAGATAAATATCTGGAGTGAGGCGTCTGGCGTCAAGGGGATTTCGTCAGCCGGAGACTCTGGCTGCGTAGGCAGTCGGCGGCACGCCGACCGTGGCCGTGAAGTCCCGTACCAGGTGGGCCTGGTCGGCGTAGCCGAGGTCGGCGGCCAGGGCCGCCCAGTCCACCTCGCGGTCCGTCTCCGCGTGCTCCAGGGCCTCATGGATGCGATAGCGCAGGATGACCCACTTCGGGCCCACGCCGACGTGGGCGGCGAACAGGCGCTGCAGCAGTCGTACGGACATGTCCTCCGTGCGGGCCAGTTCGGTGACCCGGCGGATGGAGCGGTCGGTGCGGGCGCGTTCGACCAGGGCCGCGGCGAGCTCGGCCTGGGGGTCGGGCCGTGGATCGCGGGCGAGGAGGAAGGCGTCGAGGGCGGCGATGCGGGCCGTCTCGTCGTCGGGATCGAGGACGGCGGCGAGATCGGCGTCCGGGAGGACCTCGGGGGAGCGGACCCGGCGGCCCGTCCACGCGCTCACCGGCCGGTCCGGCGCGAAGGCGCGGAAGCGGCCCGGCCGGAACTTGATGCCGCACACCCGGCCCCGCCCTTCCAGCTTCTGGGTGAAGAGGCCGTGCTGGACGCCGGCGATCTCCACGAAGGGCCCCTGGCCCTCGAAGTGCTGGAAGACGATGTGCACGGCGGGATGCGGGACCACGTGCGAGACGTAGGGCTCGGGGAGGTCCCAGTCGATCAGCCAGTAGTGCTCGATGTAGGCGCGCAACGGCTCGGCGGCGTCGGGGCGGCGGAAGTCCACGCGGGCGAGGAAGTCCGCGGCGCCGACGATGCCTCGGGTGTCACGGCGTGCGGCGGCCATGTCGGGATCGTAGGACGGGCCACTGACAGTCCGCGGAATACGGGGGACTCGGGCTTCGTTGGAGGGGTATAGTTGAACCGTCAACAACTTGGAGGTCGAGCGACCATGCAGTTCGGGATCTTCAGCGTCGGCGATGTGACGCCGGACCCCACCACGGGGCGTACGCCGACCGAGCGTGAGCGCATCAAGGCCATGGTCGCCATCGCCCTGAAGGCCGAGGAGGTCGGCCTGGACGTCTTCGCGACCGGCGAGCACCACAACCCGCCGTTCGTGCCCTCGTCCCCGACGACGATGCTCGGGTACGTCGCCGCGCGCACGGAGAGGCTGATCCTCTCCACCTCCACCACCCTCATCACCACCAACGACCCGGTGAAGATCGCCGAGGACTTCGCGATGCTCCAGCACCTGGCCGACGGCCGGGTGGACCTGATGATGGGCCGTGGCAACACCGGGCCGGTCTACCCCTGGTTCGGACAGGACATCCGCCAGGGCATCAACCTCGCGATAGAGAACTACGCGCTGCTGCGCCGCCTGTGGCGCGAGGACGTCGTGGACTGGGAGGGGAAGTTCCGGACGCCGTTGCAGGGCTTCACCTCGACGCCCCGCCCGCTGGACGGTGTCCCGCCGTTCGTCTGGCACGGCTCGATCCGTTCGCCGGAGATCGCCGAGCAGGCCGCGTACTACGGCGACGGGTTCTTCCACAACAACATCTTCTGGCCGGCCGACCACACCAAGCGCATGGTCGAGCTGTACCGCACCCGCTACGCGCACTACGGGCACGGGACGCCGGAGCAGGCGATCGTGGGCCTCGGCGGCCAGGTCTTCATGCGGAAGAACTCGCAGGACGCGGTGCGCGAGTTCCGTCCGTACTTCGACAACGCGCCGGTGTACGGCCACGGGCCCTCGCTCGAGGACTTCACCGACCAGACCCCGCTGACCGTCGGCTCCCCGCAGGAGGTCATCGAGAAGACGCTCTCCTTCCGGGAGTACGCCGGTGACTACCAGCGCCAGCTGTTCCTGGTGGACCACGCCGGGCTGCCGCTGAAGACCGTGCTGGAGCAGCTCGACATGCTGGGCGAGGAGGTCGTGCCGGTGCTGCGCAAGGAGTTCGCGGCGGGCCGCCCGGCGGACGTGCCGGAGGCACCGACCCACGCGTCGCTGCTCGCCGACGCACAGAAGCACGCAGAGAAGCACGCACCGAACGACGCGGAGAAGGCCGCAGTCGCGGATGAGGAGGTCGTCGCATGAAGCTCGTCGTCGTCTCGGCGGGGCTGAGCGTCCCGTCGTCCACTCGGTTGCTGGCCGACCGGCTGGCCGCGGCGGTGGGCCGGCAGGCGCCGGTCGAGGTCGAGGTGGTCGAGCTGCGCGACCTCGCCGTGGAGATCGCGCACAACTTCACCAACGGCTTCCCGGGCCGCGCCCTGGCCGCCGCGCAGGACGCGGTGACCTCGGCGGACGGACTGGTCGTCGTCACACCGGTGTTCTCGGCCTCCTACAGCGGCCTGTTCAAGTCGTTCTTCGACGTCCTCGACAAGGACGCGCTGGACGGCAAGCCGGTCCTGATCGCGGCGACGGGCGGCTCGGCCCGCCACTCGCTGGTCCTGGAACACGCGCTGCGTCCGCTGTTCGCGTATCTGCGGGCGGTGGTCGTGCCCACCGGGGTGTACGCGGCCTCGGAGGACTGGGGCGCGGAGGGCCTGGAGGGGCGGATCGAACGGGCGGCGGGGGAGCTGGCCGGGCTGATGACGGGTCTGTCGGGGCGCTCGGGGCTCTCCGGGCGCTCGGGGCTCTCGGGGCCGAGGCGGGCCAAGGACGACTTGGAGGTCGTGCCGTTCGCGCAGCAGCTGGCGGCGCTGTCCCCCACCGGTCCGTCCGGCGTGTGAGCGGTACCTCCGGCCGTCGGTGGGAAGACGGTAGGCGTAGGTCTCCGGTTGCCTGTGTGACGGTGAGAGACCGGTAAAAAGGCTGATCGTCGGTCCGCTCACCTCGGCCGAACCGCCACAGGGCTTGGCAGACTGGGTACGTGCCCCCAACTGTGCTGCTCGCCGAAGACGACCGCGCCATCCGCCACGCGCTGGAGCGCGCCCTGAGCCTGGAGGGCTACCAGGTCACCGCGGTCGCCGACGGCGTCGAGGCACTGGCGCAGGCCCACAAGACGCCGCCCGACGTGCTGCTGCTCGACGTGATGATGCCCGGCATCGACGGCCTCCAGGTCTGCCGGGTCCTGCGCGCCGAGGGCGACCGCACCCCCATCCTCATGCTCACCGCGCTCGTCGAGACCGCGGACCGCATCGCCGGCCTGGACGCCGGCGCCGACGACTACGTGGTCAAGCCCTTCGACGTCGAGGAGGTCTTCGCCCGGCTGCGGGCCCTGCTGCGCCGCAGCAGCCAGGAGAACGGCGCCGCGCCCGACGTACCGCCGAAGGAGGCCAAGGGGACGAAGGACGCCATCCCGTCCTCCCACCGGCAGATCGAGGCCGCCGGGCTGCGCATGGACGTCCAGGCCCGGCGCGCCTGGCGCGGGGAGCGCGAGCTGGAGCTGACCCGTACCGAGTTCGAGCTGCTGGAACTGCTGGTGCGCAACGCCGGCATCGTGCTCGACCACTCCACGATCTACGACCGGATCTGGGGCTACGACTTCGGCCCCGGCTCGAAGAACCTCGCCGTGTACGTCGGCTACCTGCGCCGCAAGCTCGACGAGCCCGGCGCGCCCGCGCTGATCCACACGGTCCGTGGCGTGGGTTACGTGCTCCGGGAGGACTGAGTGGGCCGGCTCAGGCGGCTGCTGGCCAGAAGGCGGCCCGGGCTGGTCTCCCTGCGCACCACGTTCGCGGTGTCGTTCGCGACGGTCACCGCCTGTGTGACCGTGCTGGTCGGCGTGCTGTCGTACAGCGCGGCGGCGCGGCTGGTGCGGGTGGACCAGGAGTCGGTGTTCGACCAGGTCGTGCAGGATCTGCGGGACGAGGTGCGCCAGCACCGGATGACCCCGGACGACTTCTCCTCGTCGGCTCCGGGCCACGACATCGTGCGGCCGGCCCGGACGGACGTCCAGGTACTGGGGCCGGACGGCAAGGTCGTCGACTCCGGGAGCCCCGGGCTGCCGGTGACGGCGGCCGACCGGGCGATCGCCGCGACGCGCACGGCCGCGAGGATGGTCGAGCACAAGGACGTCGGCGTCGACGCGGACGTCTACCGCATCGCGACCGTGTCGCTCGGTGACGGGCGGGGTGCCGTGCAGGTGGCGCAGGAGTTCAGCGACACCGAGGATCTGCTGCGGGCGCTGCAGCAGCGCACGCTGATCCTGATGGCCGCCGTCGTGACCGCCGCCGGTCTGTTCGGCTGGTGGCTGGCCCGGCGCATCACCCGCCGGCTGATCATCCTGACCTCGGCCGCCGAGGACGTGGCCCGCACCCGCCGGCTCGGCATCGATGTGCCGGTCACCGGGTACGACGAGGTGGGCCGCCTCGGCCGCGCCTTCGACCGGATGCTCGGCCGGCTCGCCCAGTCGGAGGAGGACCAGCGGCGCCTGGTCCAGGACGCGGGCCATGAACTGCGCACCCCGCTCACCTCCCTGCGGACGAACATCTCCCTGCTGCGCCGTATCGACGAACTGCCGCCCTCGACGAGGGAGGAACTGGTCGCCGACCTCGGCCAGGAGGCACGCGAACTCACCGATCTCGTCAACGAGTTGGTCGATCTCGCCGCCGGACAGTCCGACACGGAGCCGCCGCAGCGGGTGGACCTCGTCGACATCGCCGAGGACGTCGCGGGGGTCGCCCGGCGCCGTACCGGACGGGAGGTCACGGTCCGCTCGAGCGGCGACACGACGACGGACGGGCGGCTCGGGATGCTGACCCGGGCGCTGTCCAACCTCGTGGAGAACGCGGCGAAGTTCGACCGCGACGGCACCGGTCCCATCGAGATCGCCGTCTCCGGGCCCGCCCGGACCGGCACGGTCCGCGTCGAGGTCCTCGACCGGGGCCCCGGCATCGCCGACTGCGACCTCGTCCGCGTCTTCGACCGCTTCTACCGCGCCGCCGACGCCCGCTCCCTCCCCGGCTCCGGCCTCGGCCTCTCCATCGTCCGCGAGGTGGCCATGGCCCACGGCGGCGCCCCCTTCGCCTTCCAACGCGAGGGGGGCGGGGCGGTCATCGGCTTCACGGTGGGGGGAGTACCGGGGAGCACGGTCCGCGAGACGGGCTGACCCAGGCCCCGGACCGGCGCGAGGGCACCGCCCCCGGCCGGTCTCGCGAAACCGGGCGGGGGCGGTCCGGGACGTCAGGGCCTGGTCCCCCGGGCGGGCTCCTGCGCGCGAGCGATCGAGTCGGCCGCGCGTCCCCGGGCCAGGGCCCCCAGCACGGCCCCCGCCTCGCCGTACGCGAAGGCCTCCTGACCCCGGTGCAGCCCCACCAGCAGCACCCGGTCGTCGGCCACGGCGGCGGCCCACTGCAACAGCCGCAGCGACGGCTCGTCGGCCCAGTGCAGGTCGTCGAGGACCACGAGCAGCCCGTGCCCACCGCTGGAGCCGCGCACCTCCCCGACCACGCCGTCGAAGACCTGGAACCGGTTCTCCGAACAGCCCCCGGGCCCGCGAGGGCGTCCGCCGGGCGCCCGACGCTCCGCAGGATCTGCACCCACGGCCATTACGGCGCCGTGCCCCCACCTTCCAGACAGGCGCCCCAGGCCACGCGCATCCCCGCCCGTCGTGCCCGCCCGCTCAACGCGTGCGCCAGCGCGGTCTTCCCCGCCCCGGCCTCCCCTTCGACCAGCACCAGCCCGCCCTCGCCGGCCCGCGCCGCGCTCAGCCGCCGGTCCAGCAGCCCGAGTTCCCGCCCACGGCCGACGAGATCGCCGACAGGCATGTCGTCCGTCACTCTTTCAGCGTAGGGGCGGGCGGCGCTGAGCTGGGGGTTTTCGGGGAGCGGCGGGGGTGCACAAGGGTGTGAAGGGAGCGCGGAGCCGGGGCCGCGAGATGGGGGAGGGGTCCCGCGGGCGATGTGCGGGCGGTGGAAGACTGGGGCGGGCGGTTGGTTGGCGGGGAGGGGGCTGGGCGTGGCGGCTCGCAGGGTGTGGGGCGGGGTGGGAGTGGGGATCGCGGGGCTGGCCCTGGGGGGTGCGCTCGTCGTGCATGAGGTGCGGGCGAGTGATCATGGGCTGCACGCCGCGGCTCGGGGCGACAGCGCTGCCTGTCGGCGGGTTGTGCGGGGGTATCCCTCCGGGCTCGCGGGGCTCGAGCGCGCCGACGTCGGTGTGCCCGGCGCTGCCGTGTGGGGCGACGGGGCGGTGACCGCGCGTTGCGGGCTGGAGCCGCCCGCCGCCACGACCGACGCCTGCGTGAACGTCGACGACGTCGACTGGGTCTGGCGGCCGAAAGCGCACGACGGCCGCAAGGTGCTGGTCACGTACGGCCGCGACCCCGCCGTGGAGATCGAGATCTCCGACCGGGTCACCGCCGTCGACGACGTCCTCGTCGAACTCAGCGGCGCGGTACGGCCGCTCGCCCCGCACGCCAGATGCATCGGCGAGGGCGACGTACCGGCGATCGGCTGAGTGGAGCGGCCGGCCACCGCTGTCATGCGGCGCGCGCGCTGACCCCCAGCAGCACCAGCGCCAGCACCTGCACGCCCGCCACCACCGCGATCAGCGCCGGGATCGACGTGCCGTACAGCGCGCCGGTCAGCGCCCCGCCCACCAGGCTCGCCGCGCCCACCACCCCGGCGAAGACGCCGTAGGCCGTCGCGCGCCGGCCCGGCGGCACCAGGTCGGCGACCGTCGCACGGAGGGTGGACTCCTGAATGCCCATGGCCGCGCCCCACACCAGGGAACCCGCCACCGCGACCCCCACGGTCCGCGTGAACGCCAGCGCCGGGACCACGGCCGCCAGCACCGGCAGGACCACCAGCACGCGGGCCCCGTGACGGTCGTACAGCCAGCCGGTCGCCAGTGCGGCGAGCGCGTCGACGGCCATGGCGGCGGCGTAGAGGACGGGCACCCAGGCGGTGGCCAGCAGATGCCGTTCGACCAGGTGGTACGAGAGCACGCCGAAGGTGGTGAAGCCGGCGGTGGTGGTGGCGGTGAACGCCGCGTACGTCCAGAAGGCGCGGGGGAGAGGGCGGCTGTCCGACGCGGGTGCGGACTCCGGGATGGCGGGCTCGTGCTCATACGGGGTGTGTTCCTCTTCGTACGACCGTGGGTTCGGGACCCTCGACCGCAGCCAGACCAGCAGCACCAGCACCGCGACGCCGGGAAGGGCGAGGACGCCGAGGGCGGGGCCGTAGTCACCGCCGGTGAGGGCCAGCACCCCGGCCACGACGAGCGGGCCGACCAGGGCGCCGACCTGGTCCATCGCCTCGTGCACGGCGAACCCGCGGCCACGGCCGGTCGCGGCGGTGGCATGGGAGAGGAGCGTGTCCTTCGCCGGGGACCGCACGGCCTTGCCGACCCGCTCGGCGATCACCAGCACGCAGGCCGCCCACAACGTGCCGACCACGCCCAGCAGCGGTACGGAGACGACCGTCAGCGCGTATCCGGCGATCGCCAGCCCCCAGAAGCGGCGGGTACGGTCCGCGAGCGGGCCGGAGACCAGCCGAAGCCCCAGCGCCGCCGCCTCCCCGGCCCCCGTCACCACACCCACCACCAGCGCCGACGCGCCCAGCGACGCCAGCAGCGGGCCGGTGACCGAGCGGGCGCCCTCGTACACGAAGTCGGCGAGCAGACTGACGGTCCCGAACCACACCACGAACCGCCACGGGCGCATCAAGGTCATCCGGCGTGCCTACCCCTGCGTCGGGTACGGCACCACACTCACCTGCAGGGTGAACACGGGCCGGGCCGCGCCCGCCACGTCCGGGGCCTTCGCCAGCGCGGTGATCCTGGCCGTACCGCCCCGGGTACCGGCGCTGCGCAGCGAGGCATGCGCGGTGCCGTCCGCGTCCCGCCGCCAGCCGGAGACCACGACGAATGCGGGGGCGGAGGTGCTCACGGCCGTCCAGCGGCGGTCGTCGACGCGGGGCCGGAGCACCAGCGTCACGACGGTGCCCGGCCGCACGCACAGCTGCCGCTCGACCGGGTCGCCCGGCGCGACGGTGACCTCCGCGTGCCCGGCGACGCAGCCCGCCGCGGAGGCGGACGCACTGGGGGACGCGGGCCGGCTTTCGGAGGGGCTGGCCGGAGGAGTGGACGACGAGCTCACTGACGGGCTGACCGACGGACTGGCGGGTGGTCCCGACGAACGGCCGGGGGACTGCGAAGCCGACCCACCACCTCCCGTGGACCCGCCGCACGCCGCCAGCGCGACCACCCCGGCCGCCACCCACACCCCGGCCCACCACCGCATCCCGCACCTCCCGGTCCGCGCGTACGGACACCAGGATGCCCCCGATTCCGTGGTTGGGATCACAGTCTGTGGATTGAGTGTGGTCCCCTGTGGATTTCCGTACCCCCATCTGACGAGGGACGCCCGGATGCAAGGATGAGGCGCCATGACGGCAGGGTGGTGTTCTCGCACGGTACGGGCCGCGGTGTTCGCGGCCGTGTGCGTGGTGCTCGCCGCCCTGGGTCACGTCATGATGTCCGGCAGCCAGGTGGCCGCCTGGGCGCTGAGCGCCGGTACGGCGGCCACGGGCCTCGCCGGCTGGTGTCTGGCCGGGCGTGAACGCGGGCTGCCGCTGATCGTGACGGTCGTGGTCGCCGCCCAGACGGCACTGCACGAGGCGTTCTCCCTCGCCCAGTCGGTCACCGGGACACCCGGGTCCACGAGCGCCATGGACATGAGCGGCATGGGCTCGATGGACATGAGCACGATGGACGGGGCGCCGACGCACGCCACGTCCCACATCGCGGCCCTCGGCTCACCCTCGCTGGGCATGCTCGCCGCCCACCTGCTGGCCGCGCTGCTGTGCGGTCTGTGGCTGGCCTACGGCGAGAGGGCCGCCTTCCGTATCCTGCGCGCCGTCGCCGGACGGCTGGCCGCGCCCCTGCGGCTGCTGCTGGCCCTGCCCGTCACCCCGGAACGCCCGCGTCCGCACCCGCGGCGCCGCCGCTCGGACCGGGCGCCGCGACTGCTCCTTCTCGTCCACGCGATCACCTCTCGGGGTCCTCCCGCCGTGACGGCTGTCGTCTGAGGACAGCAGGCTCCCCGGGGCAGCCCCTGCGCGCCCCGGGCCACGGCCGTACGACCGCACAGGCGCCCGTAACGCCGCAGCGCCCCGGCGCCAACCGCGCCGTAGCGCTCCTGTGCCCCGGCGCCACCGCGTCGTAGGCCGTCTCCCCCTTCACCGGACCGCCCGCGCCCTCGCGCGCCGGTCCGGATCACGGATCCGAGAAGGACACCAGGTGATGACCCCTGCCCTGCCCACCTCGCGCGCCTCGAACGACAGGACGGCGGCGCTCGACGAGTCGATCACGGCCTGGGCGCTCGCCGCCCGGGGCGGCGACCCCGATGCCGTCGAGCGGTTCGTGCGCGCCCTGCAGCGAGACGTCCGGCGCTACGTCGCCCATCTGTGCGCCGACCCGCAGGCCGTGGACGACCTCGCCCAGGACACGTTCCTGCGCGCCCTCGCCGGCCTCCACAGTTTCGAGGGCCGCTCCTCGGCACGCGCCTGGCTGCTGTCCATCGCCCGCCGGGCCGTCATGGACAGCTACCGGTACGCCGCCTCCCGGCCCCGGCTGTCCGACGTACCGGACTGGCAGCTGGCCGTCGAGCTCGCCCAGCCGTGCGACCTGCCCGGCTTCGACGACGGCGTCGCGCTGCTGGATCTGCTGGCCACGCTGCCGGACGAGCGCCGCGAGGCGTTCGTCCTCACCCAGCTGGCCGGACTGCCGTACGCGGAGGCCGCCGAGGTCAGCGACTGTCCGGTCGGCACGGTCCGTTCCCGCGTGGCGCGCGCCCGGGCGACGCTGGTCGACCTGCTGGCGGAGCCGGCCGCGCCGGCGGCCGTCTGACCAGCGCCGGGTCCGGACGGGGTCGGCCGGGCCGGCGGTCGCCGGGTGAGAAGACGATCGGGCCGACCCCGTCAGGGATCATGCTGATGCTTTGAGGCAGTTGTTGCAAGTAGGTCGCAATAAGACGCAGTGAGAGGGCTCCGCGGTGACGATCACTGGTCGCCGCGGTCGCCGCGGACGCGTTGGGCGACGTCGCGCAGCTTGATGTTGTGCTGCTGGGAGATGCGGCGCAGCACGTCGAAGGCGTCGTCCTCGCTCAGCTTGTGGCGTTCCATGAGGATGCCCATGGCCTCGCCGATGGCGTGCCGGGTCTTCATGGCGTCCTCGAGCTGGTCGATGGTGCGGGCGTCGGCCAGGGCCACGGCGGCGTGCGAGGCCAGCAGCCAGCCGGCGGTCTCGATGTCCTCGCCGAAGGCGCCGGGGCGGCGGGAGTACAGGTTCAGCGCGCCGAAGTCCTCGTCATGGGTGTAGAGCAGCACCCCGGTCATGCTGCCGATGCCGAGATCACGGGCCGCCGCGGCGAACCGCGGCCAGGTCGGCTGCGGTCCGGTGAGATCCGCGATGCGGAACACCCGCTCGCCGTCCGCGCCCTTCATACCGCGGGCCAGGTCGAAGCACGGCCCCTCGGCCAGCTCGCCCTGCAGCCGGTCGGACGCCTCGACCATCTCCCCGCAGGAGGCCAGCGTGACCGCCCGGCCCTTGCGGATCGCCAGGATCCCGGCCGCGTCGCAGCCCTCCACCAGCCGCACCGCCGAGGCCGCGATCTCGTCCAGCGTCCCCTGCAGCGACTCCTGCGCGAGCAGGTTCCGTGCGAGCTGGGCCATCGCCTCGGCGAATTCCCGCCACTCCACCGCCATCACCCACCTCGACACGAGTGCGGCCACCCTACCCTCGGGGACCCGACGCGTCTTTGTCACAGCTTGATCAGGCGCCGCTCCTCCCTTGGGTCTGCCATGTCCGCGCCATGGCTACGATGGGCCGACTTCGGGGGCTGGAGGGGGAGTTGATGATGGTGCGACGAAGAACGCTCGCTGTCGTGGGCGTGGCCGCGCTGGCGCCGCTGTTCGTGTCCGCCGCTGCCGCACAGGCGGCGTCGGCCTCACTGACCGTGACCACGCTGGGGCGGCACGGCGCCAAGGTCGCGACGACGGTCACGGTCGTCGCCGTGCCGTCCGGCAGGACGTACAGCGTCAGTTCAGGAAAGCGGCTCGGCCTGCCGTCGGGGCGCTACCTGGCGATGACCGACATCTACGAGAGCGCCCCGGACGGTCTGGGCACCGACACCATCGGCGCGCAGGTCGTCCAGGTGTCGGGAAACAAGGCGGTGACGCTCGACGCGCGCAAGGGCAAGGCCGTCAAGGTGTCGCTGGACACGCCCGCCGACGTGACGGGCCCGCCGCGGATCAGCGCGCAGGTGTGCGCCGCCAGCATGGACATGCCGGACGCGTTCAGCGCGGGCGGCTGGAACGACGAGGGCTCCCTCTACGCCATCCCCAACTCCTCCCCGCTGCTGCAGTTCGGGTACCTGGCGCAGTGGTCGGGCGACGACAGCTACGTCGCTGTGAAGAACAGCAAGGGCATCCCGGCAGCGCCCGGCGGGTCGTTCAAGCGGTCCCAGCTGGCGAGCGTGCACTTCGCGGTGCGCAGCGGAACCGAGATGGGCACCCAGGTCTACACCGCGCTCCAGGCCGAGCCGAAGGTCGACGACTGCACGACCGACCTGATGGCCGGGGTGCGCGACGACAACGCCCCGTACGGCGCCACCGTCCATGTCACCCCCGGGACCTGGCAGCCGCGCGACGACATCAGCGGAAGCAACGGCGAGGACGTCAGCGGCGGTTTCCCGAAGCTGCGGACACTGAAGACGGGGCAGAGCGTCACGCAGTCCTTCGGCCGGGCGGTGTGGGGTCCGACGCACAACCTGCCGCTGCTCGGGGACCGGTCCGTCACCTTCTGGCCGGACGGCCTGGTCAATGACCCCGACGTGGGCGGTGGTTCGGGGGACATCACGAAGGAGACGGTGGTCCTGTCCAAGGGGGCGACCACCGTCAAGAAGCAGACCCTGACGGACTGGCGCAACAGCGACGACGAGTTCTCCGCCCCCGTCCGCTCGGCCGGCTGGTACCGCCTGACCGTCGACGGCCGGCGCTACCGCCCGGGCATCACCTTCCCCGCCGGCATGCTGAGCTCGCGCGTCACCCTCGACTGGCACTTCAAGGTGGCCGACCCGGCCAGGGCGTGGGTCGCGCCGGTCTTCCTGACCCGCTTCCTGCCCGCCGGGCTGAACAGCCACAACCAGGCCGCGCCGAACTCCACCACGACGGTCGGTGTGACCCCCGGGCGTGAGTCCCAGGGGCCCGACACGAGGCTCACCGGCGTGACCGTCAAGTCCGTCCGGGTCTGGTCGTCCGCCGACGGCGGCAGGACCTGGAAGCCGGCGACCGTGACCCACTCCGGCACGGCCTGGCAGGCGTCCGTCCACAACCCCGCCTCCGGCGCCGTGGCCCTGCGCTCCGAGGTTACGGACGCCGCCGGGGACAGCTCGGTGCAGACGGTGTACCGGGCGTACGCCATCGGCTGAGGCGGCCCGGGGCACGGGCCGCTCTCGTCAGGCGCCGGCGCCGCCGTCGACGGGGACGATGGCGCCGCTCACGTAGGAGGCGCGATCGCTGAGCAGCCACGCGGCGGCCTCGGCCACCTCGCGGGGCTCGGCCATGCGGCCGAGCGGAGTGGCCGCGTTGTTGGCCTCGACGACGCCCGGGGTCGCCGCCTCCCACGCGTCGATCATCTCGGTGGCGGTGCCGCCGGGGGTGATGCCGTTGACGCGGATGCCCTCCGGGCCCCAGGTCCTGGCCGCGGTCTCGGTGATGCTGTTGAGCGCGCGCTTCATGGCGCCGTAGGCGGGCAGGACGGGGTTGGCGCGGCGGCTGCCGATGCTGGAGGTGTTGACGATCGCCCCGCCGCCGGTGCGGCGCATGAGCGCGGCCTCGGCGTTCATGGCGGTCCAGTGGGAGCGGAAGTTCACGGCGAACTGCGTGTCGATGTCCTCGTCGCTGGTGGTGTCGAGCGGGCCCGGCTGCTGGATCACCGCGCCGTTGTTGAAGGCGCCGTCGAGGCGCCCGTGCAGTTCCCCGACGCGGTCGACCGCGGCGCGGATGCTCGCGGGATCGGCGAGATCCAGGGTGACGGCGTCGGCGACACCGCCTTCGGCGCGGATCTCCTTGACAATCCGCTCCAGGGCGTCGGTGCCGCGGGCGGCGAGCACGACGGCGGCGCCCTCGGCGGCGAAGAGCCGGGCGGCGGCCGCCCCGATGCCGCGGCTGGCGCCGGTGATGAACACGACCTTGCCGGTAAGCAGGCCGACGGGTGCTGTGTGTGCGCTGTGCGTGGTGTTCGTCATGACCCCAAGCGTCCGGCCGGCCGCCGTCCGGATACAGGCACAGGCTGTACCAGGATCCGCCGCCGTGCCGCGGGCACACTGGGCGTATGGACAAACAGGAACTCGGGGCGTTCCTCCGCAGCCGCCGCGAGCGGCTGCGCCCGCAGGACGTCGGCCTGCCCACCGGACCCCGACGCCGCACCCCCGGTCTGCGCCGCGAGGAGGTCGCGGTCCTCGCGCACATCTCCACCGAGTACTACGTCCGGCTCGAGCAGGGCAGGGCGCCGCGACCGTCGGCCGAGGTCCTCGCCGGGATCGCGGGCGCGCTACGGCTCACCGACGCCGAATCCGACCACCTGCACGTCCTCGCGGGGACGGCACCGGCCCGCGCCGGGCTGCACCGGCGCGACGTCCGCCCGAGCATCCTCGCGCTCCTCGAACGGCTCCCGCAGACGGCCGCCTTCGTGATCTCCACCACGTTCGAGGTCCTCGCGTGGAACGACCTCGCCGCCGCGCTCATGGAGGACTTCGCACCGCTCGCCCCCAGGGACCGCAATCTCGCGCGCCGGGTGTTCCTCGGGCCGACACGGGACGGTGCCACGCTGTACGGGATCTCCGACGCCGCCGAGTTCCGGCATCACGTGGTCACGCAGCTCCGCACCACCGTCGCCCGCTACCCGACGGATCCGGACGTGACCGGCCTGGTCGAGGAACTGCGCACCGGCAGCCCCGACTTCGCCCGGCTCTGGGAACGGCACGACGTACAGGCCGCGCCGATGCTCACCAAAACCTTCCGCCATCCGACCGTCGGCGAGGTCACCGTCGACTGCGACACGCTCAGCCTCACCGACCGCGACCAGTACCTCGTGCTCTACACGGCACCACGGGGATCCCGCAGCGCCGAGGCCCTGGACCTGCTGAACGTCCTGGGAGCCGAGGCCGCCCACTACCCGGCCTGACGGCCGCTTCCCGGGAACCGCGAGAACCGCGGCTCAGGGCCACACCAGGCAGTACGGCTGATGCCCCGCCTCATGCAGGCGGTGGCTGAAGTCCTGCCACTCGTGGAGCAGTTGGTACACGTTGAACGCGTCCCGGGGGCCGCCCCGGTCCGGGACCGTCGACCAGATGAAGGCCGCCGCGCCCACCGCCTCCTCGCCGATGCCGCGGAGGGGGTCGACGACCGTCATGGGGAGCTTGACCACGGCGTAGTCGGGGTGCAGGACGACCAGTTCCAGGGGCGGGACCTTGTGCAGCGGCACGCCTTCTATGCCCGTGAGGACCATCGCCGCCATCGTCTCCGGCTTGATCTTCGTGAACATGCCGTTCATGCCGAGCTCGTCGCCGCCGAGTTCCTCGGGGCGCATCGAGATCGGGACGCGGGCCGCGGTCGCGCCGTCCGGCGCGCCGAAGTACTTGTACGTCACCCCCACCCGACCACCATTCCTGCTCCCCGCCCGCAGCCGGTCGAGCCGACGGTCGGTCCGCCGGTCGAACGGTTCGGGCTCACTCGGTACACCCTGTCCCTGACGTCTCTCGGTAGCTTCCTCCGCCTCGCGTCGGTGCCTTCCCCGCTGGGCCCGTCGAGGACCCAGGTCGTCAGTCCCCTCGCCCAGTCCGCCACCGCGATGCATATCTCCACCCGACTGCTTTTCTAGGACGCGTGGCCCCCGCCGCGCAACCCGATCATCGTGTCAGTGACCTCCCCCACGGCCGCCCGCCGAAACGTGCGTTGAAACACCTGTCCGCAGGATCTTCGCAGCCCCTGAACAAGCCTCCGTACACCCGGTCGTACATCAGCCGTACATCCGTACGCACTCCTATACGTACGACAGGGCCGTTCGAGGTGTGTGTATCAGGTCCCAGTTTCGCAGATCACATCGGGTCGCGACTGTTCCTCGGGTCAGCAGCGGGACGGCGGTGGTGCCCCACTGCCGCCGCGCCCCCCTGACCTACCCTGGGGAGGTCACCGGGCAACCGGAGCCCGCCCAGCCCGAGAGGTCGGAGAAGCCGCAGGTCATGAGCGAACTGCCATATCCATACGAAGCCCCCGAGTCGCAGGAGCTGTTCGACCGCGCGGCCGCCGTCACGCCCGGCGGCGTGAACTCCCCGGTGCGCGCCTTCCGGGCGGTGGGCGGCACGCCCCGGTTCATGGTGTCGGGCCGGGGCGCCTATCTGACGGACGCGGACGGCCGGGACTACGTGGACCTCGTGTGTTCCTGGGGGCCCATGATCCTCGGCCACTCCCACCCCGAGGTCATCGCCGCCGTCCAGGACGCCGTCTCACGCGGTACGTCCTTCGGCACTCCCGGTGAGGGCGAGGTCGCGCTCGCCGAGGAGATCGTCGCCCGGGTGGAGCCCGTTGAGCAGGTACGGCTGGTCAGCAGCGGGACCGAGGCGACCATGAGCGCCATCCGGCTCGCCCGCGGGTTCACCCGGCGCTCCAAGGTGATCAAGTTCGCCGGGTGTTACCACGGTCACGTCGACTCGCTACTCGCCGCCGCCGGCAGCGGGGTGGCCACGTTCGCCCTGCCCGACACCCCCGGCGTCACCGGGGCCCAGGCCGGCGACACGATCGTGCTGCCGTACAACGACCTCGAGGCCGTGAACGAGGCCTTCCACCGGCACCCGGGCGAGATCGCCTGTGTGATCACCGAGGCCTCGCCGGGCAACATGGGCGTGGTACCGCCGCGGCCCGGGTTCAACCAGGGGCTGAAGGACGCCTGCGCGAAGAACGGCGCGCTGTTCATCTCCGACGAGGTCATGACCGGGTTTCGGACGAGTCGCGCCGGGTGGTACGGGATCGATGGCGTCCGGCCCGACCTGATGACCTTCGGCAAGGTCATGGGCGGCGGCTTCCCGGCCGCGGCCTTCGGCGGCCGACAGGACGTCATGGAGCACCTCGCCCCCGCCGGGCCCGTCTACCAGGCCGGCACCCTCTCCGGGAACCCGGTCGCCACCGCGGCCGGCCTCGCCCAGCTGCGCCTGCTCGACGACGCCGCCTACGACAAGGTCAACGCCGTGTCGGAGCAGATCCAGGCGCTGGTCACCGAGGCGCTCACCAAGGAAGGCGTCGCGCACCGGCTGCAGAGCGCCTCCAACATGTTCTCCGTCTTCTTCACGGACCGCTCGGTGCGTGACTACGAGGACGCGAAGGCGCAGGAGTCCTTCCGCTTCACCGCCTTCTTCCACTCGATGCTGGCGCAGGGCGTCTACCTCCCGCCCTCGTCCTTCGAGTCCTGGTTCGTGTCCACGGCCCACGACGAGCAGGCCGTGCAGCGCATCGCCGACGCCCTCCCGGCGGCGGCCCGAGCGGCGGCGGAGGCCACAGCAGCATGAGCGAGCAGCAGGACATCACGGTCGTACACCTCATGCGGCACGGCGAGGTCGACAACCCGGACGGGGTCCTCTACGGCCGTCTCGCCGGGTACCACCTCTCGGAGCTCGGGCGGCAGATGGCCGACCGGGTCGCCGAGCACCTCGCCTCCCGGGACGTGACGTACGTCTGCGCCTCGCCGCTGGAGCGGGCGCAGGAGACGGCCACGCCGATCGCCAAGGCGCACGGGCTCCCTCTCGCCTCCGACGAGCGGCTCATCGAGGCCGACAACATCTTCCAGGGCAAGACCTTCGGCGTCGGCGACGGTGCGCTCAGGAAGCCGGAAAACTGGAAGTACCTCGTCAACCCGTTCAAGCCGTCCTGGGGCGAGCCGTACGTCGACATCGTCGTACGGATGATGCAGGCACTGGACGCCGCCAAGGAGCAGGCGCGTGGGCACGAGGCGGTGCTGGTCAGTCATCAGCTGCCGATCTGGACCGTGCGCTCCTACGTCGAGAAGCGGCGGCTGTGGCACGACCCGCGCAAGCGGCAGTGCACCCTCGCCTCGCTGACGAGCTTCACCTACCGGGGTGACAAGATCGTGTCCGTCGGCTACACCGAGCCGGCCCGCGATCTGGTGCCCGCTCATCTCCTCGCGGGCGCCAAGCCGGTGAAGGGGAAGAGCAAGGCCTTCGGCGCCTGAGCGCCTGAGTCCGCGCAGGAGCGCCTGAGCCGGCGCAGGACGTTCATCTTGTGTCTTATGACACGTTCGTGACATTTATTGCGGGATTAGTGTGATCGCGAGGAACCTCCCCGTTCGTCATGTCCTCTGAATGGGTGACCACCAGAGCACATGACGAATCGGGGTTGGAATGCGCGCACTCTCTCGCAGGGGAATGCTCGGGCTGGGCGCGGGAGCCGCGGCGGCGGCCGGACTCGCCGGCTGCGGCACCCTCAACCCGTCAGACGGGCCGCACCCCGCATCGGGTTCCAAGGGCGGCAAGAAGTCCGGGAGTACGGCGCATCCGGCCAAGCCGATCGGCGACGGCTCGACCTCCTTCAGCGGCAAGCAGCCCCATCAGCCGGCCAAGCCCGAGCCCTTGGAGCCCGGCCAGACCCCGCCGCAGTTCGTCATCTTCTCCTGGGACGGCGCCGGCGAGGTCGGCAACGGTCTCTTCCCCCGCTTCCTCGACCTCGCCAAGCAGCACGGCGCGTCCATGACCTTCTTCCTGTCCGGGCTCTACCTGCTGCCCGAGTCGAAGAAGCGGCTCTACGACCCGCCGAACAACCCGCGCGGCGCCTCCGACATCGGCTACCTCACCGACGAGCACATCAAGGCGACGCTCACCAACGTCCGCCGCGCCTGGCTCGAGGGCCACGAGATCGGCACCCACTTCAACGGCCACTTCTGCTCCGGCCACGGCACCGTCGGCAACTGGACGCCCGCGCAGTGGCGCAGCGAGATCCAGCAGGCCAAGGCGTTCGTGAAGCAGTGGCGCACCAACACCGGCTGGACCGGCCTGCCCTCGCTCCCCTTCGACTACGACAAGGAGCTGGTCGGCGGCCGTACGCCCTGTCTGCTCGGCCAGAACAACCTGCTGCCCACCGCCAAGTCGCTCGGCTGGCGCTACGACGCCTCCTCGCCCGGCGGCCGGCAGGTGTGGCCGGACAAGAAGCTGGGCGTGTGGGACCTGCCGCTGCAGCAGATCCCCTTCCCCGGCCGGTCCTTCGAGGTCCTGTCGATGGACTACAACATGCTCGCCAACCAGTCGCTGAACACGACCAAGGCGCCCGCCTACAACTACCCGGGCTGGCGCACCCAGTCCGCGCAGGCGTACATATCCGGCTTCCAGCGGGCATACGAGTCGAACCGGGCGCCCTTCTTCGTCGGCAACCACTTCGAGCACTGGAACGGCGGCATCTATATGGACGCCGTCGAGGAGGCGTTCAGGCACATCGCGCGGGAGAAGGAGAAGGGCGCGGACGTACGGCTGGTCTCCTTCCGGCAGTTCGTCGACTGGATGGACGTGCAGAAGCCGGAAGTGCTCGCCAAGCTCCGTACGCTCGACGTCGGACAGCGCCCCGCCGGCGGCTGGAAGGCGTTCCTTCAGCCGGCCCCGTCCTCCTCGTCCTCACCCTCCGGTCAAGCCGCCTGACATGCGGCTTCCTGGCCCTGTGGGGCCCGTGAGGGGGGCGGGCAAGATCCCCGGAACGGGCATGCGAAACTTTTCACATGAGTGCCGCCAGCCACGTCCCCCTGCGCTCGAACCGCAGCCGTGCCGTCCTGCTCACCGCAGCCGCCGCGGCCGCGGCGCTGACCCTGTCCGCGTGCAGCTCCGGGGGCACCTCCGGCGGAGGCGGTGACACCAACTTCGTCATGGGCAAGGACGGCATCTCCACCGCCAAGAAGGGGGAGCGCGCCGCCGCGCCCGACCTGTCCGGCAAGACGGTCAACGGGCAACAGCTCGACGTCGCCTCCTACAAGGGCAAGGTCGTGGTCCTGAACGTGTGGGGCTCCTGGTGTGCCCCCTGCCGCGCCGAGGCGCCGGGCCTGGAGAAGGTCTACGAGAGCCTCAAGGCCAAGAGCGTGCAGTTCGTCGGCATCAACACCCGCGACACCAGCGTCCAGAACGCGGTCGCCTTCGAGAAGCAGATGGGCGTCACCTTCCCCAGCCTCTACGACCCCACCGGCAAGCTGATGCTGCGCTTCAAGAAGGGCACCCTCAACCCGCAGGCGGTGCCCTCCACGCTCGTCCTGGACCGCGAGGGTGGGATCGCCGCCCGCTCGCTGGCCGCGCTCAGCGAGGACAAGCTGCGCAGCATGATCGCCCCGGTCCTCGCGGAGAAGTGACGTGACATCCGTCACCACACTCGCCGCGACGGGCTACAACGGCACGGTGCTCAACGGCGCCCTGCTGGTCGCCCTGCCCATCGCGCTGCTCGGCGGACTCGTCTCCTTCTTCTCCCCGTGCGTCCTCCCGCTCGTCCCCGGCTACCTCTCCTATGTCACCGGCGTCACCGGCACCGACCTCGCCGAGGCCCGGCGCGGACGCATGGTCGCCGGCGCCTCCCTGTTCGTGCTCGGCTTCACCGCCGTGTTCGTCTCCAGCGGCGCCCTGTTCGGCTTCTTCGGCGACACCCTCCAGGACAACAAGGGCATCCTGTCCAAGGTGCTGGGCGTGCTCATGATCCTCATGGGTGTCTTCTTCATGGGCCTGATGCCCTGGATGACCCAGCGTGAGTTCCGCTTCCACAAGCGGCCCGTGGCCGGTCTCGCCGGCGCACCCGTGCTGGGCGCCCTGTTCGGCATCGGCTGGACCCCCTGCATCGGACCCACGCTCGCCTCCGTGCTGGCCCTGTCCTCCCAGCAGTCCAGCGCCGGACGGGGCGCCATACTGACCGTCGCCTACTGCCTCGGCCTCGGCGTGCCCTTCGTGCTCGCCGCGGTCGCCTTCCGCAAGGCGCTCGGCGCCTTCGGCTGGGTCAAGCGCCACTATGTCTGGGTGATGCGGATCGGCGGCACGATGATGATCGTGACCGGTCTGCTCCTGGTCACCGGCGCCTGGGACCGAATCGTGCAGGACATGCAGTCCTGGTCCGCCGGCTTCACCGTGGGGATCTGATCGATGAGCAAGACCACAACCGGTACGACCCCCGAACGGGCCGAGGACCCGGATCTCGGCGCCGCCGGCTCCCAGCTGTCCACCGCGCCCAAGGAGGACCTGCCGAACCTGCCCTCCCTGGGCGTGATCGGCTGGGCCCGCTGGTTCTGGCGGCAGCTGACCTCGATGCGGGTCGCGCTGCTCCTGCTCCTGCTCCTCTCCCTCGGCGCCATCCCCGGCTCGCTGATCCCGCAGTCCGGCATCGACGCCACCAAGGTCGCCGACTTCCGCAAGGCGCACACCGTCCTGGCGCCGATCTACGACAAGCTCGGCCTCTTCCACGTCTACAGCTCGGTGTGGTTCTCCGCGATCTACATCCTGCTGTTCGTCTCCCTCATCGGCTGCATCATCCCGCGCACCTGGCAGTTCGTCGGCCAGCTCCGCGGCCGCCCGCCGGGCGCCCCCCGGCGGCTGACCCGGCTGCCCGCGTACACGACCTGGCGCACCGAGACCGAACCCGAGCAGGTCCGCGAGGCCGCGCTCGCCCTCCTCAAGAAGCGCCGCTTCCGCGCCCACCTCGCCGGTGACGCCGTCGCCGCCGAGAAGGGCTATCTGCGCGAGATCGGCAACCTCGCCTTCCACATCGCCCTGATCGTCCTGCTGACCGCCTTCGCCTGGGGCCAGCTCTACAAGTCCGAGGGCAACAAGCTGATCGTCGAGGGCGACGGTTTCTCCAACACCACCACCCAGTACGACGACTTCAAGTCCGGCAACCTCTTCACCACCGACGATCTGGTGCCGTTCAGCTTCCGCTTGAACAAGTTCACCGGCACGTACGAGACGAACGGCCCCAACCGGGGCACCCCGCGCACCTACCAGGCCGCCGTCACCTACAGCCAGGGCGCCTACGGCAAGGGCAAGAAGAGGATCGTCAAGGTCAACGAACCGCTGTCCATCGGCGACGCCAAGGTCTACCTCACCGCCCACGGTTACGCCCCCCTCATCACCGTCCGCGACGGCAAGGGCAACGTCGTCTACCGCGACGCCGTCCCCCTCCTTCCGCTCGACTCCAACGTCACCTCCACCGGCGTGGTCAAGGTCCTCGACGGCTACCGGAACGCCCAGGGCGTCAGCGAGCAGCTGGGCATCTCGGCGTTCCTCCTGCCCACCTACACCAAGGGCAGCGAGACCGCCTCCACCTTCCCCGCCCTGCTCAACCCGGTGCTCAACCTGACGCCGTACCACGGTGACCTCGGGGTCAACTCCGGCATCCCGCAGAGCGTGTACCAGCTCGACAAGTCGCATGTGAAGGAGTTCAAGGACGCCAAGGGCCAGCAGCTCAGGGCGAACCTGAAGCCCGGCGAGACCATGCAGCTGCCGAACGGCGCCGGGTCGATCACCTACGACACCACCAAGGAGTGGGCGAACTTCCAGATCGTCCAGCAGCCCGGCACCGACTGGGCGCTCGCCGGCGCCCTCGTCGCGATCTTCGGCCTCGCCGCCTCCCTGTTCATCCAGCGCCGCCGCGTCTGGGTGCGCGCGGTGACCGGCCCCGACGGCGTCACGGTCGTCGAGATGGCCGGTCTCGGCCGCAGCGAGTCCGCGAAGGTCCCGGAGGAACTCGGCGATCTCGCCGGGATCCTCTACGACCAGGCACCCGGTGCACCCGAGCCCGAAGCGGCCTCCCAGGACCACTCCGACGCCGAACCCGACGCCGGCTCCCCAGACCACGACGACTCAACCACCCCCGACCCCCAAGTCGTACCTGCCGAAGGGGCTGAGAAGTGACTCTCTCCGCCGGAACCGAGTTGGCCACCGCGACCAACGAACACCTCGCGAACATCAGCAACACGCTCATCTACTCCGCGATGGCCGTCTACACCCTGGCCTTCTTCACGTACATCGCCGAGTGGATCTTCGGCAGCCGCAGCAAGATCGGCCGTACGGCCGCCGCGCTGACGGGGAAGGCCGAGGGCGCCAAGGGCAAGGCCCCGGCCGTCACCGTGCAGAAGGCCGGCGGCACCGCCGTACTGGAGCGGCCCAAGGTCGTCGTACGGTCCGCGGCCGGCGCCCGTGACGTGCCGGACGGGCCCGGGGCGCACGGCGGGGACGAGCAGGGCGACCTCTACGGGCGTATCGCCATCTCGCTCACCGTGCTCGCGTATCTCATCCACCTCGTCGGCGTGATCGCCCGCGCGGCCTCGGTGGAGCGGGCGCCGTGGGGCAACATGTACGAGTTCAACATCACGTTCTCCGCGGTGGCCGTCACTGTGTACCTCACGCTGCTCGCGCTGAAGAAGAACGTCCGCTGGCTCGGCCTGTTCCTGATCACGACGGTCCTCCTCGATCTCGGCATCGCCGTCACTGTCTTGTACACCGCCAGCGACCAGTTGGTTCCCGCCCTTCACTCGTACTGGCTGTACATCCACGTCTCCACCGCCATCCTGTGCGGCGCGGTCTTCTACGTGGGCGCGGTCGGCACGCTGCTGTACCTCTTCAAGGACTCCTACGAGACCAAGCTGGAGAACGGCGGCACGCCCGGCCGCTTCGCCACCTCGTTCCTGGAGCGCCTGCCCGCCTCCTCCTCGCTGGACAAGTTCTCCTACCGCGTCAACGCGGCCGTCTTCCCGCTGTGGACGTTCACGATCATCGCGGGCGCGATCTGGGCCGAGTCCGCCTGGGGCCGCTACTGGGGCTGGGACCCCAAGGAGACCTGGGCGTTCATCACCTGGGTCGCCTACGCCTGCTACCTGCACGCCCGCGCCACCGCCGGCTGGAAGGGCCGCAAGGCCGCCTACCTGGCCCTGATCGCCTTCGGCTGCTGGCTCTTCAACTACTACGGCGTCAACATCTTCGTCTCGGGCAAGCACTCGTACGCGGGCGTGTAGTGGCGGCGGGCGGGTAGCAGCCGTGGGCGGGCGGCAGCCGTGGCCGGGGGAGAAGCCGGTCAGCCGACCGTGATCGAGTCCAGCTTCTCCCGCAGGTACACATGCGAGTCGACCGGTGGGTACGCCACCCGCCCCACCGGCGCCGGCACGGACTCCACGACCGTCCCCGGGGTGCACTCGCCGAAGTAGACGAGGGACATCAGCTCCTCGGAGGGGGCGTCGGCCGGCGGCGGGAGGACCCGGTGCCGGCCCGAGCGCCAGCGGTCGCCGGTCCAGCGGGCCATCAGGTCACCGATGTTGATGGTGAAGGCGTCGGGATCGTACGGCGCGTCCTCCCAGCCGCCCTCGTCGGTGTAGACCTGCAGCCCGCCCTTGCCTGCCTGCCGGTCCAGGATCGTCACCGTCCCGAAGTCGGTGTGCGGGCCGATGCGGAACTGGCCCGGCTGCGGCTGGCCGACGACGTCCGTCCCCGGGTACCAGTTGATGTTGAAGCCGTACGTCGGATGGTCCATGTGCCGGGAGAAGAAGTCGCCCTCCAGGCCGAGCGCCTCGCCGAGCAGGGACAGCAGCCGCTTCTCCAGCTCCGCCATCCGCTCCAGGTACTCGGCGCACAGCGTCCGCAGCTCCGGCACCTCCGCCGGCCACACGTTGGGCGCGTACCACTCCGCGTTGATCACCGGGTCCTCGAAGGGCTCGTGCGTCGCGAAGGTCAGCGACTCCTTCAGGTCGGGCGGGGTCTCGGTGCCCTCCGAGTAGCCGTTCGCCTCCGCGCCGGGTCCGAGCCAGCCGCGGCCGCCGACCTTCGCCTCGTAGGGCTGCTTGACGTCCACGGGCAGGGTGAAGAAGGCCCGCGCCGCCTCCCGGATCCCCGAGCGCAGAGCCGGGTCGACCCCGTGCCCCGTCACCAGCAGGAACCCGGCGCTCTGCAGGGCCTCGTCGACGGTACGGGCGATGGCCGCGCGGGCGTCCGCGTCGCCCTCCAGCCAGGGCCGCAGATCGATGGTCGGGATGCGCGGGGCAGGGGCGTCACTCACCGATGTCCTCATTCCACAGAGCCGGATGGTTCTTGATGAAGTCGCGCATCATGCCGATGCACTCGGGGTCGTCGAGCAGCACGATCTCCACGCCGTGCTCGGCCAGCCAGTCGTGCCCGCCGTGGAAGGTCGCCGCCTCGCCGACGACGACCCGGGAGATGCCGAACTGCCGGACCAGTCCGGAGCAGTACCAGCAGGGCGAGAGGGTGGTGACCATGGTCGTACCGCGATACGACCGCTGCCGTCCCGCGTTCCGGAACGCGGCCGTCTCCGCGTGCATCGAGGGGTCGTCGTCCTGGACGCGCCGGTTGTGGCCCCGCCCGAGCAGCGTGCCGTCGGCGTCGTAGAGCGCGGCCCCGATCGGGATGCCGCCCTCCGCGAGCCCGGCGCGGGCCTCCGCGACGGCGGTGGCGAGCCAGGTGCGTGCCTGTGCCTGATCCATACGTTCCACTCTCCTGTGGCCGAAACACGAGGGCAACGTGCGGAAAGTACTCTCCGGGCATCCCGCCGCCGGACGAACTGTCCACGCCCAGGAGGTGCCCGTGGCCGCCCTCACGCTCCGCGAAGTCCTGGACCTCGATCCCGTACGCGCCTCCGAGCCCCGCCTGCTGACCGGACGGACCGCCCTCGACCGCCCCGTGCGCTGGGTCCACTCCAGCGAGGTCTACGAGGGCGCGAACTTCCTCGACGGCGGCGAACTGCTGCTCACCAACGGCTTCGGACTCACCGACGCCGACGAGGAGGTACGGCGGCGGTACGTCCGTGAGCTGGCCGCGCGCGGTGCGGCGGGGCTGGCGGTGGAGATCGGCCGGTCCCTGCCCCAGATGCCCGCCGAGGTCGTCGACGAGGCCGAGCGACTCGGCCTGCCCCTGCTGGCCCTGCACCGGGTCGTGCCCTTCGTGCGGATCACCGAGGCGGCCAACCGGGCGATCGTCGCGCGCGGGCTGTCCGGGCGGCAGGTGGTACGGCCCTGGGGCGACGACCACACGGCCGCCCTGCTCGCCGACCTCGCCGACCAGGCGGCCCTCAACCAGCCCGAGGTGGAGGCCCGTTCGGCCCTCGCCGGGTTCCATCCGGGGCCGGGGGCACGGCTGATCGGGGTGTCCGTGCACGGGACCCGGGAGACCGGCGCGGTGGACCGGGCCGTACGGCTGCTGAGCGGGGCCGCGGTGCTGCGGGCGGCCTTCCCGGGCGACGTGCTGGCCCTGCTCGCGCTGCCCGCCACCGGAACCGGCGACCCGATCCGCGCCGTCCAGGACGCCTTCCGCGGTGCCGCCGAGTCCGGGCTCACCGTCGCCGTCGGACATGCCGTGGACGCGGGCGGTGGCTGGCTGCGCTGGAGCGACACCTTGCGCGCGGCCCGTACGACGCTGGAACTGGCGCTGACCGTGCCGGCCGCCGAACCCTCCGTCCCGGACGGCCCGTTGGTGACCTCCGCCCGCGCGCTCGCCCTGGAGCGGGAGCTGACCCGTGGCGGTGTGGACACCAACCGGGACCGGCTTGCCCGGATGGTGCAGCACACGCTGGGGCCGCTGTTGGCGTGGGAGGCGGCCCATCCCAGCGACCTGGTACGGACGTTGGAGGTGCACCTGCGCCACGGCTGCTCCCCGACCCGTACGGCCGCCCTGCTCCACATCGGCCGCCAGTCCCTCTACCAACGCCTCGAGCGCATCGAGTCGTTGCTGGGCCTGGAGATCGACGACCCCGACCTCCTGGGCGAGTTGCTGCAGGCGGCCTGCGCACACCGGGTGGTCCGGGGGATGGGGGCGACTCAGGTGCGGGGGCTGCGGACGGTGGCCTGACGGAAGGTGGGTCTCATCGGATGTCCGGCTGCAGGCGGATCATCGGGATGCCCGGTCGCACCTTGGCGATGGCGCCGAAGTCGTCGTCGACGTGGAGGACGGTCAGTCGGTGGTGTTCCGCGGTCAGAGCGATCAGGATGTCGACGGGTGACGGGCCCCGGTGATGGCCGATCTTCAGCAGCTCTCGCTGCACGGCGATGATCCTCGGCCAGACGTCGTCGGGTGCGGGTACCCAGCCGAAGGTCTGACCGAGCATGGTGAAGAAGGGCTCGTGGTCGCGGTCCGCGCGTACTCCGCGCATCAACTCGGCCTCGACGGGCGGGCAGACGGCCACCAGTCCCCGAGCGACGTGCTCGGGCCACGGGGATGTGATGTGCCCGCGCAGAAGGCGCCAGACCGCCGAGGTGTCGGCCAGATACGTCACTGTCCTGAGCGCTCCAGCGCCTCGAGGGCCTCGAAGTCGAGGTAGTCCTCCGAGTTCTCCTGCAGCCAGCGCAGTGCCCGTGCCCGGTCGTCCGCGCTGATCGCGGCCGCTATGGTCAGGGCGCGGTTGATGGTGTCCCGCTTCGTCTTGGTGCCGAGTTGCTGCTGGGCGAACGCCAGCATGTCGTCGTCGATGTCGACCAGGGTCCTGGACACACGCCCTCCGAGCACACGTTGATATACAGGGCACTGCCAGTATATCAACGTGGGGAGGTCCGGCCCCGTCGGTCCGCTCAGGCCGCCGCGCTCGTACCCCGTCCCCGGCTCCGCAGCACCGCGTACAGCACCGCGCTCACCACGAAGCCGACGACCGGGGTGATGTCGCCGAAGGACGGCCAGTGCTTGGGGACGTAGCCGACGTAGTCCTCCTGGTTGGAGAAGAGGGGGACCGAGACCGCGACGCCGATCAACAGGGCCGCCAGTCCGGGCCAGTTGGTGAAGGTGCGGTCCCTCAGGCGGGCCGTCAGGGCCTCGTCCGTCGCCGTTCGGCCCTGCAGCCAGCGCTCCGTCAGGACGACCCCGAGCCACGGCGCCACCCAGTACGCGATCACCAGCAGGAACGCCTCGTACGCCGCCCCCGCGTCGTCCAGTGACGCCCACGCCGCCGCCGTACCGGCCACGCCCGACACCACGACCAGCACCCCGCGGCTGAGCCAGGTGGGGAGGTTCAGGCCGAAGGACGCGATGGAGATCGCCCCGGAGTACACATTGAGGGCGTTCGCCGAGATGCCGCCGAGGATGATCGCGATGAGCACCAGGTCGCCCAGCCAGCCCGGCAGATGGCCGGTGAAGGCGGCCGTCGGGGTGGCGTCCTTCGGGGCCAGGATCGTCGCCGAGGCCGCGCCGATGACCGCGACCACGGCGACGGACACGAACAGGCCGACGGCCGGGTAGAGGATCGTCTTCAGTCGGTTCGCGGTGCGGGGGAGGTAGCGCGAGTAGTCCGTGGCGTACGGGTTCCAGCCCGCCGCGTAGCCCCAGGCCGCGCTGAAGGCGAGCAGGAAACCGCCGATCCCGCCGCCGGTTCCGCCCCCGCCGAGATGGGCGTCCTTGAAGGTCCACACGCCGGCCAGCAGGAAGATCACCGCGAGCGTGGGGAAGGCGTACTTCTCGAAGGTGTGGACGAAGTTGTGGCCGATGAAGCCGATGAGGATCTCGGCCACGACCACGAGGAACAGGGACGGCAGCGGCCGCAGACCCGTCAGCGTGTTCAGCGCGAAGGCCGCGCTCACGCTGTTCACCGCGAACCAGCCCACGCCCGCGACCAGGCCGTTGGCCGCCGAGGGCAGGATGTTGCCGAAGTAGCCGAAGGAGAGGCGGCCGATCACCATCTGCGGCACCCCGAACCGGGGCCCGTCCAGCGACAGCACGCCCTGCGTGATCGCGCCGACCGCGGTGCCGAGCACGATGGCGGCCGTGGCCTGCCAGAAGCTCAGCCCGAAGAAGAGGACCGCGATCACACCGATGTAGACAGTCGCGAACTCGATGTTCGGTGAGGCCCACGTCCACAGCAGCTGGAGCGGGCTGCCGTGCCGCTCGGCATCGGGGATGGGCTCGGAGCCCGCCGTTTCGACGGCGATGACCTTGTCACCGTAGGCGGGGGCGAGGGTGCCGGCGGAGTCGGCAGGAGCAGTCGTCATACGAGCCAAGTGTCCGGTTCCGACCGGTCCGGGCCCAGGGACGCACTGTCCGCTTCGGGGGCTGCGGCGACGTACACCTTGTACGGCCCGCCGTCGTGAGGGCGGACCCCGGCGCCGCGGCGGCTCAGACTCAGTCCTTGTTCTTGTCCGGGTCCTTGTCGCCCTTGGTGTCGTCCAGGGACTTCAGGAAGTCGGGGTTGTCGTCCGGCGCGACCCAGCGCCCCGGCGCGGCGGGCCCCGCGGATCCGGTGGCGGCCGACCGGTTCTTTCCGGCGATCAGCCAGGCCACCGGCCCGACCAGCACCTCGCCGAACAGCAGGATGACGATCACCCAGGCCACCTTGGGCAGTCCGCGCACCTCCTCCTCGGGAGTGTTCAGACAGTCCACGAAGGCGTAGATCCACAGGGCCAGCACCAGAAGGAACGGCAGATACCTCAGCATGCTCGCGTGCTCTCCCAGCGGTGGTGAGTCGGCCCCGGTGACGGGGTCAGGGTAGCGGGTGGCCGATACTGGGACCCATGGCTTACGACGATCTTCGCTCCCTGCTCAGGGCCCTGGAACGCGAGGGCGACCTCAAGCGCGTCAAGGCCGAGGTCGACCCGTATCTCGAGGTCGGGGAGATCGTCGACCGGGTGCAGAAGGCAGGCGGCCCCGCGCTGCTCTTCGAGAACGTGAAGGGCTCCGCCATGCCCCTCGCGATGAACGTCTTCGGCACCGACCGGCGGCTGCTGAAGGCCCTGGGCCTGAAGTCGTACGGCGAGATCAGCGAGAAGATCGGCGGCCTGCTGCGGCCCGAACTGCCGCACGGGTTCGTCGGGGTGCGCGAGGCCTTCGGCAAACTCGGCGCGATGACGCACGTACCGCCGAAGAAGGTGAAGTCCGACAACGCGCCGGTGCAGGAGGTCGTCCTCACCGGGGACGACGTCGATCTCGACCGGCTGCCCGCGCTGTTCACCTGGCCCAAGGACGGCGGCTCCTTCTTCAACCTGGGCCTCACCCACACCAAGGACCCGGAGTCCGGGATCCGCAACCTCGGCCTGTACCGGCTCCAGCGGCACGACAAGCGCACCATCGGTATGCACTGGCAGATCCACAAGGACAGCCGCAACCACTACCAGGTCGCGGCACGGCGCGGCGAGCGGCTGCCGGTCGCGATCGCCTTCGGCTGCCCGCCCGCGGTGACGTACGCCGCCACCGCGCCCCTGCCCGGTGACATCGACGAGTACCTCTTCGCCGGGTTCATCGCCGGCAAGCGGATCGAGATGGTGGACTGCAAGACGGTGCCGCTGCAGGTGCCGGCGCAGGCGGAGGTCGTGATCGAGGGCTGGCTGGAGCCCGGCGAGATGCTCCCCGAGGGCCCCTTCGGCGACCACACCGGCTTCTACACCCCGCAGGAACCGTTCCCCGCGCTGCGCATCGACTGCGTGACGATGCGCAAGCGCCCGCTGCTGCAGTCGATCGTCGTAGGCCGGCCCCCGACGGAGGACGGACCCCTCGGCCGTGCGACCGAACGCTTCTTCCTCCCCCTGCTGAAGATCATCGTCCCGGACATCGTGGACTACCACCTGCCCGAGGCGGGCGGCTTCCACAACTGCGCGATCGTCTCGATCGACAAGAAGTACCCCAAGCACGCCCAGAAGGTCATGCACGCGATCTGGGGGGCACACATGATGTCCCTGACGAAGCTGATCGTGGTCGTGGACTCCGACTGCGACGTCCACGACCTGCACGAGGTCGCGTGGCGGGCGCTCGGCAACACCGACTACGCCCGCGACCTCAGCGTCGTCGAAGGCCCCGTCGACCATCTCGACCACGCCTCCTACCAGCAGTTCTGGGGTGGCAAGGCCGGGATCGACGCGACGAAGAAGTGGCCCGAGGAGGGCTACACCCGCGACGGCGGCTGGCCCGACATGGTCCTGTCCGACCCGGATACGGCGGCGAAGGTCGACCGCCGCTGGAAGGAGTACGGCCTTTCATGAGCAGTGCCTCCGCCGCGATCCCGCAGCCAGGACGCACCAAGGCGTTTCTGCGTCTGGTGATGATCGAGCACTCGGTGTTCGCCCTGCCCTTCGCGTACATCGCCGCGCTCACCGCGATGTACGAGTGGGACAAGAACATCCACTGGGGGCGGCTGCTCCTGGTCACCGTCTGCATGGTGGGTCTGCGGACGTTCGCCATGGCCGTGAACCGGATCATCGACCGGGAGATCGACGCCCGGAACCCGCGCACGGCCCACCGCGAGCTGGTCACCGGCGCGATGTCGGTGAAGCACGCCTGGACCGGTGCCCTCATCGCGGTCGTGGTCTTCCTCGGCTCGGCGGCGCTGCTCAATCCGCTCTGCCTGGCGCTGGCGCCGGTCGCGGTCGTCCCGATGGTCGTCTACCCCTACGGCAAGCGGTTCACGAACTTCCCGCAGGCCATCCTGGGGCTCGCCCAGGCCATGGGCCCGATCGGCGGCTGGCTCGCCATCAGCGGCGAGTGGAACTGGCACGCGGTGATCCTCGGCCTCGCCGTGGGCATCTGGATCGGCGGGTTCGATCTGATCTACGCCTGCCAGGACGTCGAGACCGACCGCGAGATCGGCGTCATGTCGGTACCGGCCCGCTTCGGCATCCCGGGGGCCATCTGGGGCGCGCGGGTGTGCCACCTGCTGACCATGTCCCTCCTCGTCTGGTACGCCGTCGCCACCGACGCGGGAGGGTTCTTCTGGGTCGGTCTGATGATCGTCGCGGGCGCCTTCGTCTACGAGCACTCGATCGTGCGACCCCACGACCTGTCCCGCCTCAACCGCGCGTTCTTCAGCGTCAACGGCTTCATCGGCATCGCCCTGTTCGTGTGCGCGCTGCTGGACCTGCTGGTTCGGGGCCTCACCGTGTGAGTGCGGGAGGCGAGGCGGGGCGGCGCCGGAACCAGAACGCCGTCCCGACTCCCGTCGCCAGGCCTATCAGGTGGGCCTGCCAGCTGACGCCCGTCTGCAGGGGGGACAGGCCCAGGAGGATCGACGTGCCCCAGACGGCGCCGATCAGCAGGCCCACCAGGACGCCCAGCGGGCGGCGCTCGACGAAGCCGCTGACCAACAGGAAGCCGAACAGGCCGAAGATCAGGCCGGACGCGCCCGCGGTGTTGGTGTGGTCCGGGGCTGTCAGCCACACGCCCAGTCCGTCGGCGACGATGATGACGAGGCAGAGGGCGGCGAACCGGCGCAGCCCGCCCAGCGCCGCCAGGAAGCCCATGACCAGCAGCGGCACGCTGTTGGCGGCCACATGGGCGAAGCCGAAGTGGATGAACGCGGCCGGGACGATGTCCACCAGCTCGGAGACCCGGCGCGGCATGATGCCGAGACCGTCGAGCGCGTGGCCGCTGACCACGTCGACCACTTCCAGCAGCCACAGCAGCGCGATCCAGCCCACCATCAGCTTGGCCGCGGCCTTCGCCCGCTCGCCCCGCGACCACTCGAGCTCCGTACCCGACATGCCGTCCCCCAACGATCCGCCCGACCCCTACGGACAACGACCGAGCCCCCTCGACCGGTTCCCACCCCGCGGCGCCGGATAGGCTCGGTGTCGTGGACCCAGTCAAGCCAGGAGAGACGCCGCGTACACCTTGGATCGTAGGGGTGTCCGGCGCTTCCGGCACGCCATATGCCGCGTCGGTGCTGCGTGCGCTGCTCGACGCCGGCGAGAGCGTGGACCTGGTCGTCAGCCGGGCCTCCCGGCTCACCCTCCTGGACGAGACGGGGATCTCGTTCCGGGACGCACACTGGCGTGACGACCTGCGGGAATGGCTGACGCGGGGTGCCGACGGAAAGCCCGGGACCTACACCGTGGACGTCGGCGCCGTGCAGTACTGGCCCGCCGGGGACCTCGCCGCAGGCCCGTCCTCGGGGTCGTACCCGGTCAAGGGCATGCTCATCGTGCCGGCCTCCACGGCGTGCGTGGCCGGTGTCGCGCTCGGGCTGTCCAAGGATCTGCTCCAGCGCGCCGCGAGCGTCACACTGAAGGAGCGCCGGCCGCTGGTCGTGGCCGTACGGGAGACCCCCTTGAACGGCCAGACGCTGCGCCACCTCGTCGCCCTCGACGACGCGGGCGCCACCGTGGTCCCCGCCTCGCCCGCCTTCTACGCGGGCGCCACGCACATCCAGGACCTGGTGGACTTCGTCGCCGGGCGGGTGCTGGACGCGGCGGGCGTCGGGCACGGCCTGTACCGGCGCTGGAAGGGCGACTTGGGCGGCGGCCACAGCGCGGACTAGGGCGCCGGCACCTGTGAGCACCTCGCACTACCTCTCATCACTCGGGAACTCTTCAGCGGAAGGCATCGATCGCATGGACGCGGTGGACAGGCAGCTCATCCAGGCCCTGAGGGAGAACGGCCGGGCCTCGTACGCGGAGCTGGGGCGCCTCGTCGGTCTGTCGGGGCCCAGCGTCACCGACCGCATCAACCGGCTGGAGGCGGCCGGTGTCATCACCGGCTACCGCGCCACCGTCGACGCCGCCTCGCTCGGCCTCGGCGTCACCGCGCTGATCGGGATCTCCCTCTCCGACGCGGCCGACCACGAGGACGTGGCCCAGCGGATGAAGGAGCTCAGCGAGATCGAGGACTGCTGGTTCATCGCCGGTGACGACTCGTTCATGCTCAAGGTGCGGGCGAACGACGTGGACGGCCTGGAGAAGATCATCCGGCGGCTCAGCGGGACGAAGGGCGTGTCCCGGACCCGTACCACGATCGTGCTCTCCACGAAGTGGGAGAACCGGGTGGGTGAGCTGCCCGAACAGGTGTGAGCCCGTGGGCGTACCGTTGGGTCGAGTTGTCGTAGAGGAAAGGTCGTGGCATGGACGTCGGGCTCAAGCGCGAGCTGGAGGAGAAGGTCCGCTCCGGTGAGCGGCTGTCCCGCGAGGACGGCATCGCGCTGTACGAGTCGGACGACCTGGCGTGGCTCGGCGGCCTCGCCCACGAGGTGCGCACCCGCAAGAACGGTGACGTGGTCCACTTCAACGTCAACCGGCACCTCAACATGACCAACGTGTGCACGGCCTCCTGCGCCTACTGCTCCTTCCAGCGCAAGCCGGGTGAGAAGGACGCGTACACGATGCGCATCGAGGAGGCGGTGAAGCTCGCGAAGGCGATGGAGAGCGACAACCTCACCGAGCTCCACATCGTCAACGGGCTGCACCCGAACCTGCCGTGGCGCTACTACCCGCGGTCCCTGCGGGAGCTGAAGGCCGCGCTGCCGAACGTGTCGCTGAAGGCGTTCACGGCGACGGAGATCCACCACTTCGAGACGATCAGCGGGCTGTCGGCGTCGGAGATCCTCGACGAACTGATCGACGCGGGCCTGGAGTCCCTCACCGGTGGTGGCGCCGAGATCTTCGACTGGGAGGTCCGGCAGCACATCCTGGACCACCGCACCCACTGGGAGGACTGGTCCCGCATCCACCGGCTGGCGCACGAGAAGGGTCTGAAGACCCCGTGCACCATGCTGTACGGCCACATCGAGGAGCCGCGCCACCGCGTCGACCACGTCCTGCGCCTGCGTGAACTGCAGGACGAGACCGGCGGTTTCCAGGTCTTCATCCCGCTGCGCTACCAGCACGACTTCGTGGACATGAAGGACGGCAAGGTCCGCAACCGCCTTCAGGCCCGCACCCAGATGGCGACGGGCGCGGAGGCCCTGAAGACCTTCGCTGTCTCCCGTCTGCTCTTCGACAACGTCCCGCACGTCAAGGTCTTCTGGGTCATGCACGGCGTCCAGACCGCGCAGCTGGCGCTCCAGCACGGCGCCGACGACATGGACGGCTCGGTCGTCGAGTACAAGATCACCCACGACGCGGACAACTTCGGCACCCCGAACAAGCTGACCCGCGAGGACCTCCTGGACCTGATCCGCGACGCCGGCTTCCGCCCGGTGGAGCGCAACACCCGCTACGAGATCATCCGAGAGTACGAGGGCCCCGACCCGGCGCGGAGGGAAGAGCCGCAGCCGATGCGGGTGTGATTCCGCGCCCCTGCTCCGTGACCGGCAGCACCGAAGGCGGCCGTCTCCGAGACCGTCGATGTCATCTCCAGGCCGGCGGACCAGCGGTGGGAGGACAGGGTGGTCGGCATGACCCCGTTCGTCTCCGAGGCACCCCACGTGTGTGACGGCCTGTTCCACCCGGGCCTGTCGGAGGTCGAGGCGCGGGAGGGGCCGTAGGTTTTTCAGCCGTGGGGACGGTGGGTACTCGGCGGTCATGGCCATACAGAGCTCGGCCCCGGAGGATCGGTACACCGCCGAACCCTTCGTGCCCGACCGCGGCGGTCTTCCCTCCCTCCGCCGCGCCGCCGCAGACTGCCGGGGCTGTCCGTTGCATCGGGACGCCACTCAGACGGTGTTCGGTGAAGGGGACGCTCACGCGCGCGTGATGCTGGTCGGGGAGCAGCCCGGGGATCAGGAGGACCGGCAGGGGAAGCCGTTCGTGGGGCCCGCCGGGAAGCTCCTCGACCGGGCTCTCGTGGACGCCGGTATCGACCCGAGGGACGCCTACGTCACCAACGCGGTCAAGCATTTCAAGTTCACGCAGGCCGAGCCCCGTAAGCGGCGCATTCACAAGGCGCCCACGCTGCGCGAGATGACCGCGTGCGGGCCCTGGCTGGCCGCCGAGCTGGCCGTCGTGGAGCCGGAGCTGATCGTGGTGCTCGGGGCCACCGCGGGCAAGGCGCTGCTGGGGTCGTCGTTCCGGGTCACGCAGGTGCGCGGGACGGTGCTGGAGGAGGACGTTCACGGCCGGCGGGAGCGCCTGGTGCCCACCGTTCATCCTTCGTCCGTGCTGCGCTCGGACGATCGGGAGTCGGCGTACCAAGGGCTCGTAGCGGATCTGAAAGTCGCGGCGCGCGTCCTGGCGTAAGGGCTACGATACCCACGTGTCCCTTACCTTCACTCTCGACCCTGCCGTCACCCCCGCCCTCCGCGATGGCATCCTCGACCTGTGGACGGACGTGTCCAACGCCGGCGGCTCCGTCGGTTTCGTGCCGCCGGTGACGGCGGAGACGATCCGGCCGGAGCTGGTCCGGCACATGGTCGCGATGGCGGAGGGCCGCACCCGGCTGCTCGTCGGGCACGACGAGGGCGGACGGGTCGCCGCCACCGCCTTCCTCGCCCTCAACACGCACCGGCTGATGACCCACTGGCTGTGGCTCTACACGGTGATGGTCCACCCCCGCCACCAGGGCAAGGGGTACGGCCGCGACCTGCTGGCCGCCGCCCAGGACGCGGCGTGCGGATTCGACGGCATCGAGGCGATCCGGCTCACCTGCCGGGGCGGCCTCGGGCTGGAACGCTTCTACGGCACCTGCGGCTACAAGGAGGTCGGCCGCGTCCCCGGGGCGATCCGGGTGGCACCGGGAGACGACCGCGACGACGTGATCATGCTGCTGCCGCTGCGCTGAGCCCCCGCCTGCAAGATCGGGTACCTGACGTGCTTCACTGGACGGTGCCCTTTGGCAATGTTCGTACCGTTGACGGAAGAGTGGATTGAGATGCTCCGCTACACGCTGATGCGCCTCGGGATCTTCGCGGGCTGCTTCGTGGTCGTCTGGGGTCTCGTCTACACCGGCGTCGTCCCGCGCGGCTTCGGCGCCTCCAACGGCATCTGGATGGTCCTGCTCGCCCTGCTGATCTCGGCCCCCATCAGCTTCGTCGTCCTGCGCAAGGAGCGGGACCGGGCCTCGATCAAGGTCGTCGAGCGGGTCGACCGGATGAAGGCGAACTTCGAGGCGAACGCGGCCCAGGAGGACGACGCGGACGACGCGGCCCGCACCCAGGGCCAGGCACCCCAGACCTCGTAAGCCTGTCACGCGGGGTTTGCACACGCTTGGTCCCAACTACTCTGTGCGGCATGGGTGCCGTGAAGACCAAGCGGATGCCGCGGGCGGTGCGGGAGCAGCAGATGCTGGACGCCGCCGTGCGCACCTTCGGGCAGCGTGGGTACATGGCCGCGTCGATGGACGAGATCGCCGAACTGGCGGGCGTGTCCAAGCCGTTGGTCTATCTGTACCTCAACTCGAAGGAAGACCTGTTCACCGCGTGCATCCGGCGTGAGGCGAAGGCGCTGACGGAGGCGGTGCGGTCCGGGGTGCGGCGGGAGCTGCCCGTCGACCGGCAACTGTGGGAAGGGCTGCGGGCGTTCTTCACGCACACCGCGCAGAACCCGGACGGCTGGGCCGTGCTGCATCTGCAGGCCCGTACCCACGGCGAGCCGTTCGCGGCCGAGGTGGCGGCGATGCGCGAGGAACTGGTCGCGTTCGTGACGCAGTTGATCGTGGTGGCCGCGCGGGAGGCGCACCGGGATCCCGATCTGGCCGAGAGCGAGGTCGCGGGGCTCGCCGAAGCGCTGGTCGGCGCCGCCGAGTCCCTCGCGGCCTGGGCCAACGCGACCCCCGGCGTCACCGCGCGGCAGGCCGCGGCCACCCTGATGAACTTCGCCTGGGCCGGGCTCGGCAACCTGATGGAGGGGCGGCCCTGGTCACCCCCGCAGGAGGCGGAGCAGCCCGTCCTGTGACGCGGCCGCGTCGACGACGTCCACGCCGGTTCCCGCGAGCAGCGACGCCAGGGTGGGCTCGGGCCGCAGGGTGACGAGACGGGACGCGACCGGGCCGAGCAACAGCTCGGTCTCCAGGGCCGCTTCGGGCCGTACGACGTCCGTCCCGGCCCGTGCGGCTAGCCGGCGCAATTGTCATCCCGATCGGCGGACGACGGACACTGGGGGAACGCATCCCTCCGCCCGTACTTTCATGCCCATGACGAAGGCCAGTGGCGGGGACCCGCAGAAGACCGACATCAAGGTGAGCCTCATCGGCGGTCACCGCCTCAAGGGCGAGACCCTGCACGAGCGCACCCTCACCGCCTCCCTCATCGGCGGCGCGGACATCGACCTCACCGACATCGACATTCCCGACGGCGCCGAGCTCCGCGTCACCAAGCTGAGCCTGATCGGCGGCGTCAGCCTCAAGGTCCGCCCCGACGTCCGCGTCGAGGTCCACGGCATCCGCCTCGGCGGTGTGAAGGACGACGGTCCCACCGAGCCCGGCGGCCCGACGGTCCGTATCGACGCGTGGGGCCTGATCGGCGGGGTCAGCGTCAGCCGTGGCTGAACCGGTCCGTCACGGCAGGGGCAGGGGCAGGGCGCCGGGGAGGCCGCGTCGTCGGCCGCGAGGAGCGGGGAGGCGCTACGGCAGCGGATCCACCCGCCCGCTGACGTGCACGCGATCACCGCTTCCGCGCAGCTCGAACCGGCCCCCCTCCGCCCCGTACGTCACGGTCCCCGGCAGCAGCACGGGCGCCCGGAACTCCGCCCGCGCCCGCACCGCGTCCGGCGCCCCGTGGGCGGCGAGGCAGCGGGCCACGGTCCACATGCCGTGCGCGATGGCGCGCCGGAAGCCGAAGAGGCGGGCGGTGAGGGGATGGAGGTGGATGGGGTTGCGGTCGCCGGACGCGGCCCCGTACCGCCGCCCGACGTCCCCGGCCAGCCGCCACTCGGCGAGCACGGGAAGCGGTGCCTGCTCGGCCCGTTCGGCGGACGGCTCGGCGTGCGTGCGGTGCCGCGCGAGATACGTGCTGCGCGACTCCCACACGACGTCCCCGCCCTCCCCGCCGTCCCGCATCTCGGTGATCACCGAGGCCTCGGTGCCGCGCCGGTGCGGCTCCAGACCGCCGACGTAGACGGCGAGTTCGTACGCGCCGGTGGCCGGGAGCGACCGGCGCCGGGTGATGTCGACGGAGGTGTGGACGAGGCCGAGCAGCGGCAGCGGGAAGCCGCGGTCGCTCATCAGGCGCATGGCGAGCGGGAAGCCCAGGACGTGCGGATAGGTCAGGGGCAGGGCGTCGTCGCCGGTGGCGAAGCCGCAGACCCGCTCGTACGCGGCCAGCCGCGCGAGGTCGACGCGCAGGCCGGGCAGGACGAGGCGGGTGCGCGGGAACTCCGC
>NZ_JBEXPK010000061.1:0-47120 GCF_040612015.1 Streptomyces sp. NPDC006476 | reverse complement strand
CCCAGCGTGGTCTGCACCTCGGGGTGGCGCCGCTTGAGCTCGCGGATCGCCTCGATGGTGGCCACCCCGTCCTTGCGGGACTCCTCCTGCCCGGTGCAGATGGTGAAGGTCAGGGTGTCGATGAGGATGTCCGACTCCAGGATCCCCCAGTTCCCGGTCAGGTCGGCGATCAGCCGCTCGGCGATCTCGACCTTCTTCTCCGGCGTGCGGGCCTGGCCCTCCTCGTCGATGGTCAACGCGATCAGAGCCGCCCCGTGCTCCCGCGCCAGCCGGGTCACGCGGGCGAAACGCGAGTCGGGGCCGTCGCCGTCCTCGTAGTTGACCGAGTTGATGACCGCGCGGCCGCCCAGCTTCTCCAGGCCGGCCTCGATGACGTCGACCTCGGTGGAGTCCAGCACGATCGGCAGGGTGGAGGCGGTCGCGAACCGGCCCGCCAGCTCCCGCATGTCCGCCACACCGTCCCGGCCGACATAGTCCACGCACAGATCCAGCAGGTGCGCGCCCTCACGGATCTGCTCCCGGGCCATCTCCACACAGTCGTCCCAGCGGGCCGCCAGCATCGCCTCGCGGAACTTCTTCGACCCGTTGGCGTTCGTCCGCTCACCGATCGCCAGATACGAGGTGTCCTGACGGAACGGCACCGACTGATACAACGACGCCGCACCCGGCTCCGGACGCGGATCACGCTCGGTGGGGGCGAGCTCGCGGACGCGTTCGACGACCTGGCGCAGGTGCTCGGGCGTGGTGCCGCAGCAGCCGCCCACCAGCGACAGGCCGTACTCGCGGACGAAGGTCTCCTGCGCGTCGGCGAGCTCCGGCGCGGTCAGCGGGTAGTGGGCGCCGTCCTTGCCCAGGACCGGCAGACCGGCGTTCGGCATGCAGGACAGCTGGACGCGGGCGTGCCGGGCCAGATGGCGCAGGTGCTCGCTCATCTCCGCCGGGCCGGTCGCACAGTTCAGGCCGATCATGTCGATGCCCAGCGGCTCCAGCGCCGTGAGCGCGGCACCGATCTCCGAGCCCAGCAGCATCGTGCCGGTCGTCTCGACGGTCACGGAGACGATCAGTGGGACCTCGTAGCCCGCGGTCTCCATCGCCCGCCGGGCGGCGATGACCGATGCCTTGGTCTGCAGCAGGTCCTGGGTCGTCTCCACCAGCAGGGCGTCGGCCCCGCCGGCGAGGAGGCCCTCGGCGTTCTGCTGGTAGGCGTCGCGGATGGCTCCGAAGGTCGTGTGGCCGAGGGTGGGCAGCTTGGTGCCCGGGCCCATGGAGCCCAGGACCCAGCGCTGCCGGCCGTCCCGGGCGGCGAACTCGTCCGCCGTCTCGCGGGCGATCCGGGCGCCGGCCTCGGACAGCTCGGCGACGCGTTCGGCGATGTCGTACTCGCCCAGTGCGGTGAGATTGGCGCCGAAGGTGTTGGTCTCGACGCAGTCGACGCCGGCGTCGAAGTAGGCCGAATGGACCGAACGGACGATGTCGGGGCGAGTGACGTTGAGGACCTCGTTGCAGCCTTCGAGGTTCTGGAAGTCCTCGAGGGTGGGCTCCTGGGCCTGGAGCATGGTGCCCATTGCTCCGTCGGCGACCACCACCCGGGTGGCGAGGGCCTCACGGAGCGCGGACGCACGGGTCCGGCTGTCGGCGGAAGGGGTCAGTGGCGACGAGGCCATGAAAAGGGCTCCCTTGAGTGCGACGGCTGTCGGCTTTGCGGGTTCCCCGGGTCTTCCCAGGGAGGGCGCACGCCGCCAGGGTAGCCGGGTCCCGTCCCGGATGGTCGCTCAGTCCACGGGACGGACCAGGATGGCGGCAGGTCACCGACGGGACACCGGTGACGCAACAGATGTCTACCGACCATTAGCGGTGGGTCGGCATCGACCGGTAGTGTTCGACATTGCCGAACAGCGGCAGCGGCGCCGTAACTCGGCTGTCGAAGGGGACGGAGGCAGGACGGCGATGGCACGGAACATCCAGTCGCTCGAACGGGCGGCCGCGATGCTGCGGCTCCTCGCGGGCGGCGAGCGACGGCTCGGCCTCTCGGACATCGCCTCGTCGCTGGGCCTCGCCAAAGGCACCGCCCACGGCATTCTGCGCACCCTGCAGGCCGAGGGCTTCGTCGAGCAGGACGACGCCTCCGGGCGCTATCAGCTGGGCGCCGAGCTGCTGCGCCTGGGCACCACCTATCTCGATGTGCACGAGCTGCGGGCGCGCGCCCTGGTATGGACGGACGACCTGGCGCGCTCGAGCGGCGAGAGCGTCTATCTCGGCGTGCTGCACCAGCAGGGCGTGCTGATCGTGCACCACGTCTTCCGGCCCGACGACAGCCGGCAGGTGCTGGAGATCGGGGCGATGCAGCCGCTGCACTCCACGGCTCTGGGCAAGGTGCTGTCGGCGTACGACCCGGTGGCGCACAGCGAGGCGGTCGAGGCCGACCGCAAGCCGTTCACCGAGCGCACCACGTGCGACCTGGACGACTTCGAGCACATCCTCGACATCACGCGCGCGCGTGGCTACGCGTCCGACGTCGAGGAGACCTGGGAGGGCGTGGCGTCGGTCGCCGCGCCCATCCATGACCGGCGGCGGATGCCGGTGGGCGCGGTCGGCATCACCGGTGCGGTGGAGCGGCTGCGCCGGGACGGGGAGCTGCGTCCTGAGCTGATCGCGGCCGTGCGGGACTGCGCCCGCGCGGTCTCGCGGGACCTGGGGGCGGGGCGGTTCTGAGGGGTCGTACGCCTGTACGAGCAGAGGTGAGCGAGGCCGGGGCACGGTGGTGTGCCCCGGCTCTTGTTGTTACTCGCCAGTACCCATCTGACCTGCAAGATCGACTGTTCGCGGCGATGAGTAACGATCGTGTTTTCGGCCGTGCTTTCGACAACACAACTCTTGACGAGCACGTAACGCCCCGGCAAGACTCCCGTCCATCGGTCGGCATTGTCGAACACCTACCGGCAATACGCGTTAGAGTGTGACAACGCCAAGGGCCGACACCGCTCTCACCCCCGAGGGCAGCTCGAACCTCCGGAGGGACCCGGGGTTCGGTCCCCTGGACGAAGGACAAAGGAGTCGCGGGTGTCCAGCTCCGACATCTTCATCGGCGAGACCATCGGTACCGCCATACTCATCCTGCTCGGCGGAGGCGTCTGCGCCGCCGTGACGCTGAAGGCCTCCAAGGCCCGTAACGCCGGCTGGCTCGCCATCACCTTCGGGTGGGGTTTCGCCGTACTGACGGCCGTGTACACCTCGGCGCCGCTCTCCGGCGCCCACCTCAACCCGGCCGTGACGCTCGCGCTCGCCATCAAGGACGGCGACTGGAGCAACGTCCCGGTCTACTGGGCAGGCCAGCTGCTCGGCGCCGCGATCGGTGCGACTCTGGTCTGGGTGGCCTACTACGGCCAGTTCCACGCGCACCTGACCGACCGGGAGATCGTCGGCGGTCCCGGTGCGCAGGCCACCGCGGCCAAGGCAGTCGAGGCGCAGGAGAAGGGCGCGGGCCCCGTGCTCGGCATCTTCTCCACCGGTCCGGAGATCCGGGTCGTCTGGCAGAACCTCGCCACCGAGATCATCGGCACCGTGGTCCTGGTGCTCGCGGTCCTCACCCAGGGCCTCAACGACAAGGGCAACGGCCTGGGCACCCTGGGCGCCCTGATCACCGCGCTCGTGGTCGTCTCGATCGGTCTCTCCCTCGGCGGCCCGACGGGCTACGCGATCAACCCGGCCCGTGACCTGGGCCCGCGCATCGTGCACGCCCTTCTGCCCCTGCCCAACAAGGGCGGCTCCGACTGGGGCTACGCCTGGATCCCGGTGGTCGGTCCGCTCATCGGCGGCGCGATCGCTGCAGGCATCTACAACGTCGCTTTTGCTTAAAGCAACTCGGTAGACCCTCCCCCTAACTCACGGAACCCCAGGAGCACACAGTGACCGACGCGCACACCGCCGGCCCCTTCATCGCCGCCATCGACCAGGGCACCACCTCCAGCCGCTGCATCGTCTTCGACCGGGACGGCCGTATCGTCTCCGTCGACCAGAAGGAGCACGAGCAGATCTTCCCAAAGCCGGGCTGGGTCGAGCACAACGCCAACGAGATCTGGACCAACGTCCAGGAGGTCGTCGCCGGAGCCATCCAGAAGGCCGGCATCACCCGGGACGACATCAAGGCCATCGGCATCACCAACCAGCGCGAGACCACGCTGCTGTGGGACAAGAACACCGGTGAGCCGGTCCACAACGCCATCGTCTGGCAGGACACCCGCACCGACGCCCTGTGCAAGGAGCTCGGCCGCAACGTCGGCCAGGACCGCTTCCGCCGCGAGACGGGTCTCCCCCTCGCCTCCTACTTCGCCGGCCCCAAGGCACGCTGGCTGCTCGACAACGTCGAGGGCCTGCGCGAGCGCGCCGAGCGCGGCGACATCCTCTTCGGCACCATGGACACCTGGGTCATCTGGAACCTCACTGGTGGTGTCAACGGCGGCAAGCACTACACCGACGTCACCAACGCCTCCCGCACCCTGCTGATGAACCTCCACACGCTGGAGTGGGACGAGAAGATCGCCGAGTCGATCGGTGTGCCGATGGCGATGCTGCCCGAGATCCGCTCCTCCTCCGAGATCTACGGCGAGGTCACCGGCGGCAAGCTGGGCGAGCTGCTCGGCGGCATCCCGGTCGCCTCCGCGCTCGGCGACCAGCAGGCGGCCCTGTTCGGCCAGACCTGCTTCTCCGAGGGCGAGGCCAAGTCCACGTACGGCACCGGCACCTTCATGCTGATGAACACCGGCGAGAAGATCATCAACTCCTACTCGGGCCTGCTGACCACGGTCGGCTACCGCATCGGCGACGACAAGCCGGTCTACGCCCTGGAGGGCTCGATCGCCGTCACCGGTTCGCTGGTGCAGTGGATGCGCGACCAGATGGGCCTGATCTCCACCGCCGCCGAGATCGAGACGCTCGCCCTGTCCGTCGAGGACAACGGCGGCGCCTACTTCGTGCCGGCCTTCTCCGGTCTGTTCGCCCCGTACTGGCGCTCCGACGCCCGCGGTGTGATCGCCGGTCTGACCCGGTACGTCACCAAGGCGCACCTGGCCCGTGCGGTCCTGGAGGCCACCGCCTGGCAGACCCGTGAGATCACGGACGCCATGACCAAGGACTCGGGCGTGGAGCTTGCGGCCCTCAAGGTCGACGGCGGCATGACCTCCAACAACCTGCTGATGCAGACCCTCTCGGACTTCCTGGACGCGCCCGTGGTGCGCCCGATGGTCGCCGAGACCACCTGCCTCGGTGCCGCCTACGCCGCCGGTCTCGCCGTCGGCTTCTGGACCAGCACCGACGACCTCCGCGCCAACTGGCGCCGGGCCGCCGAGTGGACCCCCCGCATGGACGCGGACGCCCGCGACCGTGAGTACAAGAGCTGGCTCAAGGCCGTCGAGCGGACCATGGGCTGGCTCGAGGACGACGAGAGCTGACGAGAGCTCCTGACGGCTCTCGCACGCTCTGATGAGGAGTAAGAACCCGAAATGACCAGTCAGTCCACCCTCCAGTCCGTGCCTGCCCTGGGGACGCACCCGGCCTCCGGCTCGAACCCGAGCCGGGCCGAGACCCGGGAGCAGCTCGCCAAGGCGTCGTACGACCTTCTTGTGATCGGCGGCGGCATCCTGGGCATCTCCACCGCCTGGCACGCCGCGCAGTCCGGCCTGAGGGTGGCTCTGGTCGACGCCGGCGACTTCGCCGGCGCCACCTCCTCCGCCTCCTCCAAGCTGCTCCACGGCGGTCTGCGCTATCTGCAGACCGGCGCGGTGAAGCTGGTGGCGGAGAACCACTTCGAGCGCCGTGCGGTCTCCCGCCAGGTGGCCCCCCACCTGGCGAACCCGCTCACGTTCTACCTCCCCGTGTACAAGGGCGGGCCGCACGGCGCTGCGAAGCTCGGGGCGGGCGTCTTCGCCTACTCCGCGCTCTCCGCGTTCGGTGACGGCGTCGGCCACCTCCTGTCGCCCGCGAAGGCGGCCCAGGACGTGCCCGAGCTGCGCACCGAGAACCTCAAGGCCGTCGCGGTGTACGGCGACGACCAGATGAACGACGCGCGCATGGCGCTGATGACGGTCCGCGCGGCCGTCGAGGCGGGTGCCGTCGTGCTGAACCACGCCGAGGTGACCGGCCTGAGGTTCACGGGGGGCCGGGTGACCGGCGCGGACCTGAAGGACCGTACGACGGGCGACGAGTTCGGCGTCAACGCCAGGCTGGTGCTGAACGCGACCGGCCCGTGGGTGGACCACCTGCGCCGGATGGAGGACCCGAACGCGGCTCCGTCCATCCGCCTCTCCAAGGGAGCGCACCTGGTCCTCAAGCGCACCTCCCCCTGGAAGGCGGCGCTGGCCACCCCCATCGACAAGTACCGCATCACCTTCGCCCTCCCCTGGGAGGACATGCTGCTGCTCGGCACGACCGACGAGGAGTTCGAGGGCGACCCGGCGGATGTCGCGGTCACCGAGAAGGACATAGCCCAGATCCTGGACGAGGCCGCGTTCTCGGTCCGGGACCAGCAGCTGAGCCGTGACCTGATCACCTACTCCTTCGCGGGTCTGCGGGTGCTGCCGGGCGGTCCCGGCGACACGGCGAAGGCCAAGCGCGAGACCGTCGTCACCGAGGGCCGCGGCGGCATGCTGTCCGTCGCGGGCGGCAAGTGGACGACGTTCCGGCACATCGGCCGCACGGTCATGAAGAAGCTGGAGGCGCTGCCGGGCGCTCCGCTCGGTGACGACTTCGAGCCGATCGCCTCCCTGCCGAAGAAGCTGCCGCTGCCCGGTGTCGCCAACCCGCGCGCGGTCGCCCACCGTCTGCTGGTCGACAACCCGGCGCCGGGTCCACGAATGGCCGCCGACACGGCGAAGCACCTGGCGACGCACTACGGCTCCCTGGCCTTCGACATCGCCCGCCTGGCGAACGACAACCCGGAACTGGGCGAGCGGGTGCACCCGGACGCTCCGGAGATCTGGGCGCAGGTCGTCTACGCCCGGGACAACGAGTGGGCGGAGACCCCGGACGACGTGCTGCGCCGCCGCACGACGCTGACGATCCGGGGCCTGGCCACGGACGAGGTCCGCGCCAAGGTGCAGGACCTGCTGGACAAGAAGTAGCCGCCCCGCCGGGAAGGGGGCGGCTCCCCGCCGACGGAGCCGCCCCCTTCAGCCCGGTGAACCCCCATAATGTCGTCGTAAGACATCGGATGTCTTTACGGCATGCGGGAGCGACAGGGAGGCCGGACATGGCAGTCACCGACGAGGCGATCGAGAAGATCAAGGGCATGATCGTCTCCGGCGCGCTGCGCCCCGGCGACCGACTGCCGAAAGAAAGCGAACTCGCCTCCGAACTGGGCCTTTCCCGCAACTCACTGCGCGAGGCGGTACGTGCCCTGTCGCTGATCCGGATCCTGGACGTGCGGCAGGGCGACGGCACGTACGTGACCAGTCTGGACCCGCAACTCCTGCTGGAGGCGCTGAGTTTCGTCGTCGACTTCCACCGGGACGACACGGTCCTGGAGTTCCTCGCGGTGCGCCGCATCCTGGAGCCGGCCGCGACCGCGATGGCGGCCTCCCGGATCAGCGAGCAGCAACTGGACGCGCTGTCGGCCCAGTTGGACAAGCTGGGCGAGACGCCGTCGGTGGAGGAGCTGGTCGCCTGCGACCTGGACTTCCACCGGGGCATCGTGCAGAGCTCCGGCAACTCCGTGCTGTGCTCCCTCCTGGACGGTCTGTCGGGGCCCACCACCCGGGCCCGGATCTGGCGCGGTCTGACCCAGGAGGACGCCGTCAGCCGCACCCTGCACGAGCACCGCGCGATCCTCGCCGCCCTGCACGACCGGGACGCGGAGGCGGCCCGCTCCTGGGCGACGGTGCACATCGCGAGCGTGGAGCAGTGGCTGCGCTCGACGCTCTGAGCGGCTTCCGCGCCGGGGTGGCCCGGGGTGGCGATCTTGGGTGTTCGAGCGGCTCGGACGGGGCAGTGATCGTTCACTCCCCCGTGCAAGGGGGCTGCGGGCGCCCCCGCCGGACGCCGTAAGGTTGGTGGGTCAAGCGAGGGCACGTCGGAAGGAGGCCTGGGTGATCGAGCTCGAGGGGGTTCCCGAGCTGATCGACCCGGTCATGGTGGCCGCGTTCGAGGGCTGGAACGATGCCGGCGACGCCGCCTCCACCGCGGTCGCGCATCTGGACAGGGAATGGAAGGGCGAGGTCTTCGCGGCGCTGGACGCCGAGGACTACTACGACTTCCAGGTGAACCGCCCCACGGTGTGGATGGACGCGGGGGTACGCAAGATCACCTGGCCGACGACGAGGTTGTCCGTCGTCCGGGTCGGCGGCGAGAAGCCGCGTGATCTCGTGCTCGTCCGCGGTATCGAACCGTCCATGCGGTGGCGCTCGTTCTGCAACGAGCTGCTCGGCTTCGCGCACGAGCTGGGCGTGGAGCTGGTGGTCGTCCTGGGCGCCCTGCTAGGCGACACCCCGCACACGCGTCCGGTCCCGATCAGCGGGACCACGTCCGACCCGGATCTGGCCCAGCGGATGGACCTGGAGGAGACCAAGTACGAGGGCCCCACGGGCATCGTCGGCGTCCTGCAGGAGGCCTGCACGCACGCCGGCGTACCGGCGGTGTCGCTGTGGGCCGCCGTGCCGCACTACGTGTCGCAGCCGCCGAACCCGAAGGCGACCCTGGCCCTGCTCAACCGGCTGGAGGACCTGATCGACGTGCGCATCCCGCTGGGCGAGCTGCCCGAGGACGCGCGTGCCTGGCAGGTCGGCGTGGACCAGCTGGCGGCCGAGGACAGCGAGGTCGCCGAGTACGTCCAGACGCTGGAGGAGGCCCGGGACACCGCGGAGCTGCCGGAGGCGTCGGGCGAGGCGATCGCCCGCGAGTTCGAGCGGTATCTGCGGCGCCGGGACGGCCATACCAAACCCCCGACGACGCCGCCGAAACCGGGCGGCGAGGACGACGAGTCCTCCGAGGAGTGAGGAGAAGGGCGGTGCGCCGGGCGCACCGCCCTTTTTCGTGTCCGCGCTTCCGCAGGACCTTCTGCAGCCTTTGGCCGGTTTGAGGCGGGACCTCTGTTTCCAGACGGATTGCACACGTTACCCAATTCAACTTGTTTCAAACGAAGTTGGCGAAAACGGTCTGGACGCCTCGCCCCGGGCGTGCTTGGTTGTGCAGCGACGGCGCACCCGCACGGACCGAAGGGAGCGGTACCGATGAGCGACCAGGTACAGCCGGCCGAGGGCCCGGGAGCCTCCGGGCCGGGCCCCGACGGAGCGGGATTCACCTATCGCGGAGCCGAGCAGGAACTGATCGTCGTCGCCCGTCCCGAGGCCCGGCTGCGGGCCCGGGCCGAAGGCGTCCGTTCGGCGGCCGGTGCCGATGTCTCCGCCCTCGACATGTTCCTCGGCGACGAACAGCTCACGCTGGAGCCACTGTTCGGCAGCGAGGAGCGGCTCCAGCAGTCGGCCGCCGCGCCGGGCGAGCCGGACGTCCCCGACCTCACGCTGTTCTACCGGGTACGGGGCGGCGGGAGCCGGGCGCAGGAGCTGCGGGCGCGGATCGCCGCGCTGCCGGGGATCGACACGGCCTACGTCAAGCCGGGCGCCGTGCCCGCCTCGGTCGACGACGACCGCCGGCTCAAGGAAGGCGCCCCCGTCACCCCGGACTTCAGCGGCCGTCAGGGCTATCTGCGTCCGGCGCCGGAGGGAGTGGACGCCCACTGGGCCTGGCAGCGGCCCGGTGGGTCCGGTCAGGGGGTGACGGTCATCGACGTCGAGGGCGCCTGGCAGCTGGGCCATGAGGACCTGGCCGCCAAGCTGGCCGGCGTCGTGGTCGGCACGCCCCTGACCGACCTGGCCTGGCGCAACCACGGCACCGCCGTGATCGGCGTGATCGGCGGTGACCGGGGCGAGTCGGGCGTGAACGGCATCGTGCCGGAGGCGGTGACCGCGGCCGCGTCCTTCCAGGGCATCGGCACAGCGGCCGCGATCCACGCGGCGGCCGACCGGCTCGGCCCCGGCGACGTCGTCCTGGTCGAACTGCACCGCCCCGGACCGCGGTTCGAGTACGCCGAACGCGACGACCAGCGCGGCTACGTCGCGATCGAGTGGTGGCCGGACGACTTCGCGGCCATCCGCTACGCCACCGCGCGGGGCGTCCTGGTCGTGGAGGCGGCCGGCAACGGGGGCGAGTCGCTGGACGACGCGGTGTACGAGCGGCGCCCCGACGAGTTCCCGGAGTGGTGGCGCAACCCGTTCAACCCCTCCAACCAGCCCTCCGGCGCCGTCCTGGTCGGCGCGGGCGCCCCGCCGCCCGGTACGCACGGCCGCGACCACGGACCGGACCGCTCACGGCTGGCTTTCTCCAACTACGGCGCCCGGCTGGACGCCCAGGGCTGGGGCCGCGAGGTCACCACGACCGGCGGCTTCTGGGACCGGCCCGGCGATCTGCAGGGCGGGCCCGAGGAGATCGCCTGGTACACGGACACCTTCTCCGGAACGTCCTCCGCCTCTCCGGTGGTGGTCGGCGCGCTGGCCGCCCTGCAGGGCATGCTGAAGGCGGCCTCGCTGCCCCCGATGTCCCCGGAGCGGGTGCGCGAGGTGGTGCGGTCCACCGGCTCCCCGCAGCAGGACGCGCCCGGCCGGCCCGCCTCCCAGCGGATCGGCAACCGGCCGGACATCAGGGCGGCGGTCGGCAGGCTGCTGCCGCAGGCGGTCGGCTCGGGCCAGGCCGAGCGGTACTGGGACGAGCTGCTGCCGTATCCCCGCGAACTCCCGCCCAGGCTCCGGCTGTTCGTGGCCGGCGCCTGGCGCAACCTCAACCACCCGTCCCCCGAGATCCGGCAGGCGGTGCACACCGCCTTCGCGGGCGGACGGCCCGATGTCCGGGTGTGGTTCTCGGACGACGAGATCGTCGGCCTGGTCGTAACGGGCTGACGCATCCCCAGGAAAGACCGACCCGTCAAGGCAAGTCTTCGTTCAGGGAAGGTGACACCGCATGAGCACCACCCCGCAGATGAGCCAACTGGGACAACAGCAGGGCCAGCAGTTCCCGAGCACATCGCCCCACCAGCAGCAACAGCTCGGACAGCAGCAGCCGTTCCAGCAGCAGCCGTTCGGCCAGCAGTCCGCCGGATGGCCGGGGGCCGGCATGATGCCGCAGCTCCAACAGCTCGGCCAGCAGCAGCCCTTCCAGCAGCTGCTGCAGCAACTCGGCCAGCAGCAACAGCCCTACGGTGAGACGCAGCAGCACGACCAGCAGGCCCAGCAGCAGGAGCAGCAGATCCAGCAGCAGCTCCAGCAGCTCGCGCAGGCCGTCCTCCAGCAGGTCGTCCAGCAGGCCCAGACGCAGTCCCTGGCCTCCGGCGTGGCCAACGGCTTCGTCGACGTCCTGCAGCCGCAGCAGGGGCAGCCGCAGCAGGTCTTCCTGCGCATCAACGGTCAGTTCCGGGTCCTGAACGACCCGGTCCCGCAGCTGCACCAGCAGATCCAGGAGGCGTTCGCCTTCGGCCACCAGGTGATCGGCGTCTGGGACATCCAGTCGCCCAACATCCTGCGCAGCGTACGGATCCACCGGATCTGACCCGCGCCGCACCGCACGAAAGGGGCGCTTCCCCCGCGGGGAAGCGCCCCTCTCCCGTGTCGGGCCTGGCTACAGGGCCACACCCAGCAGGGCGTCCACGGCGCGCGAGACGACACCGGGGGCCCCGGCGTCCGTACCGGCCTCGGCGTCCTGCCGCGCGGCCCAGCGGTCGACCGCGGCGAGCGCGGCCGGGGCGTCCAGGTCGTTCGCGAGGGCTTCGCGGATCTCCTCGACGAGGGCCTCGGCGGGCGGTCCGTCGGGGCGGGAGACGGCGGCGCGCCACCGGCCGAGCCGGCGCACGGCGTCCTCGAGGACCTGGTCGGTCCACTCCCAGTCGGCCCGGTAGTGGTGGGCGAGCAGCGCGAGCCGTATGGCGGCCGGGTCGACACCGTCCCGGCGCAGCTGGGAGACGAAGACCAGGTTGCCCTTGGACTTGGACATCTTCTCGCCGTCCAGGGCGACCATGCCGGCGTGGACGTACGCCTTGGCCATGGGGAACTCGCCGGTGAGCACCTGGGCGTGGGACGCGCCCATCTCGTGGTGCGGGAAGGCGAGGTCGGAGCCGCCGCCCTGGACGTCGAAGCCCATCCCGAGGTGGTCGAGGGCGATGGCGACGCACTCGATGTGCCAGCCGGGGCGACCGGGGCCCAGGGAGGCGCCGTCCCAGCTGGGTTCGCCCTCGCGGGCGGCCAGCCACAGCATCGGGTCCAGCGGGTTCTTCTTGCCCGGGCGGTCCGGGTCGCCGCCGCGCTCGGCGGACAGCAGCCGCATGGCGGCCGCGTCGAGGCCCGAGACCTTGCCGAAGTGGGGGTCGGAGCCGACGGAGAAGTAGATGTCGCCCTCGAGTTCGTAGGCGGCACCGGCGTCACGCAGCCGCTCCACCAGCGGGACGATGCCGGGTATGGCCTCGACGGCGCCGATGTAGTGCCGCGGAGGCAGCATCCGCAGGGCGGTCATGTCCTCGCGGAAGAGCGTCGTCTCCTTCTCGGCGAGGGCGACCCAGTCGACGCTGTCCCGCTGCGCGCGCTCCAGCAGCGGGTCGTCGATGTCGGTGACGTTCTGGACGTAGTGCACCTGCCGCTTGGTGTCGAGCCACACGCGCTGAACGAGGTCGAACGCGTTGTAGGTCGCCGCGTGACCCATGTGGGTCGCGTCGTAAGGGGTGATGCCGCAGACGTAGATGCGGGCGACGGGACCGGGCTGGAGGGTGACCAGACCGCCGGTCGCGGTGTCGTGGATCCTCAGGTCGCGGCCCTGACCAGGCAGGGCGGGGACCTCGGAAGCGGGCCAGGCATGCATGTCATGAGCCTAACCGGACGGATGTTCCGTATACGAACCGGACCGGGCCGGATGGCCGGTAAGGCGGTCTTGCGCCTTACCGGCCAGTCTGCTCCTACACGGGCGGCCAGGGAATGGCCGGCCACTCCCCGGAGGGCTCCGGGTGGGTGCCGGTCTCCAGGAGTACGGCGACACGCGCGCGTGTGGCGTCGAGTTCGGCGGCGGTGATCAGGGCGGACAGCCGCCCGGCCAGCGCTCCTTCGGCGGTCAGGGCCTCCTGGAGACCCTTGAGGGCGTCGATCGCCTCCGGCGTCAGGGGCTCGCCCGCCCACCCCCACAGCAGCGTCCTGAGCTTGTTCTCGGTGTTGAAAGTCACTCCGTGGTCGATGCCGTAGAGGCGGCCGTCCTCGGTGGGCAGCAGATGGCCGCCCTTGCGGTCGGCGTTGTTGATCACCGCGTCCAGCACCGCGAGCCGGCGCAGCCGCTCGTCGTCGGCGTGCACCAGAAGGGCGGTCTTTCCGTCACCGACCTCGGCGAAGCCGATGGCCTTCCAGCCCGGTTCGGGCTCCTCGGCATCCACCAGGGCCAGCAGGTCGGCCTCGGGGGTCGCCTCGATCCACAGCTGGACCATCCCCTCGCCGTACGGTCCCTCGCGCAGCACGGTGGGCGGGATCAGGCCCCAGCCGGTCGCCTCGGAGACCTCGTAGGCGGCCACCTCGCGCTGGGCGAGCGTGCCGTCGGGGAAGTCCCACAGGGGCCGCTCGCCGGCCACCGGCTTGTAGACGCAGGTGGCCTCCCGGCCCTCCTGGGCGACCGTGCAGTACAGGGCCGCGTTGGACGCGTCGCGGATCCGGCCGCGCACCGTGAGCTCGCCGTGGGTGAGCAGGTCGGCGAGCGGCTCGTCGGTCGTCACGCTCCGCGGCGGTATCCGTTCTGGCGCGGACATACGTGTCCTTCCGGGTCCAGCGGGAGGCTGCACAGCGGGCACGGCGGCCGCCCGGCGTTGACGACGTCCAGGGCGCGCTTGGCGAAGGCTCTGGCCTGCGCGCCGGTCAGCCGGACCCGCAGCATCGGGGGCCCGTTCTCCTCGTCCTGCAGCAGGCGCTCCTCGGCCTCGGCGAGATCCTCCTCGGAGTCCGCGTCGAGTTCGACGAGGGCCTGCGCCTCGACGATCATGCGCTGTTCCTCGCCGTCCCAGGCGAGGGCCATGGTGCCGACCCGGAACTCCTCCTCGACGGGGGTGTCCAGCGGTTCGGTGTCGGAGATCTCGGTGGGTGCGACGGCCGGGACGGCCGCGTTGCCGCCGCTGCGCCGTACGACCTCGTCGAGCAGTTCGTCCATGCGCTCGGCGAGGGCGGCGACCTGGGTCTTCTCCAGGGCCACGCTGGTCACCCGGGAGCCTGCGGTGGCCTGGAGGAAGAACGTACGGCGTCCGGGCAGCCCGACCGTGCCCGCCACGAAGCGGTCCGGGGGGTCGTAGAGGAACACCTGACGGGACACGTCCTGTCTCCATGGGATCGGTGTGTACGGGGGCGTCTGTGTGAGCGCGACTGCGTGAACCGCTTCACCCTACTGCGCGCGACGATCACGGTGCGCCCGCACCGCCCCCCACCGGGGCGTCATCGGCCGGGGGCTCCTCAGGCGGCGCCAGCGACGCGAGGTCTCCGGTGTCACCGAGCCGCACAAGGAAGGGCCTGAGGCGGGTGTAACGGATCGCGGTGATGGAACACGGTTCTACGGAGATCCTCTGGAAGAGGTCGAGATGAAGTCCGAGTGCGTCCGCCACGAGCGACTTGATGATGTCGCCGTGCGAGCACATCACATAGACGGCGCCGGCGCCGTGGTCGCGCTCCACGCGCGCGTTCCACTCGCGTACGGCCTCGGCGGCGCGGGTCTGCATCGCGCGCATCGACTCGCCGCCGGGGAACGCGGCGGCGCTGGGGTGCGCCTGTACCACCTCCATCAGCGGCTCGTCCTTGAGCTCGGCGAGCTTGCGGCCGGACCAGTCGCCGTAGTGGCACTCCCCGATCCGCTCGTCGGTGTGGACGGTGAGTTCGGGCCGGGCCTCGAGCAGCGGCCGGATCGTCTCCTGGCAGCGCTGCAGCGGGCTGGTGACGACCTCGGAGATCGGCAGGGCGGCGAGCCGGCCGGGCAGCGCGGCGGCCTGCGCGGCGCCGCGCTCGTCGAGGGCGACACCGGGCGTCCAGCCGGCGAGCACCCCCTCGGTGTTGGCGGTGGATCGTCCGTGCCGGACCAGGAGAAGCGTGGGCATGCGGCCCAGGGTAGGCATACGCCCGCACGTGGCGGGCGTACGAGGACGGGAGAAAACGTTCTGTGATCGTCGACTGCGCCATCTACACCCACGGACAGCGGACGGAGGGCCCGGAGGACCTCTCCGATGCGCTGGCGGACGCACGGGCGGCCGGCGGGTTCGTCTGGATCGGGCTGCACGAGCCGTCGGAGGACGAGTTCGACCTGGTCACCCAGGAGTTCGGGCTGCATCCGCTGGCAGTGGAGGACGCCCTGAACGCCCATCAGCGGCCCAAGCTGGAGGTGTACGACGACTCGCTCTTCCTCGTCCTCAAGCCGGTCGTGTACGAGCCGGACAGCGACCGGGTCACCACCGGCGAGGTCATGGTCTTCCTCGGTGACTCCTTCGTGGTGACCGTCCGCCACGGCGAGGGTGCCCCGCTGAAGGCGGTGCGCAAGCGGCTGGAGAACGAGCCCGAGCTGCTCGGGAAGGGACCGACCGCGGTCCTGTACGCCGTCTCCGACGCCGTCGTCGACCACTACCTGGAGGTGGGGACCGAGCTGCAGACCGACCTGGAGGAACTGGAGGCCGAGGTCTTCAGCCCGGACGTCGGCGGATCGCGCAACACCGCGTCGCGGATCTACACCTTCAAGCGGCAGGTGCTGGAGTTCCGCCGGGCGACGGGCCCCCTGGCGCTGCCGGTCAACCGGCTGGCGGGGACCGGGCAGTACGGCGCCACGGTGCCCTTCGTCAACGAGAAGGCACGGCCGTTCTTCCGTGACGTCGGTGACCACCTCGCGCGCGTGAACGAGACGGTGGAGGGCCTGGACCGGCTGGTCTCGGACGTGCTGTCGGCGCATCTGGCCCAGATCAGCGTCCGGCAGAACGACGACATGCGGAAGATCTCCGCGTGGGCGGCCATGGCCGCGGTCCCCACGATGATCGCGGGCATCTACGGCATGAACTTCGACCACATGCCGGAGCTGCACTGGGTGTGGTCGTACCCGGCGGTGATCCTGATCATGGCCGCGCTGGAGTGGCTGCTGTACCGGACGTTCAAGAAGCGGGGCTGGCTGTAGCTCAGGCGAACTCGGCTGCGGTGGCCGGTCCGCCGAGGGCGTCGCGGCGCTCGGGCATCCGCAGGCTCACCATGCGCCGCCAGCCCGCGAACCGCTCGTAGGCGTAGACGGCGTGGATACCGGCCGCGAGCGCCGCCGACTTGGCCCGCGGCCAGCCGAGCAGGCGCCCCATGTGGTCCATGACGGCGAGGCTGACGTCCCGATAGACGCGGATCTCCGCGAGCGCGCACTCCCGCAGGATGCGCTGGATGGAGCGGCCGTGACCGGCGCGCGCGAGGCGCAGCAACTCCTCGTGGCAGTAGGCGAGATGGTTGTTCTCGTCGCTGGAAATCATCCTGACCGCGCGGCCGATGTCGGGGTGGTCGGCGAAGTACCGGCGCAGCAGCTCCATCTGCTCGGAGGCGCGCTGCTCGGTGACCCGGCTGTGGGCGAGGTAGGTGACGAGGTCGTGCACCGTGAGCGTCTCGTCGGCCTTGAGCTTCTCGTGGGCGAGACCGATGCCGTGCCGCTCCAGGAGCATCGTGTAGTCGGTCTCGGGCGGCACCGGGACCGCTTCGAGCCTGCGCTTCTTCATCAGGGCGTTGAAGATGCGCCCGTGCTTGTCCTCGTCGGCGCCGTGCCGGGCGATCTTCGGGGCGAGGTCGCGTTCGCTCTCCGGTACCAGGGCCGCGATCCGGCCGTTCTCCCAGCCGCCCTGGGACTCCCCGCTGGCCGCGATGGAGCAGAACAGCGCGAAGGACGCGTCGTCGTCGAGGATCTCCTGGAACAGACTCTTGGCCGAAAGCATAGAACGAGTCAAATAGCCCAACAGGGGCATCGCAACAGGTATCGGGGACAACTCCGCCAAAAGAAGGAGCGACAGGGTCACGTCCGGGGCGTAACCGCGTGCGCGACGGCGCGTTGTTCCCCGTGACGGCCGTGGCGGGGAAGACCCCCGAGCCCCCACCACGGCCGCAGAGACATCAGGCCAGCCCGGCCCGCTCCAGGGCCTCGGTGCCGGCGCGCAGGGAGGCGATGCGCTCCTCCAGGGTGAAGCCGGCGGGGTTGAGGGAGAGGGTGGTGACCCCGGCGGCCGCGTACTCCTTCATGCGGTCGGCGATGCGGTCCACGGAGCCCAGCAGCGTCGTCCGGTCGATCAGCTCGTGCGGGATCGCGGCGGCGGCGCCCTGCTTGTCGCCGGCCAGGTACTTCTCCTGGACCTCGGCGGCGGCCGCCTCGAAGCCCATGCGCTGGGCGAGCTGGTTGTAGAAGTTCTGCTTGGCGCTGCCCATGCCGCCGACATACAGCGCGGTGTAGGGGCGGAAGGCGTCGGCGAGCGTGGCCACGTCCTTGTCCTCGCCGAGGGCGAGCGGCAGGGTCGGGTGGACGTCGAACCCGTCCATGGTCTTGCCGGCCTTCTCGCGCCCCGCGCGCAGGTACTTGATGGTCGTCTCCTCCAGGTGCTGCGCGGAGGGGAAGATCAGCAGGGCGCCGTCGGCGATCTCGCCGGTCTGCTCGAGGTTCTTGGGGCCGATCGCGGCGATGTACAGCGGGATGTACTCGCGCTCGGGGTGCACGGTCAGCTTGATCGGCTTGCCCGGGCCGCCGGGCAGCGGCAGGGTCCAGTGCTCGCCCTCGTACGTCAGCCGCTCACGGCTCATGGCCTTGCGCACGATCTCGACGTACTCGCGCGTGCGGGCCAGCGGCTTGTCGAACTTGACGCCGTACCAGCCCTCGGAGACCTGCGGCCCGGAGACGCCGAGACCGAGGCGGAAGCGGCCGCCGGAGAGGGAGTCCAGGGTGGCCGCGGTCATCGCGGTCATCGCGGGCTGCCGGGCCGGGATCTGGAAGATGGCCGAGCCGACGTCGATGCGCTCGGTCTTCGCGGCGACCCAGGTGAGCACCGTGGCCGCATCGGAGCCGTAGGCCTCCGCGGCCCAGCAGACGGCGTACCCGAGGCGGTCGGCCTCCTGGGCCACCGCGAGGTTGTCCGCGTCCATTCCGGCACCCCAGTAGCCGAGGTTGAGCCCGAGCTGCATGCCGATTCCCCTTACCGATCAGTAACGTCCCTGTGGAGCTGACAGTAGCGTGGCTTGCGCGGGCGTGGGATGTCACGTCCCGCACAGTGGCGGCGACGCGCGGTGCCAGGCCGGGAAACTGGTCGTCCACAGGCCCCCACACGGCCTGTTCAGGCCAGTAATGTCGGCGTTCATGGAGCAGAGGCATCTCGGCCGCACCGGCCTTCGCGTGTCCCGCATCGGACTCGGCACGCTCACGTGGGGCAGGGACACCGACGAGCACGACGCCGCGGACCTCTTGAAGACGTTCTGGGAGGCGGGCGGCAGTCTCGTCGACACGGCGGACGTGTACGGCGACGGAGAGGCCGAGTATCTGCTCGGGCGCCTGATAGAAGGGCTGGTCCCGCGCCGGGACCTGGTGATCTCGACCAAGGCGGGCAGCGTGCCGGACCCGGACCGCCGCGTCGACGGCTCCCGGGGCCATCTGCTCTCGGCCCTCGACGCCTCACTGGCCCGCCTGGGCACGGACTACGTCGACGTGTGGCACGTCCACGCGTTCGACCCGTACACCCCGCTCGACGAGACCCTGCAGGCCCTCGACCTGGCGGTGAGCAGCGGGCGCGCCCGCTATGCCGGGGTCTCCAACTTCTGCGGCTGGCAGCTGGCCAAGGCGGCGACATGGCAGTTGGCGGTGCCCGGGGCGCGGACGCGGCTGGCAAGCACGCAGATGGAGTACTCGTTGCTGCAGCGGGGCGTGGAGCGCGAGGTCCTGCCGGCCGCGCTGGACCTGGGCATCGGTCTGCTTCCGTCCTCCCCGCTGGGCCGGGGAGTGCTGACCGGCAAGTATCGCGGCGAGGCCACCCCCGCCGACTCCCGCGGCGCCTCCGAGCACATGGCCCGCTTCGTCGCGCCGTACCTCGACGACACGGCGAGCCGGATCGTCGACGCCGTCCAGACCGCGGCCGACGGGCTCGCCGTGACGCCCCTCCAGGTCGCCCTCGCCTGGATCCGCGACCGGCCGGGAGTGACCGCGCCCGTCATCGGTCCGCGCAACGCGCAGCAGCTCACGGCGGCATTGTCAGTGGAGGCCCTTAGTCTTCCTGACGAGATCTGCCGGGCGCTCGACGATGTGTCGGCGCCCGTGCACCGCTATCCCGATCACGACTGGAGCACGCTGTGAGCACGGAGCCCGAGACCACGGAGGAGAACGAGCCGGGGACACCGGGCGGCACACCGCAGGACGGCACGCCCGAGGCACCGGCGGACAGCACGCCCGGGACCCCCGCGGAACCGGGCGACACCGCGGCGGCGGCCGACGGCACCGCCGAGGAGGCTGCTGCGGAGAGCGGCGCTGAGTTGTCCGAGGCCGAGGCCGAGTTGGCGGCTCAGGAGATCGAGCGGGAGCGGATCGAGCGGCGGAAGGCGGAGAAGAAGGGGCCCATCGAGAGCGGGGGCAAACTGAGCGGCAAGGCCGCCGATCTGCTGGCCGCCGTACGGGCCGTGGAGAGCGGTGCCAAGCCCGTGGCCACCGCCTTCACCGAACCGGCCCCCACCCCGCGCAGACCCGCGCCGGAACCGGTACGGCGCCCGCAGCCGACGCCGGAGGCCGCCGCGCCCTCGGCCCCCGCGGCGGAGCACGTCGAGGCGGTACGGGGCGTGCTGACCGCCGGTGGCGCTCCCGAGGCGCTCGCGGCACAGGTCGCCGCCGCCCTCGGCGAGGGAGCGGACGAGCGGCTGCGGGCGGACCCCTGGCTGCTCCTGCGAGTCGGCGGTGTACGGCCCGAGCAGGCCGACGGTTTCGCGCGGGCGCTGCTGGGCGCGGACGCCGGGCCGGACGACGAGCGGCGGGGTCGGGCGCTGACGGGGTGGCTGCTGGAGCAGGCGGCCCTCGCCGGGCACACGGCGCTGGAGATGCCCGCGCTCACCGCCGCGCTGGCCCAGCGGAGCGTGCCGGACGCCGACGCCGCCGTACAGAGCACCGTCGCGGAGGGCGAGGCACTGGTCTTCCAGGACGCCCTGGACCCGCGCGCGCCGGAGCCGGCGGACGACGAGGAGGGCGAGGAACGGCCGGTCCGTGTCCTCGTCGGCCTGGAGCGCCTGGCCCTCGCGGAGGAGAGCCTCGCGGACGGTCTGGCCCGACTGGTCAACTCCGTGCCGAAGGAGGACGGTTCGGCCGAGGAGTGGGAGGGCGCGGCGGCCTCGGCGAAGGGCTCCACCGCCGAACTGATCCGCGCGGTCAACGCCCACGGCCTGGTCCTGCACACCGGCGGCGAGGCGTCCCTCGCCGAACCGGCGGCGCTGCTGCGCACGGCCACCGCGCTCGGGCTCCGCGCCTGGGCGGCGGCCCACACCCCGACCGGCCGCGACCGCTTCGTCCGGTTGTGCGGCGCGGCGGGCGAGACTGCCGCGGACGGTCCGGTGGCGGGCGGCGCCGTGGAAGGTCCCGACGCGTCGGCGCCCGGTGACGCCGCTTCGGCCGCCGGCTCCCCGCAGGCCGCACCCCCGGTCGCCACCGTCGCCGGCCTCCTCTCCGGGACCGAAGGCCCCGGCCGGGATGCGGACGGCGCGCTCGACCTGGACCTCCTCGTGGTGCTCGACGCACCTCAGCTGGACGTCGAGACCGCCGCCCTGCTCGTCGAGTCGCTGCCGGACGGTGCGCGGCTGGTGCTGTCCGGGGATCCGGCGGTGCTGTGGTCGGCCGGGCCCGGGAGAGTGTTCGCGGATCTGCTGGCCGCACGGGTCTGCCCGCAGGTCGCCTCACGCACCCCGGACCCGGGCCCCCTCGGTGAGCTGGTCTCCGGCATCGGCGTCGGGGAGCTCAACCAGGTCGAGGCGCCCGGCAAGGAGGTCGTGATCGTGCCGGTGCGGGACGCCGGCGAGGCCGTGCACCGCACCGTCCAGCTGGTCGCCGACTCGGTGCCGCGCGCGATCGGCGTCCCGGCCGAGCAGACCCAGGTGATCACGCCGGGCCACGGTGGCGCGGCCGGCACCCGCGCCCTCAACACCGCGCTCAAGGAACGCCTCAACCCCGGCCCCGGCCGGTTCGGCGGCTTCGACCCCGGCGACCGCGTCGCCTACTCCCCCACCCCTGGACGTACCCTGCCGGGCCAGGTCGTCAAGGCCGACGCGGACGGCTTGCACCTGTCCTGCGCGGGCGCCCCCGTCGTCGTACCGAAAGAGCGGGTGGAGCAGTCCGTGCGCCATGGCTGGGCGCTGACCGCGCACCAGGCGGTGGGCACGCGCTGGCCGGCGGTGGTCGTGGTCCTCCCCGGGGACGCTACCCAGGCCCTGAACCGACCGTGGGTCTACACGGCGTTCGGCCGGGCGGACCGCCATCTCTCCGTGGTCCACGGCGCGGAACAGGCACTGGCCAGGGCGGTGTCCGAGATCCCGCCCAAGCCGCGGACGACCCGCCTGCCCGTCCTCCTGGCGACCCAACTGCCGACGTCCGGCTGACCCATCCCCCCTGCCCGCGCACATACGACGGCGGCGGTCACGGCATCATCCGTGACCGCCGCCGTCGCGGGGAGCCTCAGCGATCGATGTCCAGCGGCTCCAGATCCTCGTCCCCGTCGAGCTCGCCGTCCAGCTCGCTCTCCAGGTCCCCGTCGAGCTCGTCGTCGAGTTCGTCGTCGAACACCGCGCTGACGTCGAACCGGCAGATCACGCTCTGCGGATCGGCCCCCTCGAACGGCGCCTCCAGCCACTCCCCCGCCTCGGCGGGATCCTCGGCGGCCGTCACCCACAGCGTGGAGTCGCCCTCCTCCAGCCCGAACTCCTTGTGCCGCGAGGCGATCTCGTCCGGCTCGAACTCACCGAAGAGCACCCCCAGCGCCCCCGGCACCGTGCCGGAGACCTGCGTACTGTCCTCGTCCGCCGCCTCCACCCGTTGCGCCTGGGCCAGCAGCCGCTGCGGCTCCACCACGGTGTAGTCGCGACGGATCAGCACGCTCAGCGCGTTCGGCTCCTCCGGCCCCGTGTACGGCGGCAGGGAGTCGTCTCCGCCGGGGATCTCGAAGGGGGTCACTTCGTCGTAACGGTCGTAGAGCAGCTCGTCGTACGCCTCGGCGGCCGCCGCCAGCTGGTTGAACGCCTCGTAGACGGCCGGGTCGTCCTCACCCGACCTGCGTTCGACCGCCGCCAGGTGACGGTCGAGCGCGGTCTTGACCGCCTCGGCGGCGGCGCGTACCTCGGCAGCGGTGGGCTGCGCAGCATCAGACATAGTGCAGACGCTATCCGTACCGGGCCCCAGCCCGCACAATAGATGCGATGCCGGAATACGAATTTGTCGACGTGTACGTGCCTCGCGGGGTCTCCCGCAAGGAAGCCACACGCCTGCTGACGGACCATGCCGAGTACGGACACTGGGAGTTGGACCGCCTCAGCCTGATGCGCGACGGCAGCCGCAGGGTGCGGCTGCGCCGGCGGATCATCCGCCAGGTACGAGCCACGTGGTGAGCTGAGACGGCGACGGAGACGGCGGACACGGAGCGGGCCCCACCGAGGCGGGGCCCGCTCCGTGACGCGTTCACGCGGCGCTACGCCCTCGCGCGGGACTTGCGGTAGAGGACCGCGCCGCCGAGCAGCGCGCCCGCGCCCACCGGGAGCACGACGCCCAGCGGCAGGTCACTGCCGGTGTGAGCGAGCTGTGCGCCGCCCAGGGGGCTGCTGAGCGACTGGGTGCCCGGGTGGTTGACCTGCGAGGAGCCCCTGGGACCCGTGCCGCCCGGCGCGGACGGCGTGCCCGGGGCCCCGGGGTGCGTCGGACCGCCGGGGTGACCCGGGGTGCCGGGGCCGCCCGGGTGCCCCGGAGTGCCGGGACCGCCCGGCGTACCGGGCGGCGTCTCGTGGCCGCCCCCGGGAGGCGTGCCGTGACCGCCGCCGTGGAAGCCGCCGTTGGCGCAGTCGTCGCCGGTCGCGGAGTTGCCGACGCCGACGACGTCGACCGTGTTGCCGCACACGTTCACCGGCACGTCGATCGGTGCCTGGACGTGGTTGCCCGAGCCGACGCCGGGCGAGCCGCCGGTGTGCCCGCCGGCGTGCGAGCCCGTACCACCGCCGTGGCCCCCGGAACCGCCGTATCCGCCGTGGCCGCCGTAGCCTCCAGAACCGCCGTATCCGCCGTAGCCGCCGTGGTTGGCGCACTTGTTGCCCACCGCCGGGTTGAGCAGCCCGACGACGTTGACCGTGTTGCCGCACACGTTGACCGGCGCGTGCACCGGCGCCTGCACCGTGTTGCCCGACAGCACGCCGGGCGAGTCCGCGCTCGAGCCGCTCGCCCCCGAGTCGGCATGGGCGTAGCCGCCCGCGGCGGCGAGGACGCCGGTCGCGGCCGCCACGGTCATCAGGCCCTTGCGGGTGACCTGTCGCATTGCTGAATTCCCCCTGCCTTCGATCCTGACCTGGTTTTCGATCCTGACCTGGTTCTCGCGGATCTCGATCACGCGAAAAAGGCCGGTCGGCCCCGGAGCGCATGGCACGCACTCCGGAGCCGACGGCGTGAACAAACGACCCCTTGGGGGCCGACGTCAGTAGTTGACGCAGGTGTTGCCGAAGGCGGGGTTCAGCAGCCCGATCACGGAGACCGTGTTGCCGCAGACGTTCACCGGGATGTGCACCGGAACCTGAACGACGTTGCCGGACGCGACACCCGGGGAGTGCACCGCGGCACCCTGAGCGCCGGCGTCGGCGACGGCCAGGCCCGCACCCGCGAGAACCAGACCACCAGTGGCAGCCGCAGCAGCGACGACCTTCTTGATCATTATTCCTCCTTGTTGGCAATGCGATCCCAAGTAGCGGATCGCATCACCTGTAACGAGGAGGGATTAATGGAGCTACGAGCTTATGAGCGCATTCACTCTTCTCAGTCAGTTCCGTACAGGCTGACGATTACGGAGGTCACGATGCGTCGATGAAACGGTCGAGAACGCGCACGCCGAACTTCAGGCCGTCCACCGGAACCCGCTCGTCGACGCCGTGGAACATGCCGGCGAAGTCCAGCTCCGGGGGCAGCTTGAGGGGCGCGAAGCCGAAGCCGCGGATGCCGAGGTCGTCGAAGGACTTGGCGTCCGTGCCGCCGGAGAGCATGTACGGGATCGCCTTGGCGGTCGGGTCCTCGGCCAGCAGCGAGGACTGCATGGCCTCGACCAGGGCGCCGTCGAAGGAGGTCTCCAGGGCCTTGTCGGAGTGCACGTCCTCACGGCGCACCTTCGGGCCGAGGATCCGGTCCAGGTCGGCGAGGAACTCCTCCTCGTGCCCCGGCAGGAAGCGCCCGTCGACGTGCGCGGTGGCCTCGCCCGGGATGACGTTGACCTTGTAACCGGCGCCCAGCTGGGTGGGGTTGGCGGTGTTGCTGAGCGTCGCCCCGATGAGCTTGGCGATGCCGCCGAGCCGGGCCAGCGTCGACTCCATGTCCTCGGGGTCCAGCTCGGTGCCGAGCGCGTCGCCGAGTTCGTCGAGGAAGGCGCGGGTGGTCTTGGTGACCCGGACCGGGAAGGTGTGCCGGCCGAGGCGCGCGACGGCCTCCGAGAGCTCCGTGATCGCGTTGTCGCGGTGGATCATCGAGCCGTGGCCCGCCGTCCCGGCCACGGTCAGCTTCATCCAGTGCATGCCCTTCTCGGCCGTCTGGATCAGATAGAGCCGCCGCTGCTCGCTCACCGTGAACGAGAACCCGCCGACCTCGCTGATCGCCTCGGTGACGCCCTCGAAGAGGTCCGGGTGGTTGTCGACGAGGTGCCGGGCGCCGTACGTGCCGCCTGCCTCCTCGTCGGCGAGGAACGCCAGCACGATGTCCCGTGGGGGCCTGCGGCCGCTCCTGAGCCGGTCGCGCACGACGGCGAGGGTCATGGCGTCCATGTCCTTCATGTCGACCGCCCCACGCCCCCACACGCACCCGTCGGTGACCTCGCCGGAGAAGGGGTGGTGGGTCCAGTCGTCGGCGTTGGCCGGTACGACGTCCAGGTGGCCGTGGATCAGCAGCGCGGGCCGGGACGGGTCCTCGCCCTCGATACGGGCCACGGTCGAGGCGCGGCCCGGGTGCGATTCGAAGATCCGCGGTTCCAGGCCGACCTCGGCGAGCTTCTCGGCCGTCCACTCGGCGGCCTTGCGCTCGCCGGGCCCCGAGTGGTCGCCGTAGTTGCTGGTGTCGATCCGGATCAGCTCGCGGCAGAGGTCCACGACCTCGTCCTCGCCGGTGACGGTCCTGGTCGTGTCCGTGTCGCTCACGCTGCTTCCTCCCGCTGTCACTGCTGGTGGTTCCCCTCATCCTCCCTCCGACCCCGGCCGCGCCCCAAGGCCGGGCCCGGCCCGTCACACGCCGTTCACGCCGGGGCGGGGTCGCGACGGGGGGTGATCGGGCACCCCCGGGAGCCTGGTAATGTTTCCTTCGTCGCCGCGGGGGAAACCCCGCACGACAGACACCTTGTCCGGGTGGCGGAATGGCAGACGCGCTAGCTTGAGGTGCTAGTGCCCTTTATCGGGCGTGGGGGTTCAAGTCCCCCCTCGGACACCATCAGCGGACACTCCGGTGCTGACCGATATTCGGTCGGCACCGTTTGTGTTTTGGTCGGGCGCCGTGCATGTGCCCTCTCGCGTCGGGCGCCACATGCGCCCCGTGAGCCTCTCCTCACCCACGGTGTGGGACATCTCTCTCCGCCTTGAAGATCACCAGGTCAGAGGTGGTCTGCGGGGCTTCATGGTGTCCCGAACGGCCCTTCCGAGTGGCTGATCAGATGGCATGAACCTAGCGTCGTACTAAGATTTCCCTTTTGTTACGGAGCTGGAGGAGGACAACCCCAGGCAGACCTGCGGGCCCGCCAGCGCCCCGGAGGCTTCCGGGATCGAGACGCGAGGACCCGATGGCAGCCATACACGAGAGCAGTGCTCTCGGCCTGCTCGACGAAGAGCTCAGCGCTGAGATCCACCAGCAGTTCGGCGACACCGCACGTTTTTCGGGAGGTCAGGCGGCCTCCCCCCGCACGCTTGTCGACATCTTCGACGCGTCCGTGCGCTCGTACCCGGACGAACTCGCCCTGGACGACGGCACCGTCCAGCTCACCTACCGGGAGCTGGCCGGCGAGGTGGAGCGGCTGCGGCGCGAACTCGGCGCGGCCGGTGTCGGACTCGGTGACCGCGTGGGCGTCCGCGTGCCGTCCGGCACCAACGACCTGTACGTGGCGATCCTCGCGGTCCTGGCCGCGGGAGCCGCCTACGTCCCCGTGGACGCCGAGGACCCCGACGAGCGGGCCGAGTTGGTGTTCGGGGAGGCCGAGGTGCGGGCCGTCGTCGGCGCCGCGCACGAGCTGACCGTCAACGGGCGCGGTGACGTGCCCGCCGCCCGCCCGGGCGTCGAGCACGACGCGTGGATCATCTTCACCTCCGGCTCGACGGGCAAACCCAAGGGCGTCGCCGTCAGTCACCGCAGCGCCGCCGCGTTCGTGGACGCCGAGGCCGCGCTGTTCCTCACCGAGGACCCGATCGGTCCCGGTGACCGCGTGATGGCGGGCCTGTCGGTAGCCTTCGACGCCTCCTGCGAGGAGATGTGGCTGGCCTGGCGCTACGGCGCCTGTCTGGTGCCGGTCCCGCGCTCGCAGGTCCGCAGCGGCGCCGACCTGGGCCCGTGGCTGGTCGAGCAGGAGATCACCGTGGTCTCCACCGTCCCGACGCTCGCCGCGCTCTGGGAGCCGGAGACCCTCAACGACGTTCGTCTGCTGATCTTCGGCGGCGAGGCCTGCCCGCCCGAGCTGGTGCAGCGGCTGGTGACGGAGGGGCGCGAGGTCTGGAACACCTACGGGCCCACCGAGGCGACCGTTGTGGCCTGCGCCTCACTGATGAGCGGCGAGGAACCGATCCGCATCGGACTGCCGCTGGACGGCTACGAGCTGGCCGTCGTCGACGAGGCCGGGGAGCCCGTCCCGATGGGCGAGAGCGGTCAGCTGGTGATCGGCGGGGTCGGTCTCGCCCGGTACCTGGACGCGGAGAAGGACGCGGAGAAGTACGCGCCCCTCGAGTCGCTGGGCTGGGAGCGGGCGTACCGCAGCGGTGACCTCGTGAAAGCCGAGCGGGAGGGGCTGGTGTTCCTGGGGCGCGCCGACGAGCAGATCAAGCTCGGCGGGCGCCGGATCGAGCTCGGTGAGGTGGACGCCGCGCTGCAGGCGCTGCCCGGGGTGGCCGGCGCGGCCGCCGCCGTGCGCACCGCCCGCAGCGGCAACCAGCTCCTGGTCGGCTATGTCGTCACCCAGGACGGCTGGGACCACGCGGCCGCGGTGGAGAAGCTGCGCGCCGAGCTGCCCGCCGCGCTCGTACCGTTGATCGCCCCCGTCGAGGACCTGCCGACCCGCACGTCCGGCAAGGTCGACCGCAACGCGCTGCCCTGGCCGCTGGAGGGTCTGGAGACCGGTGGTCCGGCCGAGCAGCTCTACGGCACCGAGGCGTGGCTGGCCGAGCAGTGGGCGGAAGTCCTCGGCATCCCGGTCAGCGGCGCCCGCGACGACTTCTTCGCGATCGGCGGCAGCAGCCTGGCCGCCGCCCAGCTGACGACGAGGCTGCGCACCCGTTACCCGAGCGCGGCCGTCCTCGACATCTACCAGCAGCCCACGCTGCGCAAGCTGGCCCGCCACCTGGAGGCGTCGGCGCAGGACGACGGCGCCCGGCGCACGATCGCCCCGGTGCCGGTCCGCGCCAAGGTCGTCCAGTTGCTGCTCCTGGTCCCGCTGTTCACGCTGCTCGGTCTGCGCTGGACGATCGTGCTGGCCGCGCTCGGCAATCTGCTGCCCGCCTGGTCCTGGCTGCCGACGGCGCCCTGGTGGCTGCTCGCGGCCGGCGGCATCGCGCTCTTCAGCCCGCCCGGACGGCTCGCGATCGCCGCGGGCGGCGCACGGCTGCTGCTGCGGGGCGTCGAGCCCGGCCGGTACGCGCGCGGTGGCGGCGTCCATCTGCGGCTGTGGACCGCCGAGCGGCTGGCCGAGTTCAGCGGGGCGACCACGCTGACCGGTTCCTGGCTGGAGCGGTACGCCCGCGCGCTGGGCGCCAAGATCGGCCAGGACGTCGACCTGCACTCGCTGCCGCCCGTCACCGGCATGCTCAAGCTGGGCCGGGGCGCCGCCGTGGAGTCCGAGGTGGACCTCTCCGGCTGGTGGCTGGACGGCGACCGGCTGGAGATCGGGCAGGTCAAGGTCGGCGCCCACGCCACCGTCGGCACCCGCAGCATGCTCTTCCCGGGCGCCCGCGTCGGCAAGCGCGCCGAGGTGGCCCCCGGTTCCGCGGTGAACGGGCAGATCCCGACCGGCCAGCGCTGGGCGGGCGCGCCCGCGGTCAAGCTGGGCAAGGCCAAGCGGAACTGGCCCAAGGAGCGCCCGCAGCGCGGCACGTACTGGCGGGTGATGTACGGCCTGACGGGCCTCGTGCTCTCCGCGCTGCCGCTGATCGCGTGCGGGGCCGCCTTCCTCGTGGCGCACGCCCTCATCGATCCGGCCGCGCCCCTGCGCGGTGCCGCGCTCGCCCTCGTCCCGGCGACGCTGGCGTTCGGGGCGGCGTACGCGCTGCAGATCCTCGTCGGCGTGCGGCTGCTGAGCCTGGGCCTGCGTGAGGGGACGTACCCGACGCACAGCCGGACCGGCTGGCAGGCCTGGACGGTCACGCAGCTGATGGACCGCTCGCGCGAGACGCTGTTCCCGCTGTACGCCGGGCTGGTCACGCCGGTGTGGCTGCGGCTGCTCGGGATGCGGATCGGGCGGGGCGCGGAGGTGTCCACGGTGCTGGCGCTGCCGAGCCTGACGACGGTCGGCGAGGGCGCGTTCCTGGCCGACGACACGCTGACCGCGCCGTACGAGCTCGGTGGCGGCTGGATGCGGATCGGGCGCGCGGAGATCGGGCGGCGGGCGTTCCTGGGGAACTCCGGGATGACCGCGCCGGGGCGCAGCGTGCCGGACGGCGGGCTGGTGGGCGTGCTGTCCGCGACGCCGAAGAAGGCGAAGAAGGGCAGCTCCTACCTGGGGCTGCCGCCGGTGAAGCTGCCGCGGAACGCCGAGAGCGGCGACCAGAGCCGGACGTACGACCCGCCGGCCCGGCTGCTGTGGGCGCGCGGCCTGGTGGAGCTGTGCCGGATCGTGCCGGTGTTCTGCTCGGCCGCGATCGCGGGTGGCACGGCGGCCCTGCTGTGCCTGCTCGGGCCGTGGGCCGCGCTGCTGTCGGGTGTCGTGCTGCTCGGGGCCGGTGCGGTGGCCGCGTTGGTGTCGGTCGTCGCGAAGTGGCTGCTCGTGGGCCGGCACCACACCGGGGAGCACCCGCTGTGGAGCGGTTACGTGTGGCGCAACGAGCTCGCCGACACCTTCGTCGAGGTCGTGGCGGTGCCCTGGCTGGCCGGTTCCGTGCCGGGCACGCCGGTGATGACCGCGTGGCTGCGCGGGCTCGGCGCCCGGATCGGCAAGGGCGTCTGGGTCGAGAGCTACTGGCTGCCGGAGACCGACCTGGTGACCCTCGAGGACGCGGCGACCGTGAACCGGGGCTGCGTCCTGCAGACCCACCTCTTCCACGACCGGATCTTGCGGACGGATACTGTTGTTCTCCGTGAGGGCGCCACGCTGGGCCCTGGCGGGATCGTGCTGCCCGGCAGCACGATCGGGGCCCGCACCACCCTGGGTCCCGCGTCGCTCGTCATGGCCGCGGAGTCCGTCCCGGACGACACCCGCTGGCTCGGCAACCCGATCGAGGCATGGCGTCCCTGAACGCGGGCCACTCGACACCGGTGAGCGGCGTACCGGCGGGAGCGAGTGGTTCGACGGCGCAGGGAGCAGAAGCGGCAGTGGCAGTTCAGCAGTCGGGTGGTTCGGACCCGTACTTTCCGGAACACGGTGATGCCCGTTACCGCGTGCACCGGTACGAGCTCACGCTGGACTACCGTCCTGGTCCCAACCGGCTGGCGGGCAGCGCCCGGATCAGCGCCATAGCGGGTCGCTCGCCGCTCGCCGAGTTCACCCTCAACCTGGCCGACTTCAAGATCGGCCGGGTCAAGGTGGACGGCCGCCCGGCGCACTACACGCACCGCGGCGGCCGGCTGCGGGTCCGTCCCGCCAAGCCGGTCCGCCCCGGTGCCGCCTTCCCGGTCGAGGTGCACTGGTCGGGCAACCCCAAGCCGGTCCCCAGCCCCTGGGGCGGGCTCGGCTGGGAGGAGCTGGAGGACGGGGCGCTGGTGGCCAGCCAGCCGATCGGGGCGCCGTCCTGGTACCCGTGCAACGACCGGCCCGCCGACAAGGCCTCGTACCAGATCTCCGTCACCACGCCGTCCGCGTACGCGGTGGTCGCGGGCGGCAGGCTGCTGACCCGTACCACCAAGGCGTCCACCACGACCTGGGTGTACGAGCAGGCCGCGCCGACCTCCAGCTATCTCGTCGGTCTGGCGATCGGCAAGTACCAGACGGTGCTGCTCGGCGACCCGGGGCCGGGCGGGGTGCCGCAGCACGGGCACATCCCGGCGCATCTGCTGCCGGAGTTCTCACGGGACTTCGCGCGGCAGCCGCAGATGATGGATCTGTTCCAGGAGCTGTTCGGGCCCTACCCGTTCGACGAGTACGCGGTCGTGGTGACCGAGGAGGAACTCGATGTGCCCGTGGAGGCACAGGGGTTGTCGCTGTTCGGCGCCAACCATGTGGACGGGGCCCGGGGTTGGGAGCGGCTGGTGGCGCACGAGCTGGCGCACCAGTGGTTCGGCAACAGCGTGTCCATCGCGGACTGGCGGCACATCTGGCTGAACGAGGGTTTCGCCAAGTACGCGGAGTGGCTGTGGTCGGAGCGGTCCGGCGGGCGCAGCGCGCAGCAACTGGCCGCCGCCGCGCACCGGTTGCTGTCCTCGCAGCCGCAGGACCTCCGGCTGGCCGATCCGGGACGCAAGTCGATGTTCGACGACCGGCTCTACGAGCGCGGCGGGCTGGTCCTGCACGCGGTGCGCTGCGCGATGGGCGACGAGGCCTTCTTCCGTATGCTGCGCGGCTGGGCGGGACTGCACCGGGGCGGGGCGGTGACGACCACGACGTTCACGGCCCATGCGAACCGCTACGCGGACGAACCGCTGGACGGCCTCTTCGACGCCTGGGTGTACGGCACCCGGCTGCCCGCGCTGCCGGCCCAGATCCCGGCGCGTCCCTCGCACCCGCCCACCAACGCCGAGTCGGCGTAGGCGGGCGGGCCGGGCAGAATGGCCCCCATGTCCCGACGCCCCTCACCGTCCTGTCCCTGCGGTCTGCCGGGGACGTACGAGAAGTGCTGTGGCCGCTTCCACCGGGGTGAGGCGGCCGCACCCACCGCCGAGGCGCTGATGCGCTCGCGCTACAGCGCCTTCGTCCGGCGCGACGAGCCCTACCTGTTGCGCACCTGGCATCCGCGGACCCGCCCCGCCCGGGTCGGCTTCGACCCAGGGATGCGCTGGACGGGCCTGGAGATCCTGGACACCGCGGACGGCTCGGCCTTCCACGCCACCGGCACGGTGACCTTCCGCGCGTCCTTCAGGGGCGGCGCGCTGCACGAGCGGAGCCGCTTCGAGCGGGTGGAGGGGGCGTGGGTGTACGTGGACGGGGAGTTCCTCGACTGACGCCGGTCAGGGCGCCAGGATGTCCAGCTCCTGCAGCGCCCCCACCGTGATCTCCCTGGTGAGTTCCTCCGCGCGGGCCGCGTCGCCCGCTCGTACCGCCTCGGCGACCTGGACGTGGAGGGTGACGGCGGCGGGGTCGGGGTCCTCGAACATCACGTCGTGGTGGGTGCGGCCGGAGAGGACCTCGGCGACGACGTCCCCGAGGCGCGCGAACATCTCGTTGCCCGAGGCGGCGAGGATCACCCGGTGGAAGGCCACGTCGTGGACGAGGTACTCCTCCAGCTTGTGGCCGCGGGAGTTGGCGACCATGCCGAGGGCGCACTGGGTGAGTTCGGCGCACTGCTCGGCGCTGGCGTTCCTCGCCGCGAGCGCGGCGGCGACCGGTTCGACCGCCGAGCGCAGCACGGTCAGTGAGCGCAGCTGACGGGGGCGGTCGGCGCCGGCCAGGCGCCAGCGGATGACCTGCGGGTCGTACACGTTCCACTCGGCCTTCGGGCGCACGGTCACGCCCACGCGCCGGCGCGACTCGACCAGGTGCATGGACTCCAGGACCCGGACCGCCTCCCGCATCACCGACCGTGACACGTCGAAACGCTGTGCCAGCTCGTCCGTGCGCAGAACGCTGCCCGGCGGGTACTCGCCCGCTGTGATCGCGGGGCCGAGGGTGTCCAGTACACGGCCGTGCAGCCCCCGGCCCGCTGTGCTCATGCACTCAGAGTACGGGGTGGATCACAGGCATAAAAAGTCAGACTTATTTATGCCGGGGTCTTGAATTCGTCGTACCTAATCGGTTTCAGTTACGTCGACATCATGTGTCGAAGAGGACAGTGAGGCAGCGATGAGCACCCCCCATGTCGTCGTGGTCATGGGCGTCGCGGGCACCGGGAAGACCACCATCGGTCCCCTGCTCGCGGCGCGGCTCGGCGTTCCGTACGCCGAGGGCGACGACTTCCACCCGCAGGCCAACATCGCCAAGATGTCGGCCGGCGTCCCGCTCGACGACGAGGACCGGTGGCCGTGGCTCGACGCCATCGGCGCCTGGGCGCACGAGCGGGCCGGGCTCGGCGGGGTGGTCAGCAGCTCGGCGCTGAAGCGGTCGTACCGCGACCGTCTGCGCGCCGCCGCCCCCGGTGTCGTCTTCGTCCATCTCACGGGCGACCGTGCCCTGATCGAGGACCGGATGTCGCATCGGCAGGGTCACTTCATGCCGACGGCGCTGCTCGACTCCCAGTTCGCCACCCTCCAGCCACTCCAGCCGGACGAGGCGGGTGTCGCGGTGGACGTCACCGGCAGCCCCGAAGAGATCACCGAACGGGCCATGAAGGCGCTGAGCGCACTCCCCCACCCGGCCCGGTAAGACCCCTACCCAACTCCCCGTACCTGCAAGGGAAAACCGTGACCAGACTCAGCGTCGAGATGCTGGCAGCGGACGCACCCGAGCCGATCACCTCGGCCGGCCACGCTCAGCTGGGCATCGCCGTACTCGTGGGCATCGCCGTCATCGTCGTGCTCATCACCAAGTTCAAGCTGCACGCCTTCCTGTCCCTGACCATCGGCTCGCTGGTGCTCGGTGCCGTCGCGGGTGCCCCACTGGACAAGGTCATCCTCAGCTTCACCACCGGACTCGGCACCACGGTCGCGAGCGTCGGTGTGCTGATCGCCCTGGGCTCCATCCTCGGCAAGATGCTCGCCGACTCCGGCGGAGCGGACGAGATCGTCGACACCATCCTCGCCAAGGCCGGCGGCCGGGCGATGCCGTGGGCGATGGTGCTGATCGCCTCGGTCATCGGACTCCCGCTGTTCTTCGAGGTCGGCATCGTGCTGCTGATCCCGGTCGTGCTGATGGTCGCCAAGCGCGGCAACTACTCCGTGATGCGCATCGGCATCCCGGCGCTCGCCGGTCTGTCCGTGATGCACGGTCTCGTCCCGCCGCACCCCGGTCCGCTGGTCGCGATCTCCGCCGTCAAGGCCAACCTCGGTGTGACGCTGGCGCTGGGCATCCTGGTCGCCATCCCGACGGTGATCATCGCCGGCCCGCTGTTCTCCAAGGTCGCGGCCCGCTGGGTCGACGTCCCGGTCCCCGAGCGGATGCTGCCGCCGCGCGCGTCCGAGGAACTGGAGAACCGCCCCGGCTTCGGCGCCACCCTGGCGACCGTCCTGCTGCCGGTCGTGCTGATGCTGTCCAAGGCACTGGTCGACATCGTGATCGACAACCCCGACGACATCACCCAGCGCGTCTTCGACGTCATAGGCAACCCGCTGATCGCCCTGCTCGCGGCGGTGCTCGTCGGCATCTTCACGCTGCTGCGGCCCGCCGGGTTCGGCCGGGAGCGGCTCACGCCGCTGGTCGAGCAGGGACTCGCGCCCATCGCCGGCATCCTGCTGATCGTCGGCGCGGGCGGCGGCTTCAAGCAGACGCTGATCGACACCGGCGTGGGCCGGATGATCCTGGACATCTCCAAGGACTGGTCGATCCCGGCGCTGCTGCTGGCCTGGCTGATCGCGGTGATCATCCGGCTCGCCACCGGTTCGGCGACGGTGGCGACGGTCTCGGCGGCCGGTCTGGTCGCCCCGCTCGCGGCCGACATGTCGACCACGCACACCGCCCTGCTGGTCCTGGCCATCGGCGCCGGCTCGCTCTTCTTCAGCCATGTCAACGACGCCGGTTTCTGGCTGGTGAAGGAGTACTTCGGGCTGAGCGTCGGCCAGACCATCAAGACCTGGTCCGTCATGGAGACCATCATCTCCGTGGTCGCGGGCGGCCTGGTCCTGCTCCTCTCACTGGTCATCTAGGAGTACGAGGATGAGTCACCCCCTGTTCGACATCAGCGGCCGCAGGGCCCTGGTCACCGGCTCCAGCCGGGGCATCGGGCTGGCCCTCGCCCGGGGCCTGGCGGAGGCCGGATGCACGGTGGTCCTCAACGGCCGGGAGGCCGACCGCCTCACCAAGGCGGCCGCGGAACTGCCCGGCGACGTGCACACGGCCGTGTTCGACGTGACGGACGGTTCCTCCGTGAAGGCCGGTCTGGCGGACGTCGAACAGCGGGTCGGCCCCCTGGACATCCTCGTCAACAACGCGGGCATGCAACTGCGCGCCCCGCTCCTGGAGTTCACCGACGCCGACTGGCACCGCATCCTGGACACCAACCTCACCAGCGCCTTCCTCGTCGGCCGGGAGGCGGCCCGGTACATGACGGCCCGCGGTCACGGAAAGATCGTCAACATCTGCTCGCTGCAGAGCGAGGTGGTCCGCCCCGGCATCGCGCCCTATGCGGCCACCAAGGGCGCGCTGAAGATGCTGACCAAGGGCATGTGCGCCGACTGGGGCCCGCACGGTGTGCAGGTCAACGGCCTGGGGCCGGGCTACATCGAGACGGAGCTGACCCAACCCCTCGTCGAGGACGAGGAGTTCAGTGCCTGGGTGCGCCGCCGCACCCCGGCCGGCCGCTGGGGCCGTACCGAGGACCTGGTGGGCGGGGTGCTCTTCCTGGCCTCGCCCGCCGCGGACTTCGTCGGCGGACAGGTGCTGTACGTCGACGGCGGAATGACGAGCGTGCTGTGAAGGGGGCCCCGCGGATGCTCGGTTGTGTGATCCACGGTCAGGACGACCTGCGCGTCGAGGAGTTGCCGGTCCCGGAACCCGCCCCCGGACAGGCCCTGGTGGCCGTCCGCTACGGCGGGGTCTGCGGGTCCGACCTGCACTACTGGAGGCACGGCGGGGTCGGCGACTTCCGCCTGAGGGAGCCGATGCTGCTCGGGCACGAGGTGGTCGGGACGGTCCTCGCGTACGGCTCCCCGTCCCCCGCAAGTCCCGCCGCGGGTACGGCCGTCGCCGTGCACCCGGCCAGTCCCTGCGGTGCCTGCCCGGAGTGCGTGGACGGACGCCGGAACGTCTGCCGGGACACCCGCTACCTCGGCAGCGCGGCCCGCTTCCCCCACGTACAAGGCGGTTTCGCGGCCCGAGTGGTCGTCCCCACCGAGCAGTTGAGGCCGCTTCCGGAGGGGCTGGAGCTGCGCCGGGCGGCCCTCGCCGAGCCGCTGTCCGTCGCCCTGCACGCGGTGCGCCGGGCCGGGGACGTGACCGGCAGGCACGTCCTGGTCACCGGCGCCGGACCCATCGGCTGTCTGGTCGTCGCGGCGGCCAGGGCGGCGGGCGCCGCACGGGTCACGGTCACCGACCTGCTCCCCGCCGCCCTGGAGTACGCCCGCCTCGCCGGCGCCGACACCCTCGTACGGGCCGACGACCCGGACGATCCCGGGTGGCCGTCCGAGGTGGACGTGGCCGTGGAGGCGTCCGGGGTGGCGGCGGGGCTGGACGCCTGTCTGCGGCTGGTGCGGCGCGGCGGGGTCGTGGTCCAGCTGGGGATGCTGCCGCCGGGGCTCTCTCCCTTCGCCGGCAATCTCGTCGTCAGCCGGGAGATCGAACTGCGGGGCGCTTTCCGCTTCGACACCGAGTTCGACGAGGCGCTGCGGCTGCTGGCGGCCGAGCCCGCCTTCGACGGGCTGGTCAGCGCGGTGGTCCCGGTGCGGGAGGCGGGGTCGGCCTTCGCACTGGCGGCGGACCGCAGCCGGTCCTGCAAGGTGCTGCTGGACTTCGGGACTTCCTGAACATTCCCCAAGGATCAGCCGAATACGGGTTCCCCGGGCGCGTGGCCGCCCGCATGATGAGGAGATCCCCGGGCCTGGGAGCTCCGGGGGCGGACCGTGTCGGGGGGCATGATGGCGGTTTCCCTCGGGATGCGCATCTCGGGGCTGCTCGTGGCGGGAGCGGTGGCGGTGGCCGTCGCGGCCTTCGGCGGTGACGGAAGTGGCAGCCCGGACGGCGGAGGCCGCGGCAGCTCGATCGTGACCACCGGTCCCACGGTCACCGACGGCCCCCGTACAGCACCGCCTTCCCCCACTCCCCGTCAGTCACCGGCCGGGGAGGCCATGGGGACCGTACGCCCGGACGTTCCGCACCACCATCCCGGCGCCACGACCCCCCGTCGCAGCTCCCCCACGCCCTCTCCCAGCCACAGCAGCAGCCTTCTTCTGAGCCCGGGTTGGCTTCCGCCCGGCCCGGTCTCCCCCAACGCCGACCCCGCGCCCGACCCGGCCGGTGTCTACGACCAGCTGAGGGACCCGGGCCGGTGCCGGGCCGTCCTCACGGTCGTCCCGGCGGCCTCCGCCGACCCCGAGTGGCGGGTGCTGCGGGCTCTGGCCACCGCCTGTCTCGCCGTGCAGGGCCGAGGCGGGGGTTGGGCGACGGTGGCCAGGGAGTACACCGCGCTGGCCGGCAAGGTCGACACGTGCAAGGGGCGCGCCGCCCACGCCGTCCTCGGCGGGCTGCTGGAGCTGCACCGGTTGCATCCGCACGCCACCGTGCGGCTGAAGGCCTCCTCGGGCTCCGCGCCCGCGTGCGCCTACCGGATCGCCGGGGTGGACACCGAGGTGGCCCAGCCCGGCGACACCGTCGGGATCGAGCTGCACGGCACCTACTTCGACCCCGCCGAACTGCCCAGGTTCGGAAGCGTGTCCATCGGCGGGCGCGCGCTGCCCGTGCCGAGCGTGCTGCGCTCCGTGTCGGGCGACGAAGTGGTGCTGTCGGCGGTCGTACCGACCCTGGCTTCCTATCCGGCATCCGTCGACGTGGTCGTCCGCTACGGCAGCACCGAGGCACGTCTGAAGGACGCCTTCACGGTGGTGGCGCCCACCGTCACGGTCCCGTCACCTGGCGAGAGCTCGCAGCCGACGGAAAGGGCAGGGCCGCCCGCCGGGCCCGGTTCAAGGACGCCAGAGAGGGTGTTCCCGCTTCGCCCACTCCCGGCTCACCTTCCCCGTCCGTAGGCCGCTTCGGGCCTCCGGGTCGCCGATCGCCATGCCGATGTGCCCGGCGATGACGATCCCGATGGTCAGCGCCAGCCAGTCGTGCACGAAGGTCGCGCTGGTGCGCCACACGATCGAGGTGAGATGGGTGAACCACATGATCAGGCCCGTGCCGAGCATCACCAGCGTGGCCCCGGCGATCCAGGACGCGTAGATCTTCTGCCCGGCGTTGAACTTCGCCGCCGGACGCGAGGAGCGGCGCTTGTCCCGGCTCACGACCGCCAGCAGCCACGTCTTGTCGTGCGGCCCGAAGCGGTTGAGGTGCCCGAGGTCGGCGCGGAAGTGCCGGGAGACCAGGCCCACCAGCACGGGCACCGGCAGGGCGAGCCCGGCGCACTCGTGGACGCGCACCACCAGCTCGCGGCGGCCGACCAGTTCCGCGAACTGCGGGACGTAGAGGAAGGCGGCCGTCACCACGCACACGCCCATCAGCGCGGCCGTGGTCCGGTGCACCCACTTCTGCACCGGCCCGAACCGGCGGACCTCGGTGGCCGCCGGGGTGCGCGCCTCAGCTCGTAGGGTCATCGTCGCGTCCGTTCGACTTGCCGACCCAGGCGTCCACGTCGTAGCCCCGGTGCTCCCAGTAGCCGCGCTTGACGTGCTCGGTGACGGTGATGCCGGAGAGCCACTTGGCGGACTTGTAGAAGTACATCGGCGCCACGTACAGGCGGACCGGGCCGCCATGGTCGTGGCCGATCTCCTTGTCCTGCATGCGCAGGGCCACCAGGACGTCGGAGCGGCGCGCCTGGTCGAGGGTGAGGCTCTCGGTGTAGGCGCCGTCGAAGCAGGTGAATTGGACCGCCCCGGCGCCGGACCGCACGCCCGCCGCGTCCAGCAGGTCGGAGAGCCGTACCCCTTCGAAGGGGGTGTCCGGGACCCGCCAGCCGGTGACGCACTGGACGTCCTTGACCAGCCGGGTCTGCGGCAGGGCGCGCAGGTCGTCGAGCGTGTAGGTCTTCGGGCGGTCGACCAGTCCGCCGACGGTGAGGCGGTAGTTCGAGGCGTCCTTGTGCGGTACCGAGGTGGTCACCGAGTAGTAGCGGAAACCGCCGCCGTTCGGGAGCAGACCGGTCAGGCCGGTGGGGTCCTTGCCCGCGGCGGCGCCGAGGAAGCTCTCCAGGGCGCGCTGCACGGTGGGCGCGGTCACCACGCCGAGGGCGCCCAGGCCGATGGTGCCGAGCAGGACCCGGCGGCCGACCGGGGTGCCGCGTTGCGTGGACGGCGCCGGTTTGCCCGGCTCCTCGGGTTGTTCGGGGTTCACGTATCCATTCGAACACCCGCGGGCCCCGCCGGACCAGGAATCGCGGGTGCTCGTCAGGGTTCCGTAAGCACTTCTTACGGCGTTCTCAGAAACGCCCCGGTGCCATGCCGTCGACGCTGCGGTGCTACGCCGTCTCCTGGGCCGCCTTCTCCAGCTGGAACGCCTCGTTGCCGAGGCCGATGCGGGCGTGGGCCTCGGGTGCGCGCGAGCGCAGGACCAGGCCCTGGACGAGACCGACGATCAGGGCGAGGCCGACGGTGCCGGGCAGAACCCAGCTCAGCGCCGAGTCGGGACCGGCGCCGACCAGGACGTCGAAGTCCTTGACCGTGTAGCCGGCGATCACCAGCAGGGCGACGGCGGCAAGCGCCGAGGTCGCCAGCCGCCAGGCCTGCGCGCCCACGGCCCCGCGCCGGGCGAAGAAGACGATCACCGACACGGAGGCGGCCGCCATCAGCACGATCACCCCGAGCGCACCGATGTTGCCGAACCAGGTGAACAGGTGCAGCACGGGCGCCGTCGGATCACCGGTGGGCTTGTTGTCGGCGACCGCGAAGACGATCACGATCACCGCCGAGACGGCCGTCTGCAGCAGCGAGCCGGTGCCGGGGGCGCCGCTGGTGCCGGTGGTGCGGCCGAAGGCGCGCGGCAGCAGGCCCTCGCGGCCCATGGCGAAGGTGTAGCGGGCGACGACGTTGTGGAAGCTGAGCATGGCGGCGAACATGCCGGTCACGAACAGCACGTGCAGCACGTCGGTGAAGGTTCCGCCGAGGCGGGAGTCGGTCAGCGAGAAGAGCATGCCGGCGCTCTCCTTCTGCGCCACGCCGACGACCTGGGAGGGTCCCGCGGCGACGGTCAGCGCCCAGCAGCTGACGGCGAAGAAGACGGCGACACCGCCGACCGCGAGGAACATCACGCGCGGCACCAGGATGTGCGGCCTGCTGGTCTCCTCCGCGTACACGGGGGCCTGCTCGAAGCCGAGGAAGGCCGCGATGCAGAAGCACAGGGCGGTGCCGACGCCCGCGCCGCTGAGGGTGTCCGGATTGAAGGCGTGCAGCGACAGGCCCTGCGTCGCCGGGTCGGCCACCGCGGCGACGTCGAAGATCACCACAAGGATCACCTCGACGATCAGCAGCACTCCCAGCACCCGCGCGTTGAGGTCGATCTTCAGCCAGCCGAGCGCGCCGACGACCGCCAGTGCCACCAGCGCCGGTATCCACCAGGCGATGTCCACGTGGGCGTAGGTGGCGAACAGCCCGGAGACCTCGAAGCCGAAGATGCCGTAGATGCCGACCTGGAGCGCGTTGTAGGCGACCAGGGCCACCAGGGCGGCGCCCGCGCCGGCGGTGCCGCCGAGGCCGCGGGAGATGTAGGCGTAGAAGGCGCCCGCGTTGTGGACGTGCCGGCTCATCTCGGCGTACCCGACGCTGAAGAGGATCAGCACCACGCCGAGGACGACGAACAGCAGCGGCTGGCCGACGATCCCCATCACCGCGAATGTGGTGGGCATGACACCCGCGACCACCATGAGGGGGGCGGTCGCGGCGAGCACGGACAGCAGCAGACCGCCCGTGCCGAGGCGGTCGGCCCGCAGTGCGCGCTCCTGGCCCTTGAAGGTGCTGATGCCGGCGGCGGGTCTGCTCGCGCTGGAATTCTCGGTGGCCATGTAGGGACCGTCCTCGGGGTCGGTGTCGGGTCTGTCATGCCGTGCCGAGCGCGGCGGTGCGCGCGGCACGGAAGGCGGAGTACGGATCGCGGTCGGGGTAGGACCAGGGCGCGGCGGTGGCGTGCTCGCCGATCCGGTGGAAGAGGGCGGCCGCCTCGGCGCCCCGGCCCTCGCAGACCTTGGCGTGGGCCAGGAAGTTCAGGTCGACCAGCCGGCGCGGGTGGCCCTCGTGCTCCCACTCCAGCCACCAATCGAAGGCGGCCTTCATGACCTGCCGGGCCCGGCGTCCGGTCCAGTGGCGGGAGGCGGCGGGGTTGGCGGGTTCATGGCCGTGGGCGGCGAGGACGCGGTAGCGCTCGGCGTGCGCGATGACCGGCAGGACGGCGAGCGGGGAGTCGGCGGGGGCCTGTTCGGCGGACCAGTTGGCGAAGTCGTAGACCTCGTGCAGCGGATCGGGTCCGGCCTCGGCATGGCGTTCGGCGAGGCGGGCGACCATCACGTGGTGGGCATGGTGGTGGTCGGCGTATCGGGCGCGGATCTGGCCGAAGATCCGCTCGGTTTCGTCCCAGGCCTGCTCCAGCAGGAGGAGTCCGAGCCAAGGAGTGGGGTCGGCGGGCAGCAGGCCCGCGGCGCGCCGACAGGCCTCGCGGGCCTCGTCCGGCTGCTCCTTGCCGCGTGCGGCGCGCTCGACCAGGGCCAGCGCGAGAAGCAGGGCCCCGTCGCCGGAATCGGGTTCGGCGAGCAGCCAGTCCCGCGCCCAGGCGGCGGCGTGCCGCTCCTGCGCGAGCACGACCACCCGGTGGCCGCGCCGGTCCCAGTCGTCCCCCGTGTGCACGAGCAGCGACCGCGCCACCTGCCACCGCCCCTGCGCCAGGGCGGCCCGGGCGGCGACGAGCTCGCCGTCGTCGAGAGCCGCGTCCATGACCTGGGCCGCACGTTTGCGGGCCCGGCCGAGGGGCGGTGGGGGTGGAGTCACCTCGGGTTTCCTCACGCGGCACGGTCGGCGTAGGGCTGCGGACTGCCTTCGTCTGATCACGCACAGCAAACCGGCAGCCAATGGTTTACGTCAAGAGTCGACTGAGCCTTACACGCGTCAACTTCCGTTGTCCCTGTGGTAGTTGAGATCCGGACATCCGCCGCGCGGACGCGGGCCGGGGCCGGGGTGTGGCGTACGCCATGGCAACCGTCCCCTTTTACCCCGCACCATGTCCGGACGGCCGTGTCACCGCCCTCGACCGCCCCTTGATCGACGGCGCGAAGTGACGGGTCGACCGCCCGAATACGAGTACTCCCAGGGGCACGCCGGGCACTGGGACGCTACAGTCACCCAAACGCCCCCCGTAGCCCGGCCCAATGATCGAGGTACGCAGCGTGTCGGTTCTGGTTCTGGTTCTCGCCGTGAGCGCGGCATGCTGCCTGGGCTTCGGCTTCGTGCTCCAGCAGAACGCGGCACAGCACGCGCCCCTGGGTGACTTCCTCTCGCCCCGGCTGCTCCTGGACCTGATGCGGGTGCCGCGCTGGCTGGGCGGCATCGGGCTGATGGTGGTCGGCATGGTGCTCGGCGCCGTCGCGCTGAGCGAGGGCGAGATCTCCCTGGTCGAGCCGCTCCTCGCCACCAACCTGCTGTTCGCGCTGGCCCTCTCCCGCCGCCAGACCCGGCAGCCGCTCGGCCGTCAGGGGTGGACCGGACTCGCACTGCTCGCGGGAGGCGTCACGGCCTTCATCGTCGCGGGCCAGCCACGCGGAGGCAGCGCGCTCACCGACCCCTTCCGGCACTGGCTGATCATCGGCGCCATGCTCGGACTGGCCCTGCTCCTGACGACGTACGCCAAGCGTTCCCGGCTGAGCGCCGCCCCCGTGCTGCTGGCCCTCGCCGCGGGCGTCCTCTACGGCGTCCAGGACGCCCTCACCCGGATCAGCGGCCAGCGCTTCTCCGAGGGCGGCTTCACCGAACTGTTCACCACCTGGCAGCCCTACGGCGTGGCCGCGCTCGGTGTCACGGGCCTGATCCTGGTCCAGAGCGCCTTCGAGACGGCACCCCTGCGGATGTCCCTGCCCGCCCTTACCGCCGCCCAGCCGCTGGCCGGCATCCTGTGCGGGGTCGGCTTCCTGGGCGACCGGCTGCGCACCGACACCGGCGCCCTGGCCTGGGAGGCGGCGGGCCTCGCGGCGATCGTCGGCGGCATCGTCCTGCTCGGCCTGCACCCCTGCATGCCGACCGGCACGGCCAAGCCCGAACGAATCCGGGACCTGCAGCCGAACTGACGGCTGCCTAGCGCGCCGCCGGACCAGGCAGCGACCTCGGCCGTCAGGGCTGAACCCGGCTGACACCGCTCGCGGGCGCCGTCCCGACGTTCATCGTTGCGCGCCGGCTCCCCGGTGGCATCCCGCCCACCGACCCTTCCCGGGACGAGCCGACCGGATCCGGGACCTCCAGCCGAACCGACGGCGGGCCCGTTCACCCCAACCCATCTTTCCCGCCGCCAGACACCAGGCAGCGACCTCGGCCGCCACGGCCGGACTCGGCTGACACCGCTCGCGGGCGCCGTCCCGACGTTCATCGTTGCGCGCCGGCTCCACGGTGGCATCCCGCCCACCGACCCCTCCCGGGACGAGCCGACCGGATCCCGGACCTCCAGCCGAACCGACGGCGGGCCCGTTCACCCCAGCGCATTCCCACGCCGCCAGACACCAGGGTGCTCGCGGGGGGGGGCATCCCTGCGTTCACCGTCGCGCGTCGACTGCACGGCGGCAGCACACCCACCAGCCCCCTCCCGGGACGAGCCGAGCGGAGCCGGGAGCTGCCGCCGAACCGACTGCGGCCTGCTTGGATGGCCGTATGACGAACCCGGCAGACGAGATCCTCGACATCGTCGACGAGCACGACCAGGTCATCGGGCAGTCCCCGCGCGGCGAGGCGTACGCCAAGGGTCTGCGGCACCGTTGCGTCTTCATTCAGGCCCGGGACGCCGAGGGCCGCGTCTTCGTCCACCGCCGCACCCCGACCAAGCTGGTCTTCCCCTCCCTGTACGACATGTTCGTCGGCGGTGTGGTCGGCGCGGGCGAGTCCTACGACGAGGCTGCCCTGCGCGAGGCCGAGGAGGAACTGGGCGTCACGGGCCTGCCAACCCCCCGCTTCCTCTTCAAGTTCCTGTACGACGACGGCGCCGGTCGCACCTGGTGGTCGGCGGTGTACGAGGTGCGCTGCGCACTGCCGGTCCGACCCCAGGTCGAGGAGGTCGCCTGGCATGACTTCCTCCCGGAGGCCGAGGTGGAGCGGCGGCTCGCGGACTGGGAGTGGGTGCCGGACGGGCTGGCCGCGTTCGAACGCCTGAAGGCGCACCGGATAAAGTCCTCGACGTGATCGACTTCGCACGTAACGTCCGGCTCTGGTTCGCCCCCGAGCAGGTCCGAGAGGAAGGCCACACCCCCGACTACCGGTTCTCCCTGGCCAACGAGCGCACGTTTCTCGCCTGGCTGCGCACCGCCCTCGCGCTGATCGGCGGCGGCTTCGCGGTGGACCAGTTCCTCCCCGACCTGCGCTGGGCCTGGCGCGTCGGGCTGGCGCTCGCCCTGCTGGGCGCCGGTGTGCTGTGCTCGCTGCGCGCGGTCAACCACTGGATGCGTTGCGAGCGGGCCATGCGCCGGGGCGAGGACCTCCCGGTCTCCCGCTTCCCGGCCCTGCTCAGTGTGGTCGTCGCGATCGTGGCCGTCGCGATGGTCGTCGTGGTCCTGGTCGGGTGGGAGGGATGAGCACGGCCGAGACCCGTGACCCCGGCCTGCAGCCCGAACGCACCCGCCTCGCGTGGCGTCGTACGACCCTGGCGAGCACGGTGGTCGCTGTACTGGCCATGAAGACGGCACTGCACGGCGGCGTGTCGTCGGTAGGCGTCGTCGCCTGCGCCCTGTGCTGCGCCCTCTGGCTGGCCTTCCTCCTCCTGGCCCACCGCCGCATCCGCGCACTCGCGGCGGACGCGGCTCCCGTCGTCCTGGCTCCCCGCCACGCCATGGCTGCCATCCTGTGCACGGTGGCCATGGCGGCGTGTGGGGCGACACTGGTGTTCTGAACGTGGGGAGCAGGCTCCCGTGCGAGCTTCGGCCCAGGGTGGCCCCGGTCACTTCGAGTCCTGGCACTGGACGACATACCGACCAGTCGGCATGATGGGGCGAGTCCCGTTCACGCGCCCGCGAAGGAGCACCGATGAGCCCCGATCATCCGCCAGGTCTCGATCTCGACCGGCTGCGCTCCCTGCTGGAGCGCGAGCGGCCCGGTCTGGTGCAGGGCCCGCTGACCGGCCGGCTGATCGAGGGCGGACGCTCGAACCTGACGTACGCGCTCTCGGACGGCACCTCGAAGTGGGTCGTACGGCGGCCTCCGCTGGGCCATGTCCTGGCCACCGCGCACGACATGAAGCGTGAGCACCGGGTCATCAGCGCGCTGCACCCGACGGAGGTGCCGGTGCCCCGGCCGGTGCTGCTGTGCGAGGACGAGGAGGTGCTGGGGGCGCCCTTCTACGTCATGGAGTTCGTCGAGGGCACTCCGTACCGCACCGCCGGCCAGCTCGCCCCGCTGGGCCCCGAGCGGACCCGGGGCGCGGTGCTGTCCCTGGTGGACACACTGGTGGAGCTGCACGCGGTGGACCCCGCCGAGGTGGGTCTCGCGGACTTCGGCCGCCCCGAGGGCTTCCTGGACCGGCAACTGCGCCGCTGGGGCAAGCAGTTGGACGCCTCCCGCAACCGCGACCTGCCCGGCATCGACGAGCTGCACGCCGAGCTCGGCCGCCGCCTGCCGACCTCGCCCGCACCGACCGTCGTCCACGGCGACTACCGCCTGGACAACGTGCTGATCGGAGCGGACGACAAGATCAAGGCCATCCTGGACTGGGAGATGTCCACGCTTGGTGACCCGCTCACCGACCTCGGCCTGCTGGTGATGTACAGCCTGCCGCTCGGCACGCCCGACTCCCCCGTCTCCACGACCGCCGAGGCCCCCGGCCACCCGGCCCCCGCCGAACTGGTCGAGAGGTACGCGGCCCGCTCCGGGCGGGACGTCTCGGCCGTCTCGTGGTACACGGCGTTCGCCTGGTTCAAGCTCGCCGTGATCCTCGAGGGCATCCACTACCGCTACACGCTGGGCCAGACGGTCGGCCAGGGCTTCGACCGCATCGGGGGCCTGGTCCCCGTCTTCATCGAGCACGGTCTGACGACCCTTCAGGAAGGCTGATCGCACATGGACTTCGCGTTCGACGCGCGCACCGAGGATCTGCGCGCCAAGCTGCTCGCCTTCATGGACGAGTACGTCTACCCGGCCGAGGCGGTGGTGGAGGAGCAGCGCGCAGCGCTCGCGTCCCCGTGGGACACCCCGGCCGTCGTCGAGGAGTTGAAGGCCGAGGCGCGCAGGCAGGGGCTGTGGAACCTCTTCCTCCCCGACGGCGAGTACGGCGCCGGTCTCACCAACCTCCAGTACGCCCCGCTCGCCGAAATCACCGGCCGCAGCCCGCAGTTGGCGCCCACGGCCCTCAACTGCGCGGCACCGGACACCGGGAACATGGAGGTGCTCGCGCAGTTCGGCGACGAGCAGCAGAAGAAGCAGTGGCTCGAGCCGCTGCTGGCCGGTGAGATCCGCTCGGCGTTCGCGATGACGGAGCCGGAGGTGGCCTCCTCGGACGCCACCAACATCACCACGCACATCCGGCGCGAGGGCGACGAGTACGTCATCACCGGGCGCAAGTGGTACATCTCCGGGGCGATGAACCCGGACTGCAAGATCTTCATCGTGATGGGCAAGACGGACCCGGACGGGCCCGACATCCGCCGCCAGCAGTCCATGGTGCTGGTCCCCCGCGACACCCCGGGCGTCACCGTCAAGCGCGCGATGCAGGTCTTCGGCTACGAGGACCACTACCACGGCGGCCACGCCGAGGTGCTCTTCGACCAGGCGCGTGTGCCGGTCACCAACCTGATCGGGGAGGAGGGCGGCGGCTTCGCCATCGCGCAGGCCCGCCTCGGTCCCGGCCGGATCCACCACTGCATGCGGCTGATCGGCATGGCCGAGCGCGCCATCGAGCTGATGTGTCGCAGGGCCGTCTCCCGCACCGCCTTCGGCAAGGCACTGGCCCAGCAGGGCGTCGTGCAGAACTGGATCGCCGACGCGCGCGTGGCCGTCGAGCAGCTGCGTCTGCTGGTGCTGAAGACGGCCTGGTTGATGGACACCGTCGGCAACAAGGGCGCCCACGCCGAGATCCAGGCCATCAAGATCGCCACGCCCCGCACGGTCGTCGACATCATCGACCGCGCGATCCAGCTGCACGGCGCGGGCGGCGTCAGCCAGGACTTCCCGCTCGCCGAGCTGTACGCCGGCGCCCGCACGCTGATGCTGGCGGACGGCCCTGACGAGGTGCACCAGCGCTCGCTGGCCCGCCGGGAGTTGAAGAAGTACCTGTGATGGCGGGGGCCGGGGCCCGCTAGGTGTACTGACCCGTGAGGTTGGGGACGCGGCTGGCGGGTGGTTGCCCTTTCAGTGCGGTGTGTCCGCGGTGGTGATTGTAGGTGTGCAGC
>NZ_JBEXPK010000060.1:0-47340 GCF_040612015.1 Streptomyces sp. NPDC006476 | reverse complement strand
TCGATGAAGGCCACGTGCCGCCAGGTGGAGGCGCCGAGCGCCTGGGTGTTGTCGTAGGACATGCCGGTCAGGGACAGGCCGTCCTCGGGGATGGCTCCCGCAGCTCCACCTTCCGCACCTTCCCCGACACCGTCATCGGGAAGGAGTCCAGGATCTGCAGCCTGCTGGGCACCTTGTAGTGCGCCAGCCGGCCCTCGCAGAAGGCGCGCACCTCCTCGAGCGTCGGCGGGTCGGCGGGGTCGCGGGGGATGACGCAGGCCAGGACCTCCTCGCCGTACGTCTCGTGCGGCACGCCGACGACCTGGACGTCCTGGATCTTCGGATGGCCGTAGAGGAACTCCTCGATCTCGCGCGGGTAGATGTTCTCGCCGCCCCGGATGACCATGTCCTTGATGCGGCCGACGATCTCGACGTAGCCGTCCTCGCGCATCGTCGCCAGGTCGCCGGTGTGCATCCAGCGGCCGGGGTCGACGGCCTCGGCGGTCTTCTCGGGCTCGTTCCAGTAGCCGAGCATCACGCTGTAGCCGCGGGTGCACAACTCGCCCGCGGTGCCCCGGGGCTGGGTCACGCCCGTCGCCGGGTCGACGATCTTCACCTCGATGTGCGGCAGGACACGGCCGACCGTGCCCGTGCGGTGTTCCAGGTCGTCGTCCATCCTGGTCTGCAGCGAGACCGGCGATGTCTCCGTCATGCCGTAGCAGATGGAGACCTGCTCCATGTGCATCTCGGCGACCACCCGCTTCATCACCTCCACCGGACAGGGCGAGCCCGCCATGATGCCGGTGCGCAGGGAGGTGAGGTCGTAGCCCGCGAAATCGGGGAGGTTCAGCTCCGCGATGAACATGGTCGGGACGCCGTAGAGGGAGGTGCAGCGCTCCTGCTGGACCGCCTCCAGGGTCGCCCTCGGGTCGAAGGACGGGGCGGGGATGACCATGCAGGCGCCGTGCGAGGTGGCGGCCAGGTTGCCCATCACCATGCCGAAGCAGTGGTAGAAGGGCACCGGGATGCAGATCCGGTCCTGTTCGGTGTAGGCGATCAACTCGCCCACGAAATAACCGTTGTTGAGGATGTTGTGGTGGGAGAGGGTGGCCCCCTTCGGGAAGCCGGTCGTGCCCGAGGTGTACTGGATGTTGATGGGGTCGTCGCAGGACAGTTCCGCGTACGCGGCCTCGCCGGTCGCCCGCCGCCGGAACGCGTCCCAGCTCGGGTCGCCGATGTAGACCGTCTCCCGCAACTGCGGGCATCTGCCCCGCACTTCCTCGACCATCGCCCGGTAGTCGCTGCTCTTGTGGCTGATCGAGGCGAACAACAGGGAGACACCTGACTGGTTGAGGACGAACTCCACCTCGTGCGTCCGGTAGGCGGGGTTGATGTTCACCATGATCGCGCCGAGGCGGGCGGTGGCGTACTGGACCAGCACCCACTCGGGGCAGTTGATCGCCCAGATGCCCACCCGGTCGCCCTTGACGACCCCGCTCGTCACCAGGGCCCGCGCCAACTCGTCCACGTCGGCAGCGAATTCGGCGTAGGTCCAGCGCCGTCCGGAGGGCACGTCGACGAGCGCCTCGCGGTCCGGCCAGCTCGCCACCGCCCGGTCCAGGTTGGCGCCGATGGTGTCGCCGAGCAGGGCGGTGGTTCCCGTCCCGTGCGTGTACGACAGGTGCGTGGTCACCGGAAGTCCTCCTCGCGGTACTCGGCGTCGGACCCGGCCGCCGTGGCCTCGCGCAGTTCGATGCGGCGGATCTTGCCGGAGACGGTCTTGGGCAGGGGCGCGAACTCCAGACGGCGGATGCGCTTGTAGGGGGCGAGGACCTCGCGGGAGTGCTCGAAGAGCACCTTCGCGGTGTCGGGGCCCGGCTGCCAGCCCTCGGCGAGCACGACATAGGCCTTGGGCACGGCCAGGCGCAGCTCGTCGGGGGCGGGCACGACGGCCGCCTCGGCCACCGCCTCGTGCTCCAGCAGCGCGCTCTCCAGCTCGAAGGGGCTGATCTTGTAGTCGGAGGCCTTGAAGACGTCGTCGCTGCGGCCGATGTAGGTGAGGTATCCGTCCTCGTCGCGCGAGGCGACGTCACCGGTCCGGTAGTAGCCGCCGGCCATCGCCTCGGCCGTGCGGTCCGGGTCGCCGTGGTAGCCGGTCATCAGGCCGACGGGCCGGGCGGACAGGTCCAGGGCGATCTCGCCCTCCGTGGCACCGGGCGCGCCGGTCACCGGGTCCAGCAGTTCGACCTTGTAGCCCGGGCTCGGCCGGCCCATCGAGCCGGTCTTCAGCCGCTGGCCGGGGCTGTTGGCGACCTGCACGGCCGTCTCGGTCTGCCCGAAGCCGTCCCGGACGGTGACGCCCCAGGAGCGCCGGACCTGCTCGATGACCTCGGGGTTCAGCGGCTCCCCCGCGGCCACGACCTCGCGCGGCCGGGTGCGCAGCTGGGTGAGGTCGGCCTGGATGAGCATGCGCCACACGGTCGGCGGGGCGCAGAAGGTGGTGACGCCCGCGCGGTCCATCTCGGCCATCAGCCGGGCCGGGTCGAAGCGCGTGTAGTTGTGGATGAAGACGGTCGCCTCCGCGTCCCACGGGGCGAACAGGTTGGACCAGGCGTGCTTGGCCCAGCCGGGCGAGGAGATGTTGAGATGCACGTCCCCGGGCCTGAGGCCGATCCAGTACATGGTGGCCAGGTGCCCGATCGGGTACGAGGTGTGGGTGTGCTCGACCAGCTTGGGGCGGGCGGTGGTGCCCGAGGTGAAGTACAGCATCAGCGGGTCGTCGGCGAGGGTGGGCCCGTCGGGCAGGAACTCGGCGGGGGCGGCGTACGCGTCCTCGTACGGCTCCCAGCCCTCCTCGGGCAGTCCGCCGACGGAGATACGGGTGTAGGCGCCGGGCACGTCGTCGAACTTGGCGGTGTCCTCCGCCCGTACGATCACGTGCTTGACCCGGCCCCGGTCCACCCGGTCGCGCAGGTCGGCGGGGCCGAGCAGCGGGGTGGCCGGGATGACCACGGCCCGCAGCTTCATAGCGGCGAGGGCCGTCTCCCACAGCTCGACCTGGTTGCCGAGCATGACGAGGACGCGGTCCTCGGCGGCGACTCCGCGGTCGCGCAGCCAGTTGGCCACCCGGTCCGAGCGGTCGGACATCTCCGCGAAGGAGAGCCGGACCTCGGTGCCGTCCTCCTCGACGATGTGCAGGGCGGGCCGGTCGTTGCCGTCGGCGATGACGTCGAACCAGTCGAGCGCCCAGTTGAAGCGCTCGGGCCGGGGCCAGCCGAACCCCTCGTATGCCTTCGCATAGTCCTCACGGTGCGCGAGCAGGAAGTCCCGCGCGCTCCGGAACTCCTCCGTGGCCGTCGTCATCGTGTTCCTCGCTTTCTCTGGTCGTTCCCCTTCGGGGCGCTCTCTGCCGATGTCGAGGCCCCTACGGCTCACTCCCTCCGACCGGGCCATTGCCGGGCGGCTCTCTGCCATCGTGTAATCCGTGATGCAGGTCTCACTACCCCCGTACGGGGGTGTGCGCCGCACAGAAAGGGCGAGCGGGTGACGGCGGACGCGGGCGGGGCGGTCGAGATACGGAACGCGCTGGTGCGGCTGCGGCGCACGACCGGGCTCCCGGTCGCCTTCGGCGGGCTGGTGGAGCCCGGGCGCCGGCACGTGCGCATCAGCGAACTCAGCGGCGCCGCCACGAGCGCGCTGAGCGGCCTGCCGGTGAGTTCCGGCAACGGCCTCGGTGGCCGGGCGGTCGCCCTCGCCCGCCCCTGCGCCGTGACGGACTACTCCTCGTCGCGGCAGATCAGCCATGAGTACGACGTCCCCGTCGCCGCCGAGGGCCTGCGCTCGGTGCTGGCGGTCCCGGTGGTGGTGCGGCGCCGGGTGCGCGGTGTGCTGTACGGCGCCCTGCGCACGGCCCAGCCGCTCGGCGACCGCACGCTGGACGCGGCGATGGGGGCGGCCCGGGACGTGGAGCAGACGCTGGTCGTGCGGGAGGAGGTGCGCGAGCTCGTCGCGGCGGCCGCCGGGGCGCCGCCCGCCGCCGACCCGCCCCCGAGTGCGGCCTGGGAGCAGGTCCGGGAGGCGCACGCGGCGCTGCGCGCCCTGGCCCCGCGGATCGCGGACCCGGTGCTGCGGGAGGAGCTGCTGGACGCGTGCGCGCTGCTGACGCCGGAGACGTCCCGGCCGGAGGTCCGGCTCGCCCCCCGTGAGCTGGACGTCCTCGCCTGTCTCGCGGCCGGGGTGACGAACGCCGTCGCGTCCGAGCGGCTGGGACTGCGGCCGGAGACGGTGAAGAGCTATCTGCGCTCGGCGATGCGCAAGCTGGGGGCACACACCCGGGGGGAGGCGGTCGCGGCGGCCCGCCGGGCGGGGCTGCTGCCGTAGCCCGCGGCAACCGTCTCGACAAGCGGCTATTCATTACGCGATGCTTTGAATTTCCGTATGCTGCACCCTTGTTATGTCCCTCACCACCAGGTCCGTCCGAATTTCAAAGAGACGTTGCCTAGAATTTGGTCCGGACACGACACCCGGAGGGGAGCGGTAACCGTGCGACGGGACTTCAAGGAGCCTGCCAGAAGCCGCCCCGACCTGGTCATCGGCAGGGAGGAGCCGTTCGGCGCGGCGCGCGAGCAGCTGGCCCGCGGCGGCAGTGTGCTGCTTCACGGCCCCGCCGGAATAGGAAAGTCGACCGTCCTGCGGGCATTGGCATCCGAATATGGGACAGCTGCCACGACCGTGTTGCGCTGCTCGGCGACCGAGTCCGAATCCCATCTCCCCTTCCTGGCCCTCGCGGACCTGCTCGGCCTGGTCCTCGACAAGGTCTCCGACGCGCTGCCGCCCGCCCAGCGCACGGCGCTGGAGTCGGCGCTCACCGGCCGTGGCGAGTCCACCCTCCAGCGCGACGGCCTCGCCCTGCGCCTGGCCGTGCTCTCCGCCCTGCGCACCCTGGCCGCCGAGGGACCCGTCCTGATCGTCGCCGACGACCTGCAGTGGCTGGACTCCGCCAGCGCCGAACTCCTCGGCTTCGCCGCCCGCCGCCTCGGCGACACCCCGGTGCGGATGCTGTGCGCGGTGCGCACCGAGGGCCAGGAGTACGACCGCTTCCTGCGCGCCTCGCCGCCGGACACCCTCGCCGTGCGGCTCGGCGCCCTCTCCCGCACCCAGGTCTCCGCCCTGCTCGACCACCGCGGCTACACCGGCCTGCCCCGCTCCACGGTCCGCGACATCCACCGCACCAGCGGTGGCAACCCGCTCTTCGCGCTCGAACTGGGCCGCGCCCTGGCGGAGAACCCGACCCCGCCCCGGCCGGGCGAGCCGCTGCCGGTGCCCACCTCGCTGCGCGCGCTGGTCCTCAGCCGTCTGGAGATGCTCTCCGACGAGGCCCGCCGCACCCTCCTGGTGGCCAGCGCCGGCGCCCGCCCCACCCTGGCCCTGCTGCACGCGGCCGGCCGGGAGAACGCCGAGGCCGAGACCGCCCAGGCGGCCGAACTGGGGCTGCTGGCGACAGAACCCGAAGGTCCCGCCGTACGGTTCGCGCACCCGCTGATCTCCGCCGCGCTGTACGCGGAGGCGCCCGCCCAGGAGCGGCGGGCCGCGCACGCCGCGCTGTCGACGGCGGCCTCGGACCCGATCGAACGGGCCCGGCATCTCGCCCTCGCGACCACCGGCGCCGACCCCGAGGCGGCGGCCCGGCTCGCCGAGGCCGCCGCACTGGCCCGGGACCGCGGCGCCCCCTCCGCGGCCGCCTCACTGGGCCTGCTGGCCGCCCGGCACACCCCGGCCGACGGCGATCCCGGCCCGGACGAGCGCAGGCTGCAGGCCGCCGAGGACGCGATCATCGCCGGCGAGGTGGATCTCGCCCGGGACATCGCGCGGGACGTGCTGACCCGGGCCACCGCGCCCGCCGACCGGGTACGGGCCTGGATGGTGGTGATCGAGTCGGCCGGGCAGGCACTGGGCGACGTCGACACCGTCTACCCGCAGGCGCTCGCCGACGCCGGCTCCGACCCCGGGCTCCTCGCCCTGGTCCACTACCAGCTGGCCTGGCGGGGGCTGGTCGTGGAGGGCGACTTCGCCACCGGCCGGGAGGAGGCGGCGCACGCGGCGCAGCTGGCCGCGCGGGCCGGGGACCGGCGCACCGAACTGCTCGCGCTCGCCTTCCAGGGCGAGACCGAGACCCTGATGGGCCATCCGGACGCGCCCGACACCATCAAGCGCGCCATGAAGGAACCCCAGGACCCACAGGTCGCCTGCCACCACAACGGCGCGGGCTCGGCCCGCTTCCGCTGGCTGGTCATGAGCGACCAGGTGCCCGAGGCCCGCTCCACCGTCACCGCGCTGCTGCGCCGGGCACGGCAGCGCGGCATGGTCGAGAGCGAAGTGCATTTCGTCCGTATGCTCGCCGAGACCGAGCTGCGCTCCGGGCACTGCGGACGCGCCCTGGACCTGGCCCGGGAGAGCATGCGGCTGGCCCGCGACTCCGGCATCGGCGAGATCCCCTCCGCGGTGCTCAACTCCCTCGCCGAGGCCTCCGGCGGCGACGCCGAGCGGGCGCTGGCCCTGGCCCGCGAGGCGCTGGAGCAGGCCGATCAGGCCGGTGACCAGATGTACGTCTCCCGGGCCCTGACCGCGCTCGGGCACGCCCAGCTGGTCGACCAGGACGCCGAGGGCGCGGTGCGTTCGCTGCGCCGGGTGCGGGAGCTGGAGCACGGGCTCGGCATCACCGACCCGGCCCGCGGCCGCTGGCACGGCGACCTCGCCGAGGCCCTGGTGCGCATCGGCGAGGTCGACGAGGCGCGCGAACTGGTCGCCGGGGCGCGCGAGCACGCGCTGCGGCTCGGCCGGGAGAGCGTCCTGGCGGTCCTGGACCGGGCCGAGGCCCTGGTGCGGGCCGCGCGCGGTGAACACGAGGCCGCGGTCGCCCAGCTGACCCAGGCTCAGGACCGGCTCGCCAAGCTGGGATACGGACTGGAGGAGGCACGGGCCGCCTTCGCGCTGGCCTCCCTGCGCACCCGCCGCGCGGGACCCACGTCGTACGACGAGGCGGCCCGGCTCTTCCGCCGGTGCCGGGCGCTGCCGTGGCTGCGGCAGGTGGAGGCCGCGGCCGCGGCGAACCCGGTGGAACCGAATCCGCCCGTCGCCGCGTCAGAGGGCCTGGAGGGCCTCGCCTCGATGGAGCGTCAGGTCGCCGCGCTCGTCATGGAAGGCGCGACCAACCGCGAGATCGCCGCGCGTCTGTTCATCAGCGTCAAGACGGTCGAGGCGACCCTCACCCGGGTCTACCGCAAGCTCGGCATCCGCTCTCGGGTGGATATCGTCCGACTGGCGGCGGGGCGCCGTACGAAGTGAGGTTTGTCCCGGTTTACTAGGGGTCGACCGAGGGTTTTCCCTGCCCAACTCCCCTAGGGGGTTCCCTCATTGGGGTGAGGGTGCGCCCGGTTCTAGCGTAAGGGCATGCCGCTCGCCCGGGCATACGGGGGTCGGTCCCGCGACCCCCGTGCACCAACCCCCACACCCGCGCGATCCCCCACCGGCAACCCCCACAGGAGACTCATGTTCGGGCTCACCCGTGCCAGAAAGACCGCCGCGGTCCTCGCGGCGGGCGCCGCGGCGGTCACCACCGCAGCTCTCGGCGCGCCTTCGGCGGCAGCCGCGCCCCAGCCGATCGTCGGGGGCACGACGACCACCACCACGGCCTACCCGTTCGTCATGCAGATCACGGACGCCTCGCAGAACCAGTTCTGCGGCGGCACCCTCGTCTCGGCCACCAAGGTCGTGACGGCCGCCCACTGCATGGTGGGCGAGACCACGAGCAGCGTCCGCGTGGTCGGCGGCCGCACCTACCTCAACGGCACCAACGGCACCGTCAGCAAGGTCAGCAAGATCTGGATCAACCCGTCCTACACCGACGCCACCAACGGCGACGACGTGGCCGTACTGACCCTGTCGACGTCGATGCCGTACACCACGGCGAAGTACGTCTCCTCCTCGGACACGGGCGTGTACGCGGCCGGCACCACCGCGCGCATCCTGGGCTGGGGTACCACCTCGGAGAACGGCAGCTCCTCCAACCAGCTGCGGACCGCGACCGTCCCGATCGTGTCCGACTCGAGCTGCCGGAGCTCCTACGGTTCGGACTACGTCCAGTCCGACATGGTTTGCGCCGGATACACCTCCGGCGGCACAGACACCTGCCAGGGCGACAGCGGCGGTCCCCTGCTCATCGGGGGCGTCCTGGCAGGGATCACTTCTTGGGGCGAGGGCTGCGCGGAAGCGGGGTACCCGGGTGTGTACACCCGGCTGACCACCTTCTCCAGCCTGGTGACCGCGCAGGTCAACTCATAGCCCCGAGAGCTTCCTGAGCACCCCTCAGGAGTAAGACCAGGGGGCGTTGCGAGCTACCACGAGCAGCTCGCAGCGCCCCCTATCCACGTGTGCGCTACTTGTCGGCGGTGAGCTTCCCGGCCGCGCCCCAGCTGTCCGCGGGGACCTCGTGGATCCACACCTGCACGGTCTCGGCCGGGATCCGGTAGGCGTCCACGAAGGCGTCGGTGACGCGCTTGACGAGGTCCCGCTTGAGCTCGGTGTCGCGCGGGCCCTGCTGGATGGTGACGATCGGCATGGCAGAACTCCCTTGTCCCTGTGTCGTTCTCGGGTGGGTCCAGTTCATCGCCTCCGGCCTGCGCGACCAAGGAGCAGACCGCGACCGCAACGATCAGTTCTCGTGATCGCCGCAGGCCAGGAGCAGGGTGTCCAGGTGCGGGGGGCCGGCGGCGGCCCGTACGGCGAGTCCCGTCGACAGGGCGAGGCCGGGCGGGCGGAACGGTACGAAGGCCACGCGCGGGCTGTGCAGCACGCGCGCGTGGGAGGCGTACACGACCGTCCACAACGGGCGGGTGCCGATGGTGGCGAGGGTGTCCTGGAGGGAGCCGCTCGCCGGCCCGGGCACCGGTGTGAAGCCGGCCTCGTGGCAGGCGCCGACGACCAGGTCGACCAGGGCGGGGTTGTTGCGCCGCTCGGTCAGGCTCAGGGGCAGCTCCGCCAGTTCCTCGACGCCGATCTCCTCGCGCCCGGCGAGCGGATGCGCGGCGGGGAGGGCGGCGACCAGGGGGTCGGGCCACAGCGGCAGCACGTGGACGCCCTGCCGGGGCTCGGCGGCCCGTACGAACGCGGCGTCCAGCCGGCCGCGCGCGACCCGCTCCAGGCGTTCGGCGGCCGGGAGCGAGAAGAGCTCGACGGGGACGTCCGGCGCCCGGCGGGCGAAGGCGGCGAGCACGCGATCGAGGTGCGCGCCCAGGCCGGTGCTGGTGCCGATCCGCAGGCCGGGCGGCGGGGCGACGGCGGCGCGGGCCCTCTCGGCGGCGGCCAGCACCGTGCGCGCCTCGGGCAGCAGCCGCTCCCCCGCCGGGGTGAGCCGCACGCGGCGCGGGGTCCGGTCGAACAGCTCGGCGCCCAGTTCCCGCTCCAGGCGCTGTATCTGCATGCTCACCGCCGACTGCACGATGTGCAGCCGCTCGGCCGCCCGCCCGAAGTGCAGCTCCTCGGCGACGGTGACGAAGTAGGTGAGCTGCCGCAGTTCCATGGATCCGACTCTAGAGCGGAGGCCGTGGGGCTTGTTTCAATGTGCGGCGGATGGGAGTGATCTGCATGGTGTCCACGGACCGTTTCCTCGCCTTCGCGGCGATGTCCCTGCTGGTGATCGTGATCCCGGGGCCCAGCGTGCTGTTCGTCATCGGGCGGGCGCTCGCCCACGGCCGCCGTACCGCCGTGGCCACCGCCATCGGCAATGTCTTCGGCTCCTACCTGCTGGTGGCGGCGGTGGCGGTCGGGATCGGCTCGCTGGTGGAGCGGTCGGTGACGATCTATCTGACGGTCAAGCTGGCGGGTGCCGCCTACCTGGTGTTCCTGGGCGTCCAGGCGTTCCGGCACCGGGGGGAGCTCAAGGCCGCGGCGATCCGGACGCGGCCCGCCGGACCCGCGCGGGGCGACCTGCGCACGGTGCTGGACGGCGCGCTGGTCGGGGTGACCAACCCGAAGGGCGTGGTCTTCTTCGCCGCCGTGCTGCCCCAGTTCGTGGACCACACCGCGGGCCGGGTTCCGCTCCAGATGCTGCTGCTCGGCCTGATCCCCATCTCCATCGGGCTGATCACGGACACCTTGTGGGGGCTGACCGCCTCGGCGGCCCGCACCTGGTTCGCGCGCTCCGACCGCCGTCTGTCACTGATCGGCGGCGCGGGCGGCTTCGCGATGATCGGCCTGGGTGTGACGGTGGCCGTGACCGGGCGGGCCGACTGAGACTCACGCGATCACGGTCCCGAACCGGATGTCGTGCGGCGTGGCCGGGGCCAGGACGCCGAGTATGCGCTCCCCCTCCGCCGTGAGCTCCGCCCGCTGCGCCCTGGTGAGGCTGCCGAAGGGTTCGATGACGAGGGCGTCCCGCTCCAGCTTCCACACGCCGGCCAGGAAGCCGTCGACGAGGAACGTGCAGTGCACCAGGTTCCCCACCCAGCTGCGGCCCCAGTACTCGGGCGGCACCACCCGGGTGCGGTCGGCGTGGGAGAGGAGCAGGTTGTCGAACTCGGGGAGGAAGCGGGGCGGGGCAGGGGTGTCCTCGTCGGGGCGCGGGGCGTCGGGGAGGTCGAAGAGTTCGACGCCGTTGGCGTCGCGGAAGGTGAGCAGCCGCGGGCGCAGCCGCTCGAAGGGCTCGCGCAGGCGGGTCAGGCCGGCCCAGGTCTGCATGTCCTTCACCGAGGCGGGACCGAAGGCGGCGAGGTAGCGCAGGACGACGTCCTCCGGCGCGGGTGCGGGTTCGGCGGCGCGGCCGAGCCAGTGCTCGGCGGTGGTGAGGGCGACCTGGCCGCTCTGTCCCCACAGTCCGCGCGGGGTGACCTGGACCAGCGGCAGCCGGCACCGGGCGGCGATGCCGAGGGCCTGCGGGTCGGCGTCCGGCCACTCGGCGTGCAGGGCCTCGCGCAGCTGCTTCATGGTGCGCGGTCCCTCCTCGACGAGCTCCCGGGCCAGGACCGCGAGGCGGTCGAGGTCGACGCCCCGCAGCCCCTTGCGGAAGGTGGTCAGCTCGCGGTCGCGGGCGGGCTGGACCAGGGGGCGCAGGGTGAGACAGTCGTCGGCGGTGTGGGTGTGGATGGTCGAACGCAGGGTGACGATGCGGACGACCTCGCGCTCCGCCATCAGCCGCGACAGCTCCTCGGGCACGAAGCCTTCCAGGCGGGCGGCGAGGGCGAGGTAGGGCGGCTTGACGTTCTGCGCCTGGAGGCCGACGAGATGCTCGACGGCGGCCCGCGCGGACAGCGGTGAGCGGCGCAGCAGGAGCTGCCGGTCGAGGGTCGCGCGGTTCAGGGCGCGGGTGCCGAGCACGGGAGCGGCGGCTGTCGTCTTCGTCATGTACGGCACGCTAACGGCGCTCGCGGACACCTTCTGTCCGCAACTCTCACCGAATCCCGGTCGCACGGGTCACCCCGGCGTCGTTTGCCCCGTATATCCTGCTCCGGATCACGCAGCCGCAGGTTCGACCCCGGAGGCAGCCGCATGTCCGAGCGACGCGCCCGTCCGGCCGCCAGGAACACCAGGAACTCCATGAGGTCCGTGTGGCGGCGCGCGCTGACGCCTCCGCAGCCGCCCGCGGCCGACACCACCGCCCCGCCGCCCGAGGAGGGGCCCGCCGAGCAGGCCGAGGTGGCCAGCGTCGTCCAGGCCGCCCTGTACCGCGACGGGGTGCGCATCTCCTCCCCCGCCACGCTCGCCGAGACCTTTCGCGAGCTGCGTGAGGAGCCGTCCGGGATGGCCTGGATCGGCCTCGCCCGCCCCACGGACGCCGAGCTGCTCTCCCTGGCCGCCGAGTTCGACCTCCACCCGCTGTCGGTGGAGGACGCGATGGAGGCCCATCAGCGGCCCAAGCTGGAGCGCTACGGCGACACGCTGTTCGTCGTGCTGCGCGCCGCCCGCTATCTGGACGCCCCGGAGGAGGTCGACTTCGGCGAGCTGCACGTCTTCGTCGGCCCCGACTTCGTCATCACCGTCCGGCACGGCGCCGCCCCCGACCTCTCGGCGGTCCGGCGTCGCATGGAGGAGACACCGGAGCTGCTGAAGCTGGGCCCGGAGGCGGTCCTGTACGCCATTCTCGACGCGGTGGTCGACGGGTACGCGCCGGTCGTCGCCGGCGTGCAGAACGACATCGACGAGATCGAGACGGAGGTCTTCCGCGGCGACCCGGAGGTCTCCCGCCGTATCTACGAACTCTCCCGGGAGATGGTCGAGTTCCAGCGCGCCACCCGCCCGCTGGTCGGCATGCTGCACGGGCTGATCGCCGGCTTCTCCAAGTACGAGACCGACGAGGAGCTCCAGCGCTACCTCCGTGACGTCGCCGACCACGTCACCCACACGAGCGAGCGGGTGGACAGCTTCCGCCAGGCCCTCACCGAGATCCTCACGGTGAACGCGACCCTGGTCACCCAGCAGCAGAACGCGGAAATGCGGGCGCTGGCGGAAGCGGGCTTCGAGCAGAACGAGGAGATCAAGAAGATCTCGTCATGGGCGGCCATTCTGTTCGCCCCGACGCTGGTCGGGACGATCTACGGGATGAACTTCACGCACATGCCGGAGCTGCGCTGGCTGCTCGGCTATCCCTTCGCGATCGGGCTGATGGGCGTGGTCTGCGTCAGCCTGTACGTGATCTTCAAGCACCGCGACTGGCTCTAGCGGGTCACTTGGGGCCGTCGGAGCGGCGGCGGTGGAGGGTGAAGGTCTCGAAGACCGACAGCTCCCCGTGCGGCTTGTTGACGTTGTAGTACGTCACGTGCATGCGCGTGGTGTCACCGGGGTGCCGGCCGGGGTCCACGGTGAACGCGGCGAAGCCGTAGGGGTGGTCGAGGTCGCGGACGCCGGTCCAGACGGCCTGCTCCTTGGTGTACGTGGCGGTGCGCTTGCCGTTGGGGCCGGGGCTCGCGGACACCGCGGTGATGACCTTGGCGGTGCCGTCCTTGAAGAAGTTCTGGTTGGTGGTGCCGGAGACGCCTCCGCCGCCCAGGATCATGTGCACGGTGCCCAGGCCCGCGTCGATGTCGTCGGTGGCCTGGGAGACCGGGTTGGGGGTGAGCGTCTCGCTGCCGGAGACGACTCCGCGCACGGCCAGGGAGCGCTCGTAGTTGTGCTCGTGGCCGCACAGCACGAGGTCCACGCCGTACTTGTCGAACAGCGGGCCGTACTTCTGCCGGAGGCCGAGGTCGGCGCCGTTGGCGTCGGAGGAGCTGATCATGACCTGGTGCATGGCGACGACGACCCAGTCGATGTCCCGGGAGGACCGGGCCGCCTTCAACTCCTTCTCCAGGAAGGCGAGCTGGCGGCCGCCGGAGTAGCCGCTGATGTAGACGTCGCCGCCGTCCTGCAGGCAGTTGTCGTCGTTCTGCAGCACGATGACCCGCACCGAGCCGGCCGTGAAGGCGTACCACAGGCCCGCGAGTTCGGGGTCGGTCTCGGTGGACGGCAGGTCGAAGTAGGTCTGGTAGGCGCCGAGTCCGATCGGGCCGTTGGCCTTCTCGATCTCGTGGTTGCCGGCCGCCGGCATCCAGGGGCGGAAGCGCGCCGAACGGGTGTTGTTGGTGAAGAAGTTGTTCCAGGTCCGCACCCGGTCGACGTCCAGGTTGGCGTAGCACAGGTCGCCGTTGAGGAGGTGGAAGAGCGGGGCGACCTGCTCGACGCCGGTGACGATGTCCTTGGTGGCGGGAGTGGAGTTGGCGTCCAGCGCCACCGTGCCGCCCGCGGCCCAGGTGACCTGCGGCGCGGACTGGTCGCCGAAACTGGTGAAGGTGAGGGGGCGGCGTCCGCCGGGGGCGGTGCGGAAGGTGCCGCTGTCGGGCGTGGTGCCCTCGTGGGTGGCGAGGTAGAGGTAGTCGGTGTCCGGGCGCAGCTCGGTCAGCGAGGCGTGGTGGACGTAGACGGTGCGGCTGGAGGTGCCGTCGACGTAGGTGACCGTGCGGGCCTTGGCCCTGGAGCCGAAGCCGTGCTCCAGCGTGCCGTAGTGGACCACGGGTCTGGTGACCGGTCTGTCGGTGATCCACGACACCGTCATCTGGGTGCGCGGGTCCGCTCCGAACGTCAGGTGCAGCCCCTGGACCGGAGGCGCCCCGGCGGAGTCGGCGGTGAGGTGGAGGGCCGGGGCGGCGAGCGGCGCGGCCTGCGCCGTACCGGCCCCCAGCAACGGGGCGGCGGCCGCTCCGGCCCCCGCCGTGCCGAGCAGGCCCAGCGCGTGACGCCGGCTGACCCCCTCGGAAGACTGCGCCGACCCGTCCGGCGTGTTGGCCTCTGTGGTCATGGTCCCCTCCCTGGCGAGCGGTTGAGCTGACAACGACCGCACCCTGGCGCGCTCCGGCGGCACTTGAGTGAACGCCGTGTGGCCAGTGGGTCGTCGTGCGCCGCGTGTCGCGCCGCGGGGCGCGTTTCTTGCCGCCGTCTTTGCCGGTGCCCGCCCCGCCGTTGACCCGCACGCCCCCGCGGTCTCTGCGAAAGCCGCCCGGTACGCCGGCGCGCGTCCCTCGCGGACCCCTGACTCGAGGAGTGCGATGGCGGTGGGCGGCCCCAGGACTGCTCCAGCTGCTGACCAGGGCCGAGCGGCTGTCCGCTCGCCGGACGCAGCGCGTGCGGGAGGAGTTCGGCTGCTCGGTGGAGGGGTGGCGGGTGCTGGCGCTGCTGTCCGACGGGCAGGGGCACAACATGACGGTCATCGCCGACTGCGCCTTCCTGCCGCCGCCGGGCCTGACCAAGCTGATGGACCAGCTCGTCGACCGCAACCTCGTCCACCGGCGCACCGACCCGGTCGACCGGCGCCGGATCCTGGCCCGGCTGACCGAGCGCGGGCAGCGGTTCTGGCAGGAGGTCGGCGAACGGGTCCGGGCGGAGTGGGCGACGCTGCCGGTTCAGGAGGACGCCGAGCAGTTGCACACGCTGCTGGCCCGGCTGTCCCAGGCGCTGGCGGACGGGGTCACGCCCGGTCGTGCGGCGCCGGGAGCCGGGCGAGGACGGTGAAGTCCAGCCCCTCGGCCTGTGCGAGGTAGACGCGCTGGCGCACGTGCCGGCCGTCGAGTCCGACCAGGCCGCGCGGGCCCTCGTAGGAGACGTTCCGGGCGGCCGCCCCGATCGCTGTGACGTCGAGGGCGCAGGCCCGTTCGACGAGGGCGGCCAGCAGCAGAACGCCCTCGTAGCAGGACTCGCCGAGGCTGCCGGGCACGGGTGCGTCGGGGCCGTGGCGGGCGGCGTGGGCGCCGTGGAAGTCCATGCTGTTGCGGTCGGCGAGCGAGGTGAAGAAGCCGGCCGTGCTGAACAGGTCGGCGGTGGCGTCGGGGCCGCTGCCCAGCAGCATGTTCTCGTCCATGAGGGTGCTGAGCCTCAGGCACCGCTGGTCCAGTCCGGCCGCGGCGAAGGCCCGGTTGAAGCGGACCGCGTCGCTGCCCACCAGCAGCATCAGCACGGCGTCGGCGTCCGCGCGCTCGATCCGCCGCAGTACGGCGGTGAAGTCGTCGGTGCCGAGCGGGAGATACGCCTCGCCGCAGACCCGGCCCCGGCACGCGCGCGCATACCGGTGGGCCGTGCGGCGCGGCCACACGTAGTCGTTGCCGACGACGAACCACCGGCGCACGCGACGGGCGTCCGCCAACAGGCGCATGGCGGGGAGCAGTTGCGAGGCCGGGGTCTCGCTGGTGAGGTAGACGCCCTCGGTGCGTTCCCCGCCCTCGTACAGGGCGGTGTAGACGTAGGGCACCCGGTGCGCGATCCGCGGCGCGAGGGCCTGCCGTACTGACGAGATGTGCCAGCCGGTGACGCCCTGCACCAGGCCGGCCGCCACCAGCGGATCCACCTGCTCGGCGACCTGCCCCGGCGGCGCGCCCCCGTCCACCTCCAGCAGCCGCAGCTCCCGGCCCAGCACCCGCCCGCCCTGTTGATCTCCTCCGCGGCGAGCCGCGCACAGGCCTCGCAGGCCGGCCCGAAGATCCCGGCGGGCCCCTGCAGCGGATACACGAGCGCGACGTTCAGCGAGGAGTCGTCGGCCGTGAACCAGTCGGGGACGCGTGGGCGGGGCGGCGGCCGATGCATGGGCCCGATGACAGGTCGGTGTGTGCGGGCCGTGGTGCCGGCGTGAGCAGGACTGTCGACGGCCGATACGGAGGCCTGTTCAGGGTGTTGGAGGGGCGCGGCGGTTAGATCTCGGAAGGCTGGGGGCACTCGACGTGCAGCCCCCGCCGCCGCCGAGGAGGGACGACCCATGTCCACCAGCCGACTCCCCGAACACGAACAGCGCGCCCTCGACGAGATGGAGCGCGCGCTCAGCCGCGACCGCCGTCTGGAGCGGCGGCTGCGCACCTTCCGTCCGAGCCGCCGCCCCGACCTCGCACGGCTCGCCGCCTACCGCCCGCGGCTGTTGACGGTCGCCTTCCTCCTGCTGGTCTCGATCGGTCTGATGGTCGCCGGGATCGTCACCTCCGAGCCTGCTGTGATCTGGGCCTTCGCCGGTGTCTGGCCGGCGGCCCTGTTCGCGTCGTTCCGGCTGCTGTGCCGGCTGACGGGAGGCTGAGCGGCGGGGGCGGGGCGGCTCAGCCGGTGGAGCGGCGCGCGGTCGAGCGGCGCTGGGCGTGTTCCAGGGCCCGCAGCCGTGACTCGACCGCCGCCGGTACCACCCGGCGTTCCCGCAGCAACCCACGGCAGCGCGGCGGCCGCCTCGGCGAAGGCGTGCAGGGACGCGGTGTTCCGCGGAACCGTACGGGCCAGGTGCAGGGTGCGGCACAGCGCGGATCCGACGGGCCGGCACAGTCGGCTGAACCGCAGCGTGTTGCGGATGCCGTGCCGCCGCCGCAGTGTGGGGTCCCGTATCAGCGACAGCTGGTGATGAACCGTCAGTTTGTCCGCGTACGTCAGCCACCAGCCGTCCGTCGCGAGGTCCACGGCCAGCAACTCCTCCTCCCCGCCGAGCCACAGCCGCGGATGGAAGCCGCCCGCCGCCCGGAAGGCGTCGGCGCGCAGGACGGTCGCGGCGGCCAGGAAGGATCCGAGCGCGGGGCCGGGCAGCCAACCAGGGCCTGGGACGCGTGCGTCCCCGCTCAGCGCGCCGGGCTCCCACCAGGAGTCGTCGTCGCTGAAGGCCACGTACGGGGTGTCGAGGGCGCGGACTGCGTGGTTGCGGGCGAGCGCTCCCCGGTTGCGCGGACGGGGGGTCGCTCGGGCAGGGCGAGGAGGTGGTGCAGGGTGCGGGCGAGGGAGGTGCAGCGGTCGCGGGTGGCGATGACGATGCCGACCGGGAGTCGGTCGTGGGTGGGGTCACTCGTGGGCCTGTTCCAACTGCCCGGCGGGCGCGGCCGGTTGCGTGGCGGGCAGGGCGTGCAGGACGTCGTCGGGGTGGACGCGCAGCAGCGACGGGTCCGGGCGCGGGCCGTGCGGGTCGCCGTCCGGGCCGGGATGCCACAGCGCGCGGTGGCACGGATCCGGGGGCGGACCCCAGCGGCTCGGCGGTACTGGGCCGAACAGGGTGACGGAGGGGGTGGCGAGGGCGACGGCGAGATGCGCGATGCCGGTGTCGCCGCTGACCACCGCACGGGCGTCGGCGACCAGCGCACACAGGCGGCCGAAGGGAAGGCCGCCGGGGAAGAGACCGGTGCCGGGAAGGCCTGCCCGGTCGGCGAGTTCGGCGACCAGGTCCTCCTCGCCGGCTCCCCCGGTGACGGCGACCCGCACGCCCTGCCGGCGCAGGGTGCGCGCGACCGTGGCGTAGCGCTCCACGGGCCAGCAGCGGGACGGGGCTCCCGCACCGGGGTGGAGGACGACGGCGCCGGGGGCCGGGGAGGCTTCCGGCGGTCGGGGCAGCCGGAGATCGGTGGGGTCGGCGTCGATGCCGTAGGACTGGAGCAGCCTGCACCAGCGGGCCCGTTCGTGTTCCTCCGCGGACCAGACCGGCCCGGGGATCTCGGGCGTCCCTGGGTGGGCGAAGGCCAGCAGCCTGAGGGGGCGCAACTGTTGCAGGAGACGGTGGCTGGGCGGACCGTTGCCGTGCAGGTCGACGGCGATCTCCGGGGACGGGCCGGTCCAGTCCAGGGCGCGGGGTACGGCGCGGCCGGGGGCAGAGGCGGGCAGCAGCCGGTCGACGGCGCCCGTCGCGGCCGCGACCGGCGCCAGCTCGGCGGGCGCGGCCAGCACCAGTTCGTGCGCCGGGAACGCCCGGCGCAGCGCGCGCAGCGCGGGGACACCGGCGAGCAGATCCCCGAGGCCCAGGGCACGCAGGACGAGGAGGCGGGGCGGCGCGGTCATGAGGTGCCTGGCAGGCGTCGTCATACGGCACCTGCCGCGCGGGTCATCAGCCGGGTCGAGGAGCGGCCGTCCAGGTACGGCAGGAGGACCGCCTGACCGCCCCACTCCTGAAGCAGCGCGGCCTCGGGGAGGTCGGCGCCGCTGTAGTCGCCGCCCTTGACCCAGATGTCGGGCCGCAGTTCGGCGAGCAGACGTTCGGGGGTGTCCTCGTCGAAGACGGCGACGGCGTCCACGCAGCCCAGGGCGAGCAGGACCCGTACCCGGTCGTCCAGCGGGGTGACCGGCCGTCCGGCACCCTTGCGGCGCCGCACGGACGCGTCCGAGTTCACGCACACGAGGAGGCAGTCGCCGAGCCGCCGGGCCGCCTCCAGGAGGCCCACGTGCCCGGCGTGCAGCAGATCGAAGCAGCCACCGGCGGCCACGACGGTGCCGTGCGCGGCGCGGACACGGGCGAGGACGGCCCGTACGTCGTCCCCTGGTTCCGCGGCCTCGGTGGAATCGTCCGAAAGCCCCATGAGTGCTCCCGCCCCGCCCTCGCCGACGAACGCCGTCGCCGCCGTGACGGCGCCCTCGACGGCCTCGCCGACCAGCGCGCCGTCGGCGAGCAGCCCGGCCGCGGTGGCGGCGAACCGGTCGCCCGCCCCGCACGGGTCCGCGCCGTGGACCTCGGGTGCGGGACACAGCAGCGGCTGATCGCCGTACGACAGCAGGGCGCCCCGGGCGCCGAGCGTGACCGCGACGGCACCGGCCCGCCAGTGAGCCACCAGCGCGGCCGCGGCGCGCGCGGCGGTACGCAACTCCCGTACGGCGGCGGGGCCCTGGCCCGCGAAGCGGTGGGCCTCCTGCTCCGCCGGCGTGACCAGGCGCGTCCCCGGCACCGGCGGTCCGCCGCGCGGGTGCGGGTCCCAGACGAGAGGCGGGTGGTCGGAGAGGACGTCGCGGAGGGCGTCGGCGGTGCCGCGGCCGTAGTCGGAGACCAGGACGGCCTGCGCGGAGCGGATCGCCGCGCGGGCGGCGTCCGTCGCCTCGCCGGTGGTGCCGCTGCCGCGGTCCAGGCGGGTCACGGGACGGCCCTGCGCCAGCACCCGGGTCTTCTCCGAGAGCGGGCCGGTCAGCGGGAGCGGGATCAGCTTCAACCAGGGTTCGAGAAGTCGCGTCAGCTCGCGGCTCGCGGGGTCGTCGCCGACGCCCGCCACCAGCGTCACCTCCCGGCCGTCCCGCGCCGCGAGGTAGGCGGCGAGAGCCGCGCCGCCCGGGCGGAGGCGTTCCGCGCAGTCGGCGACCACGGGGACGGGCGCGTCGGGCGCGAGCCGGTCGGCGTGGCCGTCGAGATCGCGGTCGAGCAGGGCGTCGCCGACGACGAGCAGCGGGGCTCGGCCCGTCATGCCGCCCTCCTCTCCACTTCCACGTCGAAGGCCGCGCAGACCATGTGCACGGCCACCAGGTGCAGTTCCTGCACGGTGGCGGCCGAGGTCGCCTCGACGCACAGCGCCTCGTCGCTGCCCGCGGTCAGCGGGTTGGGGGCCGGGCCGGTCAGCGCCCACACGCGCAGGCCGCTCGCGCGGGCCGCGTCGGCGGCGGACAGCAGGTTGGCGCTGGCGCCGCTGGTGGACAGCAGCATCAGGACGTCGCCGGGGCGGCCGTGCGCGCGGACCTGGCGGGCGAACACCTCGTCGACGCCGTAGTCGTTGGCGATGGCGGTGGTGGAGGAGGTGTCGGCGTGCAGGGCGATCGCGGAGAAGGGCGGCCGGTCGTCGCGGTAGCGTCCGACGAGCTCGGCGGTCAGATGCTGGGCCTGGGCCGCGCTGCCGCCGTTGCCCGCGGCCAGCAGCCGTCCGCCGGCCGAGAGCACGTCGGCCAGCCGGCTCCCCCACCGTTCGGTGATGTGCGCGGAGGCGCGGAACTGGCCCAGCGCGTCCAGGAGTTCGTCGCAGTGCCCGACGGCGGGCGGGTGGACCGTCATCACGCCACCTCCTCGGACACCCGATGTCCGGTCAGAACCTGCTGGTAGACCTGTTCGACACCGTCGGCGACGCGCTGCCAGGTGTAACGGGCTAGGGCGCGCTCCCGGCCGGCCGCGCCCATGCGGCGGCGCAGCGGCTCGTCGGCGAGGAGTTCGCGCACGGCCGCGGCGATCGCCCACGGATCGCCGGCCGGCACCCGGCGTCCGGTGTGCCCGTCCGCGACGGTGTCGCGGTGGCCGCCGACGTCGGTGGCGACGACGGGCACACCGCAGGCCATCGCCTCCAGCGGCACGATGCCGAACGGCTCGTAGACGGGGGTGCACAGGACGAGATCGCAGCCGCGCATCAGCCCCGGCATGTGGTCCGGGTCGACGGCACCGAGCAGCCGTACCCGGTCCCCGAGTCCCGCGCGCTCGGCGAGCCGGCGCAGTCGTGCCGCCTCGGGGTCGGCGTCCAGCTGCCCGGGTTCGGGGCCGCCGGCGATGAGAAGTTCGGTGTCGGGGACGCGGGTCAGGGCGCGGATCGCCTTGTCGTAGCCCTTGCGCGGGACGAGCCGACCGCAGGCGAGCAGGCGGTGGCGCTCCCGGCGTTCGGGGACGCCGGCGCTGTGCGCGCCGGGGTGGAAACGTTCGGCGTCCACCCCGCACGGCACCACCGACACCCGCCCCGGCGGCACGCCCATCTCGGCGAGTTCGTGGACCTCATCGCCGCAGGTGGCCAGGACGCGGGCGCAGCTGCGCCCGATCTGCCGCTCGATGCCGACGCGGTCGTGCGGGCTGGTGTCCCGGCGGCCCTGGTGGCGGCGCTTGACGGTGCCGAGCGCGTGGAAGGTCTGCACGACCGGGACGCCTTGTTCGTGTGCGCCGATCTGCGCGGCCATGCCGGACATCCAGAAGTGCGCGTGGACGACGTCGGGCCGCTCCCGTTCCCAGGCGCGCGCGAGGACGGTGCCGAAGCCGGGCATGTAGGGGAGCAGTTCGTCCTTGGGCACGGGCTTCGCCGGTCCGGCCGAGACGTGTTCGACGACGCCGCCGCCCTGCAGCGGCACCCGGTCGGGCAGCCGGGCGGAGTCCCGGCGGGTGTACACGGTCACGTCGTGGCCGCGACGCGCCAGTTCCTCGGTGAGGCGGGCGACGTACACGTTCTGCCCGCCGGCGTCCGGTCCCCCGAGAGCGGCGAGCGGGCTCGCGTGCTCGGACACCATGGCGATCCTCATCGGGTGACCTCCTTCAGCAGCCGCTCCCAGTCGTCCAGGAAACGGGACAGCCCGTAGCGGGCGAGAGCCGCCGCGCGGGCCCCCTCGCCGATCAGCCGCGCGTGCACCGGATCGGCGACGAAGTCCCGTACGGCGTCGGTCAGTACGTCGATCCGGTTGGAGATCACTCCGGCGCCCGGCGGCACGGCCTCGGTGACCTCGGTGGTGGCGAGGGCGACCACGGGCATGCCCAGGTGCATCGCCTCCAGCAGGGACAGCCCGAGGGAGGTCCAGCGGATCGGGTGGACGTAGACGCGCCGCCTGGCCATCGCCGCGTGCAGATCACGCTGGGCGAGGTCGAAGGTGCGCGTGTTCGGCACCCGGAGCCGGTCGGTGGCCATGCCGAAGACGTCCAGCGGGGCGGCCTCGGCGAAGACGGGCAGCAGGTCGGTGCCGGTGGTACGGCCGCGCCGTACGGGCTCGTTGACGACGACGGCGGCCCGGTCCAGTTCGCCGGTCCACCGCTGGCCCGGGTCGACGACGCCGTGTTCGATCACGGCGGTCGGGGCGCGTCCGCAGTCCCACATCAGGCGGTTGAAGTGCGTGACGTGGACGAGGGTGATGTCCGGCTGGTCGGCGACGGGGTGCCGGGTGTCCGGGACGTCGCCGTGCGGGGCGTTGTGCTCGACGTACACCAGCGGCGGACGGCGGCCCAGGCAGGCGTCGACGAGGGCGAGTTCGTGCGGGCGCTGCAGCACGACGACGTCGATCTCCTCGTCGCGCAGCCGCTCCAGCGGTACCTCGATCACCGAGTCCGGCCAGTCCCAGGTCTGCGCGCGGCCCCGTCCGTCGGGGCCCCGGTCGGGCGTGACGGGGACGACGTAGGTGTGCGGGCCCTGCACGAAGGCGGTGGTCCACGACCCGTGCACATGCCAGAGCAGGATCCTCATGTCTCCCCCAGGAGTTTCTCCACGGCGGCGGCCACGTCGTGGGCGGTGACGGTGTCCAGGCAGGGATGGCCTGGGACGGGGCACTGCCGGGCCCGGGTGCCGGCGCAGGGCGCCTGCTGGTCGCCGAGCAGCACGTACGGGACGCCGTACGGCCGCCAGCGCTCGGCCGGGACGACCGGTGCGAACAGGGAGACGACCGGGGTGCCGACGGCGGCGGCGAGATGGGCGGGGCCGGTGTTGCCGGTGACGACGGCGTCGGCGCGGGCCAGGACGCCGGCGAGTTCGGGGGCGCCGGTCCGGCCGGCGAGGTCGAGGGCGTACTCCCCGGCGACGTACGCGGTCAGCTCGCGTTCGCCGCTGCCGCCGGTGGCGATCACCCGGTGCCCGGCCTCGGCCAGTTCGCGCACCGCCTCGGCGGCCCGCTCGGGGCTCCAGGTCCGGGCGGGGACGGCGGCTCCCGGGTGCATGACGACGTACGGGCCCGGACCGGTCAGCGCGGTCGTGGCGGGCGGCTCCAGCACGCGCAGCCGGCCGTCGTCGGGGCAGGGGAAGCCGGCCGCCTCGGCGAGGTCGAGCATGGCCTCGGCCTCGTGGGCGTGCGGGGCGCGCCGGTGGCGTACGTCGAGCAGCGAGCAGGGGTAGTCCTCGCTGTCCGCGGCGATGTGGCCGACGCCGGCCAGGCGCAGCAACAGGGCGGCGGGGAGCGGGGACTGGTGGAAGGAGGTCAGGATCAGCGCCGTGTCGGCGTCGACGGTGTGGATGAGCTGGTCGACCTCGCCGCGCCCCACCGGCGGGGGGTCGAAGCCGACCCAGGGCGCGTCCCAGACCAGCACCTCGTCCACGCCGGGCAGCAGGGGGGCGGCGGGCGCGCCGCGCGGTCCGCACAGCAGGGTGACGTGGTCGGCGCCGGCGGCGACGGCCCGGATCGCGGGTCCGGCGAGCAGCACGTCCCCGAAGCTGTCGAGACGCACGACGAGGGCCTTCATCGGCGCCACCGGCGGGTGTCGTGGGCGGAGTCGGCGCCCGGGCTTCGGTGGCGGCCGGAGTCGGTGGTCCCGTCGGTGTCGTAGGCCGCCTCGATGGGGCGCTCGTCGACCAGGACCCGGCCCCGTGGGGGTCCCGTCAGCAGCGCGCGCACCGCTGTCAGCAGGTCCGGTGCCACGTGGTCGGCGTGGGCCGTCTCCTCGGGGCGGGTCCGCTGGTTGGGGACGAGGATGCCGTGGGCGCCGGCCCGGCGGGCGGCCTCGACGTCCGCGCCGATGTCGCCGATCACCACGCAGCGCTCGGGCGCCGCGCACAGGCGTCCGGCGGCCCACAGGACCAGGCCGGGTTCGGGTTTGCGGCAGCGGCAGCCGTCGTGGGGGCCGTGCGGGCAGACGCCGAACACGTCGAAGGGGCCGAGGAGTTCGTCGACACGCTGGTTGACGTGGCGGACCTCGGTGTCGGTGAGCAGGCCGCGAGCGATGCCGGACTGGTTGGTGACGACACCGGTGCGCACACCGTGGGCGCGCAGCAGGGCGACGGCCTCACGGGCCCCGTCGACCGGGCGGACCTTGTCGGGGTCGCCGTTGTAGGGGACGTCGTGGACGAGGGTGCCGTCGCGGTCGAACAGCACCGCCTTGACCCGGGTCACGAGGCGACCTCCTGCCAGGCGGGGGCGTCGCGGTACCGCCACAGCCCGGACAGCCAGTGCCAGGTGGCGGCGGGCGGGATCAGCACACTCGTGGCGAGCATGGTGGTCACCTCGTCCCGGGTGCGCGGCCCGGGCGCGATCCGGGCCCAGGCGAACTCGCCGGTGCCGAGCGCCCATCCGGCGCCGACGGCCGCGGCGGCCCGGGGCCGTCCGGCGGCGGCGAGGGCGAGCGCGGCGGCGCCGGACGCGGTGATCGCGAGGTGGGAGCGGAGCCGGCCGCGCGGGGCGACCGCCTTCTCCCGCCAGTCGGGTCCGTGCAGCCGCCGCATCAGCGCGTCGTCGGCGTTGCCGCGCTGGGCGCGCAGCGACACCCAGCGGGAGGCGGGGCGCACGGGGTGGCGGGTGGTGCGGCGGCCCTGGTGGATGCGCCAGCCCGCGTCGAGGACGCGCAGGGCGAGGTCGGCGTCCTCGCGGAAGGCGCGCCGGAAGCGTTCGTCGAAGCCGCCGACCTGCTTGAGGACGTCGGTGCGGTAGGCCATGTCGGCGGTGATCCAGCGGGCGCGGGCCAGCCCCGCCGTGCCGCGTTCCCAGTCGGTCGGCCGCCGCTCGCCGGGCAGCGGTACGGCGATGACGCCCTGGACGCCCGCCGTGTCCGGGGGCGCGTCGGCGAGGTCCTGGGCGAGCTGCTCGCACCAGTGCGGGCCGACCTGGACGTCGTCGTCGAGGAAGGCGATCCACGGTGAGGCGACCGCGCGCAGTCCGGTGTTGCGGGCGGCGGCGGGCCCCCGGCCCCGGCTGCGCAGCACGGTCGTACGGCCGCGCAGGTCGCCCAGGACGGCGAGCGGGTGTTCCAGGGGTTCGGAGGTGGCGTCGGGGCGGTCGTCGACCAGGACGATCTCGGCGGGGCGCGGGCCGGTGGCGGCGGCGAGGGCCGCGAGGCAGTCGGCGAGGGTGTCCCGCACGAGGGTGGGGATCACGACGGCATACTCGGTCATCCGAAGGCCCTCCCGCGGCGGATCGCGAACGGCCCGAGCGCCAGCAGGTCCACGGGCGCCGAGCCGAAGCACTCCAGCGCGTCGCGCGGGTCGTCGACCATGGGCCGGCCGGCGGTGTTGAGGCTGGTGTTGACGACGACGGGCAGCCCGGTGCGCCGTTCGAAGGCGGCCAGCATCCGCGCGACGAGGGGGTCGTCGCGCTCGTCGACGGTCTGGATGCGCGCGGTGCCGTCGACGTGCACGACGGCCGGGATCCGCTCGCGCCACTCGGCCGCGACCTCGTGGACGAAGAGCATGTACGGGCTCGGCAGCGGCCCGGCGAACAGCTCGTGGGCGCGGTCGGCGGCGACCATGGGGGCGACCGGGCGGAACTCCTCGCGGCCCTTGACGTGGTTGAGGCGCTCGAGGTTCTCGGCGCGGCCCGGGTGGGCCAGCAGGGAGCGGTGTCCGAGGGCGCGCGGCCCGTACTCGCTGCGGCCCTGGAACCAGGCGACGACGCCGTCCCGGGCGAGTTCCCCGGCGACCGCCTCGGCGATGTCATCGGGTCGCTCGTGGGGTACGGCGGCCTGCTCCAGCCAGGCGCACAGTTCCTCGTCGCTCCAGCCGCGGCCGAGGGCGGGGCCGGGCATGGGCTGCGGGGCGCCCTCGTTCGCCGCGAGGTGCAGGGCGCCGCCGAGGGCGGTCCCGGCGTCGCCGGCGGCGGGCTGCACCCAGACGTTCCGGTACGGGCCGCGCGCGGCGATCTTGGAGTTGGCGACGCAGTTCAGGGCGACCCCGCCCGCCATGGTGAGCGTCTCGCCGCCGGCCTCGCCGTGCAGCCAGTGCACGAGTTCCAGCAGGACCTCCTCCAGCACCGCCTGCGCGCTGGCGGCGAGGTCGGCGTGGTCGCGGGTCCAGGGCTCGTCCTTGGCGCGGGGCGGGGCGAGCGAGCCCCAGTCGACGCCGTGGGCGCGGAAGCCGCCGTGGCCGGTGGGGTGGACAGACTGCCTGAGCTGGGGCAGGAAGCGTGGGGTGCCGTAGGAGGCGAGGGCCATCACCTTGTACTCGTCGCTGCTGCGCAGGAAGCCGAGGTGTGCGGTGAGTTCCTCGTAGACCAGGCCGAGGGAGTCGGGCAGGACCTGGGTGGCGAGGGTGTCGAGCTTGCCGTCGCGGTAGCGGCCGGCCAGGTGGGAGGCGCACTCGCCGCGGCCGTCGAGGACCAGCACGTCGTTGTCCGGGTGCGGGGAGGCGGGCCCGGCGGAGGCGGCGTGCGCGACGTGGTGAGGGACGAAGACGACCCGGTCGGGATCGAGTCCGGGCAGGGCCTCGGCGAGGAAACCGGGGGCGCGGCGGGCGTACTCCAGCCGGAGCGGGTCCCAGGGGTCGTCGAGGCCCATCTGAGCGGCGGGGCGCGCCAGTTTCGGGTCGAAGGAGTAGGCGACGGCGTCGAGGTCCTCGGGCCCGAGGCCCGCCTGCTCCAGGCACCAGCGGGCGGACTGCTCGGGCAGTTCCCACGCGGAGAAGGGCAGTGGCCGCTTGCCGTGCTTGCGGCGGCTGAATCGCTCCTCCTCGGCGGCGGCGACCGTGCGGCCGTCGACGACGAGGGCTGCTGCCGGGTCGTGGAACAAAGCGTTGATGCCGAGGATGCGCATGGGGAGTGCTCCGTCACGGGGGCCGGGTGGCGTCAGAGGGAGCGGGTGCCGTAGGACAGTTGACTCAAACACTTGGAGCCAACTTGTCCTGCAAAAGGCGGATTTTTCACTATTAGTACGAGGGCGGTTGACGCTCCGTCGCCCCGGTCAGGCCGCCACGGCCCGGGTGAACCAGCCGATGGTGCGCTCCAGCCCCTCGGCCCAACCGACCCTCGGCTGCCAGCCGAGGCGTTCCCGGGCCAGCCGGGTGTCGGGGTGGCGCCGGGCGGGGTCGTCGGCGGGGCGCTCGACGAACCGGACGCGGGAGGCGGAACGGGTGAGGTCGATGATCCGGCGGGCGAGGTCGAGCATGGTGATCTCCTCGCCGCCGCCGATGTTGACGGGCCCCCGCTCACCGGAGGCGGCCAGCGCGAGCACGCCGTCGACCGTGTCGTCGACGTAGCACAGGGAGCGGGTCTGGCTGCCGTCCCCGGCGACGGTGAGCGGAGCTCCGTCCAGCGCCTGGGAGACGAAGGCCGGGACGGCGCGGCCGTCGCCGGTGCGCATCCGGGGGCCGTAGGTGTTGAAGATCCGCACGATGGCGGTGTCGGTGCCGTGCACCTTGCGGTGGGCGGTGACCAGGGCCTCGGCGAACCGCTTGGACTCGTCGTAGACGCTGCGCGGGCCGACGGGGTTGACGTTGCCCCAGTACCCCTCGTGCTGCGGATGCTCCAGCGGGTCGCCGTACACCTCGGAGGTGGAGGCGAGGACGAACCGGGCCCCGTCGGCGCGGGCGCGCTCCAGTGCGTTGCGGGTGCCGCCGCTGCCGACGTCGAGGGTCTCCAGCGGCAGCCGCAGGTAGTCGGCCGGCGAGGCGGGGCAGGCGAAGTGCAGGACGAGGTCGAAGCGGCCGGGCAGGGCGCGTACGGCGGCGGGGTCGGTGGCGTCGGCGCGCACGAAGCGGAAGCCGGGCCGCTGTTCGAGTTCGGCCACGTTGGAGCGTGATCCGGTGCAGAGGTTGTCCAGGCACACGACGTCGCCGCCGGCCTCCACCAGCCTGCCGCACAGGTGGGAGCCGACGAACCCGGCTCCACCGGTGACCAGGGCCCGGCGCCACGGGTTTCCGCTCATGGGTCGCTCCTCACTCGCGCAGCCACTTGCGTGTCGGCGCGAGTAACCCTGTGGCGGGCTCGCATACCTGGATCCGGCTTACGATCACCCACTATGCACGACGTCTATACGCGCCGTGTAGAGCCCCGGCGGCGGCGCTCCCCCGCTCACCAGGTCAGGTGCAGGGCCTGGGGTGAGCGGTGGATCATCGTGGGCCGCATGACGACCGGACGGTCCCGCGCGAGCCGCAGGCCCGGCAGCCGGCGGGTCAACTCCTCCAGGGTGAGCCTGAGTTGCTCGCGGGCCAACTGGGCGCCGGGGCAGCCGTGCACGCCGAGCCCGAAGGCGAGGTGGCGCACCGGAGGGCGGGTGATGTCGAACGTGTCCGGGTCCGGATGGCGGGCGGCGTCCCGGTTGGCGGCGCCGAAGGCGACGAACAGGGCGGCCCCGGCCGGGAGTTCGGTGCCGGCGAGGGTGAGCGGGCGGGTGGTGATCCGGCGGAAGCCCTGCAGGGCGCTGTCGTGGCGGGCGGCCTCCTCGACGGCGGCGGGGATCCTCTCGGGCTCGGCGCACAGCAGTTCCCACTGACCCGGGTGGCGGAGCAGGTGGAGGACGGTCGTGCCGATGAGCGCGGTCGTGGTCAGATGACCGGCGAGCAGCAGGTTCTGCAGATGGGCGACGAGTTCGTGCCGGTGCTCCAGGGTCGGTTCGCCTTCCGGGACGACGGACCTGACGAGTTCTGTGCACAGGTCGTCGCGGGGCTCGGTGTGCCGGGCCCGGACGTACCGCTCCAGGGTGCGCTGCATCGCGACCACGTCCTCGGCGGCCGCGATCTGCTCGTCCTCGGCCAGCGGGCGGAACAGCAGTTCCTCGGCGCGGTGTCCGCCGTGCACGACGCCGGGGACGTCGGCGGGGTCGAGACCGACGACCCGGCCGATGACCTCGCCGGGAAGCCTCTGCGCGTACGCCGACATCAGCTCGACGTGCCCGTCCTTCACGAACCCGTCGACCAGGGCGGCGGCGCGCTCGGCGGCGTACGGCAGGACGGCGGCCACCCGGGCCGGCGACAGGCCGCGCACGATCGGGGCACGCAGATCCTGGTGCCGGGGGCCGTCGGTGCCGACGACCACGGGCCGGCCGCCGAAGCCGCCGGCGAGGACGGCGAACGCGGCGGGCGAGGGCATCACGTCGGGGGTGAGGGCGTTGGCCGAGGAGAAGTCCTCCGGTCTGCGCAGGACTTCGCGGACGTCGGCGTCCCGGGCGACCAGCCAGGCGTCGAGTTCGGCGAGGTGGGTCAGGCCGTCGGCGCGCCGGGCCCGCTCGTAGTGCGGATATGGATCGCGTTGCAACTCGTCTAGTCCTGGGCGTAGTTGACGGTCCATGAGGCGCCTTCCGGGCGGCGGCGGGACTGCTCTCAGGGTGCCGTACGGGTGTGCGGATGCGGTAGGGGTCGTCCTGCCGGCGCCGCCGGCGGTGTCCCGCGCTCCAGCCACGTGGTGCCGCTCCTTCACTGCGCCATGTGTGTGACGCGCCACGGAAGAGCCCGCTGAGCAGCCCGGATTCCCTACGATGCGTCACGTGGTCAACATCCTCCTCGAACGCACCGCGCCGCTCCCCCTCCCCGAGGCCTGGCGCCGCCTCACGGAGTGGCCCCGGCACGGCGAGGTGGTCCCCCTGACCCGCGTCATCGTGCTCACCGCGCCGCCGACCCGTGAGGGCACGGTGATCGTCGCCCGTACCGGCCTCGGTCCCCTCGCCTTCGAGGACCGCATGGAGGTCACGGTCTGGCAGCCGCCGACGGACGAGGAACCCGGCCTGGTCCGCCTGGAGAAACGCGGCCGGGTGGTGAAGGGCTGGGCGGAGATCGAGGTGCGCCCGGGCCCGGGCGGCCGCAGCCACGTCATCTGGCGCGAGGAACTCACGGTCCCCCTGCTCCCCGGCCCCGTGGACCCCCTCCTCCACCGCGCGTCCCACACCATGTTCGGCCGCGCGGCCAACCGCCTCCTGCGCATGCCGTGATCTCACCGCAACAGCCCGACCGGGAACGCCACTTCGCCCCCGGCAACGGCTTCCACCGCGAAACCGCCCATGAGCTAGACCTCTTGGTCAGAGCAGCGCTCCCGCACGCCGGTTCAAGTGCCCTGGACATCGGCTGCGGCCGCGGCACCTACGCGGCCACCTTGGCCCGCCTCGGCCACGACACCCTCGCCGTCGACCGGGCCGACTCGGCCGTGGCGGCGACACGGGACCGGCACACGGACCTGGTGCCGGATCCGAGAGCGATGAGGCTCGACTTCGAGCGCGCGGCGGCGCCTCGGGCTGAGCCAGGAGGATGTCGCGCGGCTCATCGGCGGGTGGGGACACGGCGGTTGGTACGACCTGGAGCCTGAGGGTCTGCGGTGTTCTGTGATGCGAAACGGGGTTGCCGGGGCTGTCGAGGGTGGTTTCGCGGGGAGTGGTTGGTGGGGCGGAAGGACCGCCTAGGGTGAGGGGGTGGTCGGGTCGGACGGGTTCGGGGATGGGGAGGTGGCCGGGGCATGCCGTTGGGTTCCGGGGAAGCCGCGTCCATAGGTGGCTACACACTGGTCGACCGGCTCGGCAGTGGTGGGATGGGCGTCGTGCATCTGGGGCTGTCCGCCTCCGGACGGCAGGTCGCGATCAAGGTCGTGCACGCCCAGTACGCGCTGGACGAGGAGTTCCGCGCCCGCTTCCGGCAGGAGGTCGCCGCGGCGCGGCGGGTGAGCGGGGCGTTCACGGCGCCCGTGGTGGACGCCGACCCCGAGGCCGAACAGCCGTGGATGGCGACGCTCTACGTGCCCGGCCGCACACTCTCCGACATCGTTGCCGAGGAAGGGCCCCTCACCGGACGCAGGTTGCGCACCCTGGCCCTGGGCCTGGTGGAGGCGCTGCGGGACATCCACCGCGCCGGTGTCGTGCACCGCGACCTCAAGCCGAGCAACGTCCTGATGGCCGAGGACGGCCCCCGGGTCATCGACTTCGGCATCTCCCGCGCCGCCGACAACGAGGACCTGACCGTCACCGGCCGCCTCATCGGCACCCCGCCCTTCATGTCCCCGGAGCAGTTCTCCTCGCCGAAGGACGTCACCCCCGCCTCGGACGTGTTCTCGCTCGGTTCCCTGCTGGCGTACGCGGCCACCGGCAACCGCCCCTTCGACGGCGGCAGCCCGTACCTGACGGGCTATCAGGTGATGTACGAGGCCCCGCACCTGGACGGCGTCCCGGAACCGCTGCGCGGCATCGCGGCCCGCTGCCTGGACAAGGACCCACTGGCCCGCCCTCAACTGGCCGAGCTGCACAGTCTGTTGCTGGACCTGCCCACCGAGGCTCCGCCGCCCTTCCCCGACCTCACGGGCGTCCCGGCCCCGCGCTCCGCGCCCGGCGCGGACACCACCGCCGCGCCGCACGGCCGCCACAGCCGCACCGCCCGGCCGAACCGGCCCGACGGCACGACCGTCGCCCCGTCGGCGTCCGGCGGGGGCCGACGTGTACGGCGTGTCCTCATCGGGATCGGCACGGCGATGGCCGTCGCCGTGGTCGGTCTCACGGCGGCCCACATGGCGGCGAGCGGCGGGCCGGCCGCTGATCCGTCCGCAGCCGCCGGCGGCGGCTCGGCGAGCGCGGCCGGTGATCCCGTGGCGGGTCTGCCCACGGGCTGGAGGCCGTGGCGGGCGAGCCTGCTCACCGCCAAGCAGGGCGACCCGATCGACTTCAGCGAGTCGGGCTGCGTGGCGGGCGGTTCGACGGCCGTGTACTGCGCCGGCACCGGCTTCACCGTCACCCGCCTCGACGCCGCCTCCGGCCGGGTCGACTGGCGCCGGGGCACCGACCCGGAGACCTCGCGCCCGGTCGGCGTACGCGACGGACGCGTCTACACCTACCGCAAGCCCGACCCGACCGGCACCTACCGCACCCGTCGGCTCGCCGTCCTGGACGCGAGGACCGGGGCGGAGCTGTGGGCCCGCCCCGTCGCCGACGAGGAACCGGCCGTCCTGTTCGACCGGGGCGTCCTCGCGATGGACGGGAACAGGACCACGTTCGTCGCCTACGACGCGACGGGCCGGCAGCTGTGGACGGCACCGGCGAAGTCGTCGAGCGGGAACGCCTGCACGCCGACCGTCCTCGACGGCGCCCCCTACGGCGTGTGCACTCCGGTGGACGATCCCGGCACGGACGAGGTAGCGCTGCTGCGGCTCGACCCGGACGACGGCACCGCCGCCGAGATCGCCACCCTGCCCACGGGCGCCCGGCCGATGGGCACCGTGGACGGCCAACTGCTGTTCCTGCTCCCGAAGCTGGCGGACCAGCAGTTCGCCGCCGCCGGCGACGACCAGCCGTACTCCGCCCTGCTACGGGTGAACCCGCGCACCGGCGCCGTCACACGCGCCCCGCTGCCGGGCACCCCGCGCGGCACCGCCACCCTGCTCAAGGGCGTCGTCTGGTTCGTGCGGCCGGACGGCACGGTCACCGCCGTGCGCGGCTCCGACGGCAAGCGGCTGTGGCAGGCGACGACGGACGTGGAGAACCTGTCGGCCCCGGTGGTGTCCACGAAGTTCACCACCCTGTACCTCGTCAACGAGTACGGCCGTGTGCTGGCCCTGAACAGCGCGACGGGCGCGGTGCGCTGGCGCACCTCCGCGCTCGCCGATCCCGGCGAGTCGGCCGGTGAGACCACCCCGTACGTGCTCCTCGTCAAGGACGCCCTGGTGGCCGTCGCGGGCGACACGGCCTTCTCGGTGCGGCCGGACCGGCCCACCCGGCTGCCGTCCAAGAACCCCGCCCCGTCGGCCCCCGGCACGGTGGCCCCGACACCCGCCCCGACCAAGGCCTCGGACTGACGCCCCCGCCGCTCAGGCCACCGACCCGATCCGCCGCGCCGACAGGGACGCCGGGTCGTGGTGGATCGGCGTGTGCGCGCCGGTGAGGGAGACGCCGCTGCCGCCGCGCCGGTCGGCGACGATCTCGGAGGCGATGGACAGGGCCGTCTCCTCGGGGGTGCGGGCGCCGAGGTCCAGCCCGATGGGCGAGCGCAGCCGCGCCAACTCCACTTCGCTCACGCCCACTTCGCGCAGCCGGCGGTTGCGGTCCAGATGGGTGCGGCGCGAGCCCATGGCGCCGACGTACGCCACCGGCAGCCGCAGCGCGAGTCGGAGCAGCGGTACGTCGAACTTGGCGTCGTGGGTGAGGACGCACAACACGGTACGGCCGTCCACGGCCGTCCGCTCCAGGTAGACGTGGGGCCACTCGACGACGATCTCGTCGGCCTCGGGGAAACGGGTGCGGGTGGCGAACACCGGGCGGGCGTCGCACACCGTCACGTGGTAGCCGAGGAACTTGCCGATCCGGACCAGCGCCGACGCGAAGTCGATCGCGCCGAAGACGATCATCCGGGGTGGGGGGACGGAGGACTCGATGAGAACCGTGAGCGGTGCTCCGCAACGAGAGCCCTGCTCCCCGATCTCCAGGGTGCCGGTGCGGCCCGCGTCCAGGAAGGCCGACGCCTCGGCGACGACGGTCCGGTCCAGCTCGGGATGGGCGCCGAACCCGCCCTCGTGGGGGCCGTCGGAGCGGACGAGGAGCGCGCGGCCCAGGAGTTCGGCCGGGCCGGACACGATCCGTGCCAGCGCCGCCGCCTCTCCCCGGGCGGCGGCGGCCAGCGCGGACGCCACCACCGGACGGGCCGGGTCGTCGGCCCGTACCGGGGTGACCAGGATGTCGATGACGCTGCCGCAGGTCAGGCCGACGGCGAAGGCGTCGTCGTCGCTGTATCCGAAGCGCTCCAGGACGGTTTCGCCGTCCCGCAGCGCCTGCTCGCACAGCTCGTACACGGCGCCCTCCACGCAGCCGCCGGAGACCGACCCGATCGCCGTGCCGTCGGCGTCCACCGCGAGGGCGGCGCCCGGCAGGCGGGGTGCGCTGCCGCCGACGGCCACCACGGTGGCCACGGCGAGGTCACGTCCCTGCTCGACCCACCGGTTGAGCTCCTCGGCGATGTCCAGCATCTGTCGGTCTCCTAACGGGGTTGGTGGGAAGGGCCGGCGGGCGGCTAGTGCACGCCCAGCCAGCTCTCGACGGGGTTGAGGGCGAAGTAGACCAGGAAGATCACCGCGAGGCCCCACATGAAGGCGCCGATCTCGCGCGCCTTGCCCTGGGCGGCCTTGATGGCGACGTAGGAGATGACGCCGGCGGAGACACCCGCGGTGATGCTGTAGGTGAACGGCATCACGACGACGGTGAGGAAGACCGGGATCGCCGTGGCGCGGTCGCCCCAGTCCACGTGCCGGGCGTTCATCAGCATCATCGAGCCGATGACGACCAGGGCTGCGGACGCCACCTCCTGCGGCACGATCGCGGTGAGCGGGGTGAAGAACAGACAGGCCGCGAAGAACAGTCCGGTGACGACCGAGGCGAATCCGGTACGGGCGCCCTCGCCGACGCCGGTGGCCGACTCGATGAACACCGTCTGCCCGCTGCCGCCCGCGACACCGCCGATCGCACCGCCCGCACCGTCGATGAACAGCGCCTTGGACAGACCCGGCATCCGGCCCTTGGCGTCGGCCAGTCCGGCCTCGGTGCCGACTCCGATGATGGTGGCCATGGCGTCGAAGAACCCGGCCAGCACAAGGGTGAAGACGATCATGCCGACCGTCATCGCGCCGACCTTGCCCCAGCCGCCGAACTCGACGTGTCCGAAGAGCGAGAAGTCGGGCATGGAGACCGCGCTGCCGTGCAGTTCGGGGGCGCCGTTCGCCCACTGCCGGGGGTCGATCACACCGGCGGCGTTGAGGACAGCGGCGACGATCGTGCCGCTGACGATGCCGATGAGGATGGCGCCGGGGATGTTGCGGGCCTGCAGCATGAAGATCAGCAGCAGGGTGCCGGCGAACAACAGCACCGGCCAGCCCGCGAGTTCGCCCGCGGGGCCGAGGGTGACCGGGGTGGCCCTGCCCTGGTGGACGAAGCCGGACTTGTAGAAGCCGATGAGGGCGATGAACAGGCCGATGCCCATGGTGATGCCGTGCTTGAGCGCGAGCGGGATCGCGTTCATGATCATCTCGCGCAGCCCGGTGACGACCAGCAGCATGATGACGACGCCGTACAGCACGCACATGCCCATCGCCTGCGGCCAGGTCATCTGCGGGGCGACCTGCGAGGACAGCACGCCGGAGACGGACAGGCCGGCGGCGAGCGCGAGCGGGACCTTGCCGACGAAGCCCATCAGCAGCGTGGTGAAGGCCGCGGCGAACGCGGTCGCCGTGATTAGGGCCTTCTGGCCGAGGGTGTCCCCGGCCGCGTCCTTGCCGGACAGGATCAGGGGGTTGAGCAGCAGGATGTACGCCATCGCCATGAAGGTGGTGACGCCTCCGCGGACCTCACGGGCGACGCTGGATCCCCGCCGGGATATGTGGAAGTACCGGTCGAGCCACGACCGTCCGGCGGGGACGCGGGTTCCCGCGCCCGCCTCCTCGGGGACGGTCTGCGGCTGAAGGGACTGCTGGGTCATGTGGGCCTACTCCCAAGGTTCAAAGGGGCACCCGTGTGAACCGACCCTGCGGCTCACGGGATTTGGGATGGTGCTTCGGCCGCACGACCCGGGGGACGGCCCGAGACGAACGAACTGGCTGCTCCGGACGGCACGTCGAAGTGTGACGCTCCCCGTGCCGCCCGGAGGGACGTGGTTACACCTGGCACGTGAGGTGTTCGGGCCGTACCGGCGTCCTGTTCAGCTCCCGGCCGGTCGCGGCGCGGATCGCCGCGAGGACGGCCGGGGTCGAGGACAGGGTGGGTGCCTCGCCGGCGCCCCGCAGCCCGTACGGGGCGTGGTCGTCGGCGAGTTCGAGGACGTCGACCGGCATGATCGGCGTGTCCAGGATGGTCGGCAGCAGGTAGTCCGTGAAGGAGGGGTTCCTGACCTTCGCGGTCTTGGGATCGACCATGATCTCCTCCATCACCGCGATGCCCATGCCCTGGAGCGTGCCGCCCTGGATCTGGCCGACCACGGAGAGGGGGTTGAGCGCCTTGCCGACGTCCTGGGCGCAGGCCAGCTCGATCACCTTGACCAGGCCGAGCTCGGTGTCGACCTCGACGACGGCCCGGTGGGCGGCGAAGGAGTACTGGACATGGCCGTTGCCCTGGCCGGTGCGCAGGTCGAAGGGGACGGTGGGGCGGTGCCGCCACTCGGCCTCGACCTCGACGGCCTCGTCCTCGAGCACGTCCACCAGGTCGGCGAGAACCTCGCCGCCGTCGGTGACGACCTTGCCGCCCTCCAGCAGCAGCTCCGCCGTCGCCCAGGCGGGGTGGTACGTGCCGAACTTGCGGCGGCCGATGTCCAGGACCCTCTCCCGGACCAGCTCGCAGGAGTTCCGGACGGCGCCGCCGGTGACGTACGTCTGCCGGGAGGCCGAGGTCGAACCGGCCGAGCCCACCTCCGTGTTGGCCGGGTGGATCGTCACCTGCGCGACGCCCAGCTCGGTGCGGGCGATCTGCGCGTGGACGGTGACGCCGCCCTGGCCGACCTCCGCCATCGCGGTGTGCACGGTGGCGACGGGCTCGCCGCCCACGACCTCCATGCGCACCTTGGCGGTGGAGTAGTCGTCGAAGCCCTCGGAGAAGCCGACGTTCTTGATGCCGACCGCGTACCCGATGCCGCGCACGACTCCCTCGCCGTGCGTGGTGTTGGACAGGCCGCCCGGCAGTTGCCGTACGTCCGCGCCCTCGCTGGACTCCCACTGACGCTCGGGGGGCAGCGGCATCGCCTTGACGCGGCGCAGGAGTTCGGCCACCGGGGCGGGCGAGTCGACGGGCTGGCCCGTCGGCATGAGCGTGCCCTGCTCCATGGCGTTGAGCTGCCGGAACTCCACCGGGTCCATGCCGAGTTCCTTCGCGACCTTGTCCATCTGCGCCTCGTAGGCGAAGCACGCCTGGACCGCGCCGAAGCCCCGCATGGCCCCGCAGGGCGGGTTGTTGGTGTAGAGGGCGATGGCCTCGATCTCGACGTCGTCCACCTTGTAGGGGCCGATGCCGAGCGAGGAGGCGTTGCCGACGACCGCGGGAGAGGCGGAGGCGTACGCGCCGCCGTCCAGGACGATCCGGCACTTGACGTGGGTCAGCCTGCCGTCGCGGGTGGCCCCGTGCTCGTAGAAGAGGCGGGCCGGGTGGCGGTGGACGTGGCCGAAGAAGGACTCGAAGCGGTTGTAGACGATCTTGACGGGTTTGCCCGTGCGCAGGGCGAGCAGACAGGCGTGGATCTGCATCGACAGATCCTCCCGGCCGCCGAACGCGCCGCCGACGCCGGCCAGCGTCATCCGCACCTTCTCCTCGGGCAGGCCGAGGACGGGCGCGATCTGGCGCAGGTCGCTGTGCAGCCACTGGGTGGCGATGTAGAGATGGACGCCGCCGTCCTCCTCGGGCACCGCGAGTCCGGACTCGGGGCCGAGGAAGGCCTGGTCCTGCATGCCGAAGTAGTACTCGCCCTTGACGATGACATCGGCCCTTTTCGCGGCCTCGGTGGCGTCGCCGCGGATGATCGGCTGGCGGTGGACGATGTTGGGGTGCGGGACATGGCCGATGTGGTGGTCGGTGCGGCCCTCGTGGACCAGGATCGCGTCGGGCGCGGTCGCGGAGGCCTCGTCGGTGATGACGGGCAGCTCGCGGTACTCGACCCTGATCTTGGCGGCGGCCCGGCGGGCCGTCTCGGGGTGGTCGGCGGCGACGATGGCGACCGGTTCGCCGTGGTGGCGGACCTTTCCGTGCGCGAGGACCGGGGTGTCCTGGATCTCCAGGCCGTAGTTCTTCACGTCGGTCGGCAGGTCGTCGTACGTCATGACGGCGTAGACGCCGGGGGTCTTCAGTGCCTCGCTCGTGTCGATCGAGACGATCTCCGCGTGGGCGACGGTCGAGCGGAGGATCTGGCCCCAGAGCATGTCCTCGTGCCACATGTCGGACGAGTACGCGAACTCGCCGGTGACCTTGAGGGTGCCGTCCGGGCGGAGCGTGGACTCGCCGATGCCGCCCTTGGTCCGGGATCCCTGAGTGATCTTGGTGGGAGCGCCGTTGGTCGGCATCGTCAGACCGCCTCTTGCTGCCGGGCGGCCGCCAGACGGACCGCGTCCATGATCGTCTCGTAGCCCGTGCAGCGGCACAGGTTGCCCGACAGCGCCTCGCGGATGTCCGCGTCGGTCGGGTTGGGGTTGCGCTCCAGCATCTCGTCGGCGGCGACCAGCAGGCCGGGCGTGCAGAAGCCGCACTGGACGGCGCCCGCGTCGATGAAGGCCTGCTGGATGGGGGCCAGTTCGGTGCCCTCGCCGGTGTGCGAGTCGCTGCCCGTCGCCTGCCAGCGCTTGGCCTCGTCCAGGGTGGTGCCGCACGCGTCGCCGCGGGAGCGCTGCCTGGCGTGGTCCGCGAGCCCCTCGACGGTCACCACGTCACGGCCCTCGACCTGTCCGGCCGCGACCAGGCAGGAACACACCGGCACGCCGTCGAGGCGCACCGTGCAGGACCCGCACTCGCCCTGCTCGCAGGCGTTCTTGGAGCCCGGCAGGCCCAGCCGCTCCCGCAGCACGTACAGCAGGGACTCGCCCTCCCACACGTCGTCGGCCTCCTGTGGACGTCCGTTGACAGTGAAGTTGACGCGCATCAGGCGACTCCCTCCGAGCGGGCGGCGGTGCCGCGGTAGGACTCCCAGGCCCAGGTCAGCGTGCGGCGGGCCATGACGCCCACCGCGTGCCGGCGGTAGCTCGCCGTGCCCCGGACGTCGTCGATCGGGTTGCAGGCGCCGGAGCACAGGTCGGCGAACTGCTTGGCGACCGACGGGGTGATGATCTTTCCGTTGTCCCAGAAGCCGCCCTCCTCGAGGGCCGCGTTCAGGAATTCCTCCGCGGCCTTCGCCCTGACGGGTGTCGGGGCGGCCGATCCGATGCCGGTGCGGACGGTGCGCGTCGAGGGGTGCAGCGCGAGCCCGAAGGCGCACACGGCGATGACCATGGCGTTGCGGGTACCGACCTTGGAGAACTGCTGGGGGCCGTCGGCCTTGTCGATGTGCACGTACTTGATGAGCTCGTCGGCGGCGAGCGCGTTGCGCTTGACGCCCGTGTAGAAGGCGTCGATCGGGATACGGCGGCTGCCGCGCACCGACTCCACCTCGACCTCGGCGCCCGCCGCGAGCAGGGCGGGGTGGGCGTCGCCGGCCGGGGAGGCGGTGCCGAGGTTGCCGCCGACGCCGCCGCGGTTGCGGATCTGCGGGGAGGCGACCGTGTGCGAGGCGAGGGCGAGGCCCGGCAGCTCGACGCGCAGCCGCTCCATGATCGTGGTGTAGGGGACCGAGGCGCCGAGCCGCACGCTGTCCTCGCCGACCTCCCACTCGTAGAGGTCGCCGACGCGGTTGAGGTCGAGCAGGTACTCGGGCCGCCGGTGGTCGAAGTTGATCTCGACCATCACGTCGGTGCCGCCCGCAATGGGCACAGCGGTGGGGTGCTCGGCCTTCGCGGCGAGCGCCTCCTCCCAGCTGGCGGGGCGAAGGAAGTCCATGACCGGCTCTCTTCTTCGTCTCGGGGGTGGTACGGATCGAGCCAGATCCGGTGCGGCGGGCTCGGCTCGTTCATGTGCTGTTCACGCGGAGTGGAGTCAGTACACAGCGCCGTGCTCCAGCCGGGTCAGTCACGGAAACCATGAAGGAGTTGGCTGGCCAGGCCGGGCATCTTGTAGATTCGTATGAACGGAGGTCATCGGTCACCTCCCTGTTTTCCTGTAGAAACGCAGGAAACAGCCAGGCAGTCGAAGCGTGCGGCTCCCGCACCGTCCGGCGGGTCCCTCTCCCCGACCACCCTCACGGTTCATCGTAGATTTCGAGACAAAGAACGGCGGCGACGAGAATGCGGCTGCGCGCACTGCTGGACACCGACGCGCTGGGCCTCAGGCTACTCGGCGGCGAGGACGAGCTGGACCGGACCGTCCGCGGCGTGATGACCACCGACCTGCGCGATCCCAGCCGCTACCTCTCGGGCGGTGAGCTGGTGCTCACCGGCCTGGCCTGGCGCCGGGACGGGGACGACTCGGAGCCGTTCGTACGGATCCTGGTGCAGGCCGGGGTGGCCGCGCTGGCGGCCGGCGAGGCGGAGCTCGGGGACGTCCCCGAGGACCTGGTGGTGGCCTGCGCCCGGCACCGGCTGCCGTTGTTCGCGGTGCACGAGTCGGTGGCGTTCGCGACGATCACCGAGCATGTCGTCCGGCAGGTCTCCGGCGAGCGCGCGGGTGATCTGGCAGCCGTGGTGGACCGGCACCGGCGGATGATGACCTCGGGCCCGGCGGGCGGCGGCCCGGACGTGGTGCTGGACCTGCTCGGCTCCGACCTGGACCTCAGGGCCTGGGTGCTCTCCCCCACCGGACGGCTGATCGCCGGTCCGAAGCTCGCGGGGCCGGGGCTGCCCGCCGACCTGTGCGCCAAGCTCGCCGCCGAGCATCTTGCCGCCGCCCGCACCGGACGCCGGGGGCCGCACCGGGTGACGCTGGGCCCGGCGACGTACAGCCTCTTCCCGATCCGCGCTTCGGGCCACCGCCCGGCCGTCGCCGGCCCGGGACGCTCGCCGCAGGCCTCGCGGGACGTGCGCGAGTCGGTGCTGTCGGACTGGCTGCTGGCCGTCGAGGCGGACGCGGGCGACTGGCCCGCCGAGCGGCTGGACCTGCTGCAGGGTGTCACCCAACTCATCTCGGTCGAGCGGGACCGCCGGGACGCGGTGCGCACGGTACGGCGCCGGCTCGCCCAGGAGGTGCTGGAGCTGGTGCAGACGGGGGCCGCGCCGGCGGAGATCGCCGCCCGACTGCGGGTGGCCGCTCCGGTGCTGCTGCCCGGCCTGGGGGCCGCCCCGCACTGGCAGGTGGTCGTGGCCCGCGTCGACTGGGCCGGCGCGGGCATCGAGGCGGGTCCGGTCGCGCAGTCGCTGCTGGAGGAGATCCTGGTCGACCCGCTGGCCACCGGGCCCGAGCCCTCGGACCGGATCGCCGTCGCGCACACCGGGGACGAGGCCGTCGCCCTCGTCCCGCTCCCGGCGGTCTCCGCCGAGCACGACGGTTCGGAGTCCGGGATCCTCGCCGAGGCGCTGCTGGAGTCCGTGCGCGACCCGCTGTCGGCCGGTCTCGACGACGACGGCCAGGTCACCCTCGGTGTCAGCGCGGCCGTGCACTCGGCGGAGGGGCTGCGCGGCGCCCTGGAGGAGGCCCGGCACGCCCGCCGGGTGGCGGCCGCCCGCCCGGGCCGCGTCTGCGCGGCCGGCCACCAGGAACTCGCCTCCCACGTCCTGCTGCTCCCCTTCGTCCCGGACGACGTCCGCCGCGCCTTCACCGCGCGGCTGCTGGACCCGCTGCGCGACTACGACCGCCGCCACCGCGCCGAGCTGATCCCGACCCTTGAGGCCTTCCTGGACTGCGACGGTTCGTGGACGCGCTGCGCGACCCGGCTGCACCTGCACGTCAACACACTGCGCTATCGCGTGGGCCGAATCGAGCAGTTGACGGGCCGGGACCTGTCCCGGCTGGATGACAAGCTCGATTTCTTCCTGGCGTTGCGGATGAGCTGAGCCCGCCGGTCGGCGGGCCGGCGTGGCACCAAGTGCCGCCGGAGTCCCACGACTTTGTGAAATCCTTCACCCGCCCCCTTGGCCCCGCCACGGAATCCGTGCTGAGATGCGGCCACCACTCAAAGCTCGATGGCGTGCTCGGGGAGGGCAACGTGGCGCATACCGCCATGTCTGGTACCGGAACTTCCGCAGGGGACGATCCCGTCCAGACCGCGGTGTGGCGGCTGCGCTCACGGGCCTGCTGGACCGACGCGGCGGCGCTGCTGGACCCGGTCACCGCCGCCTCGGCGCTGCAGCGGACCGCGCTGCTCGTGGAGAAGTGCCTGTACACGGAGCAGGGGTGGGACGAGGCCGAGGACGCGCTGCGGACGGCGGAGGCGCTGGCCCACACCGACGAGGAGCGCGGCGCGGCCGCTTGTGAACGCGGGTACTTGGCGTACGCGGCGACCCTGCACTCAGTGCGCGACCGGGCCGACGAGGCACGGGCCGCGCTGGGACGGGCGGCGGCGCTGATCCCCCCGGGGGCCGTGGGGCGGGCGCTGCTGGACTTCCGGCGGGGGCTGCTCGCCGAGAACCTCACCCGCTCCCCCCAGGCAGCGCGGGCCGCCTACCGTCGCGCCCATGCCGCCGCCACCGCCCATTCCGACCCGCTGCTGCTGTCCTCCACCTGGCGCCATCTCGCCGGTCTCGCCCTGCGGGAGGGCGAGGTGGCCGAGGCACGGCACGGGTTCGCGGAATCCCTGCGGATCCGCGAGGAGTTGGGCTACCTGGTCGGTACGGCCCCGGCGCTGGCGTCGCTGGCCGACGCGGAGGCGGAACCGGAGGCCTCCCGGCTGCGCGAGGAGGCGCGGCGGCTGTTCCGGCTGCTGGGCGGGGTGCCTACCTGGCTGGCGCGGCAGTTGACGCCGCCGGCGGCGACGGCCTGAGACGTCCGGGGCCGTTCAGGGAGTGCTCAGAGGAACCTGAGAGGTTGCTGTGGCAGGCTGCGGCCCCCATCCCCCTCTTCAGAGGAAACCCGATGAGCCTCGTCAACGGTCTGCCCGCGCATGTCCTGTTGGTCCATTTCGTCGTCGTACTCGTCCCGCTGACCGCGCTGGCCCTGGTGGTCTGTGCCGTGTGGCCGAAAGCCGCGCGCCGGATGGGCGTGGTCCTGCCGGTGCTGGCGTTCGTGACGCTGGTGAGCGTGCCGCTGACCACGCAGGCCGGCGAGTGGCTGGAGCGACATGTGACCAGCAGCGCGCTGATACGCCGGCACACCGAACTCGGCGACGGGCTGCTGCCCTGGGCGCTGGGTCTGTTCGTGCTGGCGGCGGCCGTGTGGTGGACGACCCGCCGGACGTCCGCCGAGCGGGCCGGCACCCGGTCCGCGTCCGTGATCCGCGTCGCGGCCGGCGTGCTGAGCGTCGTCGTCGCCGCGGGCGCCGTCGTCGACGTCTACCGCATCGGGGACTCGGGCGCGAAGGCGGCCTGGACCGGCGGCTACTCCAAGACGGAGACGGGCTCGGGCGACGGGAACTGACCCGTCCACAGGCGGGACCGTGCGAGGGCCTTGTCGGCGGGGCCCTCGCACGGACCCTGTCGGCGGGGCACTCGCACAGACCCTTCACACCAGGCCCGCGAAGTGCCGGCCCACCAGCACCCGGACGACATCGACGTCCCGCGCGATCAGCGCGTCCACCGGCACGGTGTGGTCGGCCGCGTCCGCGATCTCGACGACGGAAACGGGCTCGGGCGACGGGAACTGATCCGCCCCACGGGGAGTGCGTCCGAGGGCCTTGTCGGCGGGCCCTCGCACGGACCCTTCACACCAGGCCCGCGAAGTGCCGGCCCACCAGCACCCGGACGACATCGACGTCCCGCGCGATCAGCGCGTCCAGCAGCACGGTGTGGTCGGCCGCGTCTGCGATCAGGTCGGCGTTCCCGGCCGAGGCCCGTCCGCCCACCAGCGGCCACTGGGCCCGGCGGTGCAGGTCGTCGGCGATCTGGACGAGCTGTGCGTTGCCGCCGAGGGACAGCACCGCCCGGTGGAAGGCGCGGTCGGCCTCGGCGTAGGTGGCCCGGCAGCCCAGGGACGCGGCCCGGACCGTCGCCTCGGCGAGGGGCCGCAGGTCCGCCCAGCGTTCCACGGGGACCGTGCGGGCCAGCCGGAGCATCACCGGAACCTCGATCAGCGCGCGGATCTCGGCCAGTTCGGCGAGTTCCCGGGTGCCGCGTTCGACGACCCGGAAGCCCCGGTTGGGGACGACCTCGACGGCGCCCTCCAGGGCCAGCTGCTGCATGGCCTCCCGCACGGGCGTCGCGGAGACACCGAAGCGCTCGCCCAGCGCCGGCGCCGAGTACACCTCCCCCGGCGTGAGCTCGCCGGTGACCAGCGCGGTGCGCAGCGCGTCAAGGATCTGTCCGCGCACGGAGGCCCGCTGGACCAGCCGGGGGCGCGGGATCGGCTGCTCGCTGTGGATGTGCTCGCCGCGTGTGCCGTCGGGGGCGACGCCCCGCTCCCGGTCCACGTCCGCCGCCACAGGCTGCTGCGGCACGCGGGGCGCGGTGGCGGCCGTACGGATCTGCGGTGTTCCCGTCCCCGTGGAGCCCTGCGCGTGCTGCCTCACGGGTCCTCCTCGGGACGTGTCGGTACTTGGGGCCATTACGACGGGTTGTTACTCGTCCGTCAAGCACCATAAGCGCACAAGCCGTCAGTTCAAATCCGATCTACTCCAGGTAAGGTAAGCCTTACCTTTCAGTCGTCCCTGATCGGCGGTCTCCGCATGCCCTCTGCCCGCTCGGCCTTCCATGACGCCTACGCCCGTCTGACCAAGGCGTTCCCGGGACTGGACGTCAGGGAGCTCTCCGCCGGGGAGCCGGTGCCCAAGGGCGGCGGCTGGGTGACCACCGCCTCACTGGTGGAGGGCGGCGCCCGTCTCGACGCGTTTCTAGCCCAGGACGACGCACAGGTGCTGCGCGACCACGGACAGCGGGCGCGCCCGGACGTCGTCGCGAGTTTCGGGCTGCACCGGTACGCGTGGCCCGCCTGCCTCCTGATCACGGTGCCGTGGTTCCTGCACCGCCGGGTCCCCCGCCTCCCGGTGGAGGAGGTCGCCTACAACCGCACGGCCCCCGGTCTCTCCCTGGGCCGGCTGGCCGTGCGCCCGGCCGGCTTCGCCTGTCTGCCCGGCGATCCGGCGGCCGCGCTGCCCGGCGCCCGGGTCGTCGCCGACGAGGAGGCGCTGCGGGCGGAGGTGCGGGCCGCGGTGGCCGAGCACCTCGCGCCCGTGCTGGCCGCATTCGGGCCGCGGATGCGGCGGCGTGGACGCGCCCTGTGGGGCACGGCGACCGACGAGCTGGTGGAAGGGCTCTGGTACATCGCGCATCTGCTCGGTGAACAGGTTCGGGCCAGACGGGAGTTGGAGGCGCTGCTGCCCGGCGCGACCCTGCCGTACGTCGGCTCGGCGGCCTTCCGCGAACTGACCGGTCCGGACGGCGAGTCGCTGCCGACCAGGGACCGGGTGAGCTGCTGCATGTTCTACACCGTGCGCCCCGAGGACACCTGCGCGACCTGCCCGCGCACCCGCGACGCCGACCGCGTGACCAAGCTGCTGGCTGCCACCACCAGTTGAGCCCCCCTCAGGCACACCGGCGCGGGGCGATGTCGTAAGATCGCCCGCGAAGGGACCGCCCGCTCGGTTACAGCTGCTTCACAACTTTCTCACTTGTCGCAGGAACTTTCCGAGGAACCACCCGTACGGGTAGTCTTATTCGAACTCAACTCCCGCCCCTCAAGCGGCAGTTCGAGCAGAAAGCTGCCCTGGCACCCCCCTTGCAATTCCTTGGCGGCCTCTTGCCCCGAAACCCCCTGAGGGCCCGTGGGATTGGGCCACTATGGCGGGCGTTACGCCCTATCCCAATGCAAGGGACCCCTAGATGAGACTGACCGACATATCGCTGAACTGGCTGCTTCCGGGCGCCGTACTGCTCCTGGGCATGCTGGCGGCGGTGGCGGTGCTCGCGCGCAGCAAGCGGTCCGGCGGGGAGCACGCGAAGGACGACTCGTGGGAGCGCAGCGAGGAGCGCCGCAGGCGCAAGGAGGCCATATACGGCACCGCCTCCTATGTGCTCCTGTTCTGCTGTGCGGCGGTCGCCGCCGCGCTCTCCTTCCACGGACTGGTGGGCTTCGGCCAGCAGAACCTCGGCCTCTCGGAAGGCTGGGAGTACCTGGTGCCGTTCGGCCTGGACGGCGCGGCCATGTTCTGCTCCGTGCTCGCGGTGCGCGAGGCCTCCCACGGTGACGCCGCTCTCGGCTCCCGGATACTGGTGTGGACCTTCGCGGGCGCCTCTGCCTGGTTCAACTGGGTGCACGCGCCCCGAGGGGTCGACCACGCGGGCGCGCCGCAGTTCTTCGCCGGCATGTCGCTCTCGGCGGCGGTGCTGTTCGACCGCGCGCTGAAGCAGACCCGCCGGGCCGCCCTGCGTGAGCAGGGTCTGGTGCCGCGTCCGCTGCCGCAGATCCGTATGGTGCGCTGGCTGCGGGCTCCCCGCGAGACCTACAGGGCCTGGTCGCTGATGCTGCTGGAGAACGTGCGCAGCCTGGACGAGGCGGTCGAGGAGGTCCGTGAGGACAAGCGGCAGGAGGAGGCCAACCGGCTGCGCCGCCGTGAGGCGGACCGGCTGGAGCGCGCCCAGCTCAAGGCGATCAGCCGCGGCCACCGCGGGATCATCGGCCGCGGCGGCCGACCGGAGCCGCAGGCCCTGGAGCGGGCAGGCACCCAGACCTCCGCGGAGCCTGCCATATCGGCCCCGGAGCCGCTGCCCGTCCGCCAGCGTCCCTCGCTGCAGCCCGTCCGCAAGGGCGGTTCCGACCAGATCACGGTCGATCTCACCGCGGAGGACGACACAATGGCCCTCCCGCGCCTCGACTCCCTGGAGCGCAAGCTCAAGGACCTCGAGCAGCAGTTCGGCTGAGCCGGCCGGCGCAGGAGCCGGTATAGGGAAGGGGGCGTGGCCGGTGGCCACGCCCCCTTCCCGTTCCCGTTCAGGCCGGGCCGGCGTCGAGTTCGAACCACACCGCCTTCCCCACCCCGTGCGCCCGTACCCCCCATGCATCCGCGAGGGACTGCACCAGGACCAGGCCCCTGCCGTGGGTACCGTCGCCGGTGTTCGCCGGGCAGGGCCTGGGCCTGCGGGCCACGAAGTCCCGTACCTCCACCCGCAGTCCCCGCGGTCCCACGACGGCCGTCAGGACCGCGTCGTGGTCGGTGTGGACGAGTGCGTTGGTGACCAGTTCGCTGGTGAGCAGTTCCGCCACGTCCGAGCGTCCGGGCCTGCCCCACTGCCGTAGCAGCTCGCGCAGTGCCCTGCGCGCCTCGGGCACCGCCTTCAGATCCCCGCGCCCGAGTCTCTGCCGCAGCTGGGACGGCTGCGGCCCTTCCGTCACGTCGTCGGTCTCTTCCTCCACCGTCCGAGCCGAGGAGGCCCCGATCGCCATGGGACCGCCCCCTCGTGCCTGCCTCTTCATGACCCCCGCCCGCGTGCCGATGTCGGTTCCCCTCCTTGTCGAACACGTTCACGGGATCCATGCCCTCTGTCACCCGGCGCAGTCATGTCGAATGGTCAACCACCGGATGTTCGGCCACGGTTACGGCCCTTTCGGCCGGACCGGCGCCGACGGACCGTGCCGAACGCCATCGCGCCTAGGCGTCCGAGGGTGTCCTGACCACCCGCGATCATCGCCTCCGCCGACTCCGGTCTGCCGAGGTCGTCGTACTCGACACAGCGGTGTGGCGGTTGGTACCGGACGTCCAGGTCCTGCTCGCGGGCCCGGCGGACCGTGCCCACGGCTCGCGAAACTGGCCTGAATCCACTGGTTTTCCGGCCCGGACGGGGAACCGAAGACCGTCCGACGACCGAACGGCCGCAGCGCGGGAGCGACACGCCACTTGCGCCGGTTGCCGCCCGCGAAGGCCTTCTTGAACAGCTCGCGGGTCTGCTCCACGCCCAGGAAGTGCTCCTGGTCGGGCGCCTTCT
>NZ_JBEXPK010000059.1:0-47815 GCF_040612015.1 Streptomyces sp. NPDC006476 | reverse complement strand
CTCGCCGGATGCCGCCGACTGCACCGCCGCTACGAGCGCAAAGCCGAGCACTTCCTGGCCTTCACCAGCATCGCCTGCACCCTCATCTGCTACCGCAGACTCACCAAATGAGATGACGTCTAAAGCGCTCCGCCGCGACGCCCGCGGCGTCCCGCTGGGGGTCGTCTCCGAGGGGGCCGATAGGCATGACTCGCCACTGCTCGGACTGACCCTGGACGCCGCGCAGGAGCAGGTCGGCATGCTGCCGGACACCGTGAACGTCAACCTCGACCGGGGCTACGACAGCATCAAGTTCCGTGCGTTGATAGCCGAGTTGGGGTTCACTTCCGAGACCGCCCGCAAGGGTGTACCCGCCCCGATCCAGGCCAGCAGGCGCTGGCCCGTCGAGCGCACGCATTCGTGGATGAACGGCTACGGCAAGCTTCGGCGCTGCACCGAGAGAAACGACAGGGTCGTGGACTACTACCTCTACCTCGCCGCTACCCTCGTCACACTTCGCATGCTGATCTGGCAGGCACGCAGCCGCTACCGCTGGGATGGCCGACCCACCAACCGCCGCCCAAAGTGATCCATTTGCCGGTCGGTCTTACTTGGCAATTCGCGCCGCTTCGGCGGTCTTTACTCCAGTCTGGTTTCGTGATCTATCCGGTGGGCTCGTCGGCGATCTGTCGTCGGGAGTGGTTGCGTCGGGCTGTTGCCTGGTGGTGTCTGCGCCAGATGGAACAGGGCGAGCGAGTGTCATCTTTCCGGCGGCATTGCCGAGCCGGTCGAGGCGGTTGTCGAGGATGAACGTGGCTGGCGCGGTACGTCGCAGCGTGAGCGGTCCCGGGCACCGCGAGGCGGATGCCGAGCTATAGTCACGGGGTCGCGAAAAACGATATTCCGCGGTCCACCCGCCCGCGTACACGTCGCAGATGTGCGCCGAGTGCGGCCACGTCGACAAACGAAAGCGTGTCGACCGGGGACTTTTCATCTGCCGGGGGTGCGGGGTCGTTGCCCACGCCGACCGGAATGCTTCCCACAACATCGCCACCCGTGGCGAGTGTGTGGAATGCGGGGCGTGAGTCACGCGCCCCTGCCACCCCATAGGGGTGTCTGGACGGAGGAGTCCATCCCAGCAGCCAGCTGGGCACTACCTCCAAGCCCGAAGCTTCAGGGCCGGGTCAAGTTGACGAATGCGGCACCGAGCGGTGTCTTAGCCTGTTGGCCATGTTGCGCCGCATACAGGTACTGCCGTGGATACACACGGCGTATGACATTTCGATCGCGGTGCTGGTGGGCTTCGCGGCCTCTCGTTACGGCGAGGAGTGCGACCAGCTCATCGGCTGGGCGATGGCCCTGGCGCTGGTCTTCCGCCGGCGTCGGCCGTTTGCGGTCATGGGGCTGGTCGCCGGGCTCGCACTCGTTCAGTACGTGCTGGCGGAGTACCCGGATCCGATGCTTGCCTCCGCCCCGGCCGCGTACGACGCGGCGCTGCTCGTCGCCATGGTCTCGGTGGTCACCCACGCCCGGGCGATGTGGCACATCTGGACGGCGGGTGCGGTCGTCCTGCTGGGCGTGGGGGTGGAGGCCGGGTTTGGTCTTCCCGGCGCGCGGGACGCGGAAGGGGACGTTTTCAGCCTGGTCGCCTTCGGCGGTGTCTGTACGGCCCTGTGGCTGACCGCCATGGTGCTGCGGACACGTCGGCTGTACGTGGCGAGCCTGGAGGCACGGGCCGCCACGGCCGAACGGGAACGGGAGCACCTCGTGCGGCTCGCCGCGGCCGAGGAGCGCGCGGAGATCGCCCGGGAGCTGCACGATGTGGTGGCGCACAGTCTGGCCGTGATGATCCTGCAGGCCGACGGGGCCGGGTACGTCCTCAAGTCCGATCCGGGAAAGGCGGTTTCGGCCCTGAAGGTGATCGGCGACACCGGTCGGGACGCGCTGGCGGACATGCACCGGATCGTGCGGGTGCTGCGCAGCGGCCGTAAGGTCTCCGGCGTGATCGAGGACCCGGACACGGAGACCGGTCGCCTGCGGGTCTCGATGGACGACTTGGAGACGGTGGCCGAGCGGGCCCGTGCTGCGGGACTGAAGGTGGACCTGGTCGTCGAGGGTGTACGGGGCGGGCTGTCGACGGCGGACCAACTCACCGTGCTGCGGGTCGTCCAGGAGTGCCTGACCAATGTGCTGCGGCATGCCGGTCCCGGCGCACGCGTCGACATCACTCTGCGGTTTTGCAAGGACGTGATACTGATCAGTGTGGTCGACGACGGGGCCGGCAAGCTGGCCGGTTCTGCGAGAGCGGCGGCTGGCACAAGCGGAGGGAACGGGCTCGTGGGCATGCGCGAGCGTGTGGAGGTGTCCGGCGGCAGCTTCTCCGCCGGGCCGCGCCTCGGCGCGGGATGGCAGGTCGACGCGGAGATTCCCGTACAGGAACCTCCGTTGAGGACGAAGGGATGAGTGAGATGGGCGGGCCGATACGGGTGGTCGTCGTGGACGACCAGCCGCTGATCCGGGCCGGGTTCGCGATGGTGCTGGCCGCGCAGAGCGACATCGAGGTCGTGGGCGAGGCGGAGAACGGCGCGGACGCCCTGGCGTTGCTGGCCCGTACTGAGGCGGACGTTGTCATCATGGACATTCGTATGCCCGTCATGGACGGCGTCGAGGCGACCCAGCGGCTGAGTCGACTTCCTGACGCCCCACGGGTGTTGGTGCTCACCACCTTCGACACCGACGAGGACGCTTTCGCCGCGCTGCAGGCCGGGGCGAGCGGCTTCCTACTGAAGAACACCCCGCCCGGGGAGGTCGTGACGGCGATCCGTGTCGTGTCGGCCGGTGAGTCCGTCGTCGCCCCGCGCGTCACTCGCCGGCTCCTGGACCGGTTCGCGGGGAAGCTGGCGCCCTCGGCCCGCCACGACGAGCGGCTGGATCTGCTGACCCTGCGCGAGCGTGAGGTCCTCGGTCTGATCGCTGAGGGCCTGTCCAACAGTGAAATCGCCGCTCGCCTGTTCATCGCGGAGGCGACCGTGAAGACCCACTTCGGGAAGATCCTGACCAAGCTGGGCCTGCGGGACCGCGTGCAGGCCGTTATCTTCGCCTACGACTCGGGCCTCGTGGCCCCCGCGAGCTGACCGCACGAGGCAGGAGGTGGGACTACGACTGCGGTCGCAGTTCACCGGCGCGGAGATCAGGTTCTGAACCGATGTGCCTCGACGACCGTTCTCCGAGAATTACCAACAGCTGATCGGCAAACGCCGGCAAACAGCTTCGGAATGAAGTTCTCGGAGGTCGTCGTGAGTCTTTCCATGTCCATGCGAAACAGCAAGGCAATTCTGTTGTCCGCGATGGTGGTGCTGCTTTTCACGGGTACAGGGATAGCGGGCAAGGTCTGGTGGGACGAGCACAACCGGCCTAGCCAGGCATCGAAGACTGACTGCGTGTTGGCGCAGCAACTCGTCGACTCGGCGCAGAAGATCGCCAGCGACAGGGCAGCCATCGCGAAGTGGGAGAAGGACGAGCGGCAGCGCAGGGCGCAGATCGATGACGGGTACCTCGGCGCCAACATCTCGGTCTACGACGGGTGGGCGGCCCTGCATGCGAAGGGCGAGGGAACTGTCCCGACCGGAGAGGAAGTGCGGCGACTGTCGGACAAGGCCAACGCCCACTGCTCGGACGCCCGGGTCACGCTCACATTCCCGCCGCTCGCGTCCTGACGCGCCACGGCAAGGGGAATTCACCTCATGGATACAACCGAATGCATCGTCGCCGCCGTGGAACTGGTCAAGACCTACCGCCAGGGTGCCGCACGGATCAGGGCCCTGGACGGAGTGACGGTTGGTTTCGCCCGCGCGCGGTTCACGGCCATCGCGGGCCCGTCGGGCTCGGGCAAGTCGACACTGATGCACTGCCTGGCGGGGCTGGACTCAGCCACCTCGGGTCAAGTGGTGCTGGACGAGACGGAGTTGACCGGTCTGTCCGACCGGGAGCTGACCCGCGTACGACGGGACAAGGTCGGCTTCGTCTTCCAGTCGTTCAACCTGCTGCCCCAGCTGACGGCTTTGGAGAACATCGTGCTGCCGGTCACCATGGCCCGCCGGCACCTGGACCGCGACCTGCTCGACCATCTCGTCGGCGTGCTCGGCATCGGCGAACGGATGTCCCACCGGCCCGCCGAACTCTCCGGCGGCCAGCAGCAGCGCGTGGCGCTGGCCCGGGCCCTGCTGCCCCGGCCCGCCGTGGTCTTCGCCGACGAGCCCACCGGCAACCTGGACTCGCGGTCGGGCGGAGAGATATTGGACTTCCTGCGCCGCTCCGTGCGCGACCTCGGCCAGAGCGTGGTCATGGTGACTCATGACCCGGGAGCCGCCGCCTGCGCCGACCGCGTGCTCGTCCTGGCCGACGGACGCATCGTCGACGACGTCGACGCGGCGGCCGGCGCCGATCTCACGCGAGCTCTGCAGACCGCGGGGAGGGCCGCCCGATGAACTCCCCATGCCGTGAGAACACCCCTTGGCGCGCGAGCGCCCTCGGATCGCAGCTGGCCGAACTGCTCCAACGGCCCGGCCGCCTGGTGACGACCGGGATGTCGGTCCTGGTGGCCGCCTTCGTGGTCTTCGCCACCGTCATGGCCCAGCAGATCACCACGAACACCACCCTCGACCGCTTCCGCGGCACGCCCGAAGCCGTGAGTCTGGTCGCCACCGCCGACGGCACGTCGCCCGACATCAGCGGTGCCGCTCTGCGGCGCATCCGCGCGTTGTCCGGTGTCGCGGAGGCCGTCGGGCGCGTGGACTCCGGCGCGCCGATCGCCGGTCCGTTCGAACGCTGGCTGGAGCTCCACTCCGACCCGGGCACCGGGCCGCTGTCCCAGGTCCGGCTCGTCGAGGGGAGCTACCCCGACCGCACCGGCCAGATCGCGGTCAACCGCCGAGCCGCCGAAGAACTCGCGCTCGCCCCCGGCACCCGTACGACCCTGCTCGTCCCCAACCGTGAGAACGCGGAAAAAACCGTCAAGGCCGCCGTCATTGTCACCGGCGTGGTGGAGAGCAACGCAACCGCCGAGCAGCAGCCCGGCGGGTACACCACCGACGCCCACATCGGGCCCTTGGCGCAGCTGCCGGGCTATGAGCGCGTGGACATCCGCGCCAAGGACGGTATCCCGAACACCACTTTGTCCCAGCAGGTGCGCGGCGTGCTCGACGCGGCGCACTCCGACGCGTCGCTCAGGTCCGGCGGCGCCGTACGGGCCGAGGAGGCACACGAGGCCGTGGGAGGAGACCTGCGTGAGGTCTTCCGGCTCGTCTCGGTGTTCCTGGCCGTGGCGGTGGGGGCCGCGGCCCTGGTCGCCACCTCGACCTTCCGTATCGTGTTCGCGCAGCGGCTGCGGCAGTTGGCGCTCCTGCGCGCCATCGGCGCCCCACAGCGCCGGCTGGTGTCTGCACTCGCCGTCGAGGGCGCCCTGGTAGGTGTGGTCGCCGGCTCGATCGGTGTGCTGATGGCGCTGGGCGCCGGACACCTCGCCCCCCAGGCCGCCCGTCTACTGGCGGGACAGAAACTGTCCGCACCGGGCTTCCCCGTGCCGCAGACCATCCTGGTGGTCGCAGGCACCGTGCTTGTCACCGTCGGCGCGGTCCTCGCCCCCGCCCTGTCGGCAGCCCGCGTGTCGCCGCTGCAGGCTCTGCGCACCGCGGGCACCCTCACCGGCGAACGCCGTATCGGCACCGCCCGCCTCACCGCCGGAATTCTCCTCGCCACCGCGGCCACGGGGCTCGCCGCCCTGCTCCTGCATCAGCTGCCCCAGCCGGGCCAAGAGGACTACGACCGCAACTTCGCCCTGCTGGTCACCATCGCCTCTGCGGGCTTCGCCTTCCTGGCGCTGATCACCCTGGGCCCGCTCCTGGTCCGCCCCGTCCTGGCGGTGGCCGGATGGCCACTGCGCCGGTTGGGCACCATCGGCAGGCTGGCTGTCAGCGGTGTCGGTGACACACCGCGGCGTGCCGCGGCCGTCTCGGCGGTCGTCGCCCTCGGCGTCGCCCTGGTCTCCGGGGCCCTTGTCTGCCTCGCCTGTCTGAGCGGCTACCTGGAACGGACCGACGCCGTCCGAGCCCCCGCCGACTTCCAAGTCGCGGCCAACGGAAAGGGCCTGGACTCCTCAGCCGTGGGCCAGTTCGCCGCCGCACCGCAGCTCACCCATGTCACCGGCTACCGGACCCTCGAGGTCACCGCTGGCCCCAGGGGGTCCCGCACCCGGTTCGAGGTGTCGGACCTGGATCCGGACGCCCTGCCCACCGGCAAGTACATCGACACCGCCACCGGCTCCCTCAACGACCTGGGCCCGGGCAGGGCTGTCATCGCATCCGACGTGGCCGAACTCCTCGGCGTGCGGGCGGGCGACCCCATCACTCTCACTCCTCCACCCTCGGCTTCGCTCGAGCGGGGGGACCCCCATCGCCGCGGCGACATCCGGCTGACCGTCGCCGCCACGTTGCCTGGTGAGGGCCCAGGCCAGACGAACGTACTCGTCGTACCCGCCGATCTCGACCGGATGGGCGCCTCCACCAACGCGACCGGCATCTTCGCCGACGCCGCCGCCGAGGGCCTCGCCGCCCGCGGCAAGGCGCAGCGGGCACTGGAGAGCGTAGTCCGGGAACACGTCGCCGACCCCGACGACGCGACCATCAGCGTCCTGGCGGAAGACCGGGACAGCGACCAGGACGCGATCCGCACGGCTGGCACCACCGCACTCGGGCTCGTCGCCCTGACCGTGCTCATCGCCGTCGTCGGCGTCACCGCCACCACCAGCCTGACCGCGATCGAACGCACCCGTGAGTTCGGACTGCTACGGGCCCTGGGCCTGGGCGGAGGCGCACTGCGCCGGACCATCACCGTCGAAGCCGGCCTGTACGGAGTCCTCGGCGGCGCCTTCGGCCTGGCCCTCGGCATCCCCTACGCCTGGCTCCTCGTCCGCATCGTCGTCACCGACGCCCCCATGCGCCTGCCCGTGGCCCAACTCCTACTGGTCTTCATCGGGTTGGCCGTCCTCACCGCGCTGGCCGGCCTGCTGCCCGCCCGCCGCGCCACGCGCATCGCACCGATGACCGCGCTGGGCGGCACCGAATGAGACATCGCAACCCGGTGCCGCCGCGAACAACACACGGACAACAATCGAGCAACGCACGACGGGGTGACTGCTTGACCGCCCCCATCGCATACAGCACCTCGCTGATCTTCGGGGACTTGCGGCACCACGGCGGCAGGATCGCCAAGGGGAACCGCTTGCGCTCGCCCGTGGCCTCGTCAACGTGCTTGACCTTCACCCGCGGGGGCCTTCACCTGGACCACCCCGGCAGCGGTGGTGACCTTCCGGGGCTGGTGGTAGCCGTTGCGGACCACGAGCCATCGGCCGGTCTCGTCCGCTGCTCAGCCAACGCGGCTACGGAGGCGTTGACTTCGGCCTCCAAGGTCGCCGCGAGCATCCGCCTCGCGCCCTCCCGGACCATCTCGTCGGTCAAGGAGGAGCCGTTGGCAGTGGTGCCGGTGTCACTGACAAGGCTGCATAGCCCCCGGCGGGTGAGCCAGCCGCGCACCTTGTGGGGCTTGAGGTCCAAGTCGGCCAGGATCCTGCCGACGTGGGCGGCGGAGATCGGCGCGCACACGGTGCCCGCGAGCTGGGCGGCGATCGAGGCGTGGGTCCAGGTCGCGGCAGGTCCGGGCGGGGTGCTGGTGGCCGCGGCGACCACCGCGACACGCACCAGGTCGTCGTAGCGGCGCGGCCGACCGGGGCGGGCGGCGTCCTTCAGGCCTTCCAGCCCGCGCGCGGCGAACCGCCCGCGCCATTTGCGGACCGTGTTGGCGCTCACCGCCAACCGGCGCGCGATCGCCCCGTTGCCCGCGGCCAACACGATCCTGGCCCGGAGCACCTGCTTGACCTGGGCTTTCACTGAGGAGACGGTCCGCTGCAGCGTACCGCGCGTCTCCTCGTCCACCTCTATGACCGCCGCCGCACACCGTCCCGCACTCTCTGCCATGATCAGTGATCATGGCGGGGATGCCGGCCGGGCGGCCGGATAGGGCCGTGCCGAAAAACCCACCCAAGTCCATGCAGCACCACCTACGCCTGCGGCTGAACGCGCACGCCAGCGAGCGCTGGCCGCAACTGGCCGGGCCCAGGCCTGCTTCCGAGCTGGCTTCGCCTACCTGGAAGGCAGGTTGAAGAACGCCGAACGGCTGCCGCTATGTCGGCTGCGCTTCACCGGAGTCCTGTACACCTGGGGTTTCGCACTCTACTTCGCCAGTCGAGACGTCTACGCCGACAACGTGCTACCCGTCGGCAGCCCCGAGCAGCGCCTGGACTGTGCTGGGGTCTCTACCTCGACAGCACAGCAGCCTGACACCTCCACGAACTTCTGCGGAGCAGCACTACCGGCCGGCGCGTGCGGGGTGTGCCTCGTCGCCGGAGGGGGCTTGGGGCCGCGCGAGGAGTCCGCGGCAGTGTAGAAGACGGAAGAGCCCTGCTTGGTGCGCAGCGCCTGGCTCTTGGCGACGAGTCCTGAGTCGTGGTCCTCGTCGTCGCCAGCCACCGGGCAACCCCGCTTCCGTGTGTGGTTGCCCCGCCCTTAACCAGTCGGCTCAGCCGCCGCAGGGGCAGCCGGTGATCTTCAGATTGTCCGCCGTGTCGCCTGGGCAGATTTGCGTCCTCGGCCCCCGCGTCCTCGGCCGCCGTGGAGGCCATCAGCGCCCTCGCCTGCCCCAGATCCATCGCGGCTGCTCGCGGGCGCCCGGACGGCCCCTTGCGGGCCGGTACGCCCTTCGGCGGGGCGTACCGCTCAGCCCGGTTGCGGACTCGTTCGCTCTCGTCCTGGGCTGGCCGCACCCACCGCCGCCTCGGCGGCGTTCAGCAACCGCTTCAGCGGCCACGCGTGCGGGTCGACGCCTTGGAGGGCGAGTACGCCGTCCCACGCATCCCAGTCTCCGTACGGCTCGACGACCCACTCCAGGATCTCCGCGACCGCCCGCGTGGGCAGACGCAGCGCGTCCTGGATCCGCGCCCCGGGATGCTGGGCGGCGAACTCCTCCGCCTGGTCCAGTTCGTGGAAGGAGTCGAGGACCTCGCCGTCCTGGATGACGTCGAGCCGCGTGAACAGCTCCGCCGACTCCGGCAGCATCTGCCGGGCCAGGAAGACCCGCACCGACCGCAGCGTCTTGCGCAGCGCGGACGGGTCGGCGTCGCCGAGGTTCTCCAGGTCGACACCCCTCGCCTTCTGAGCCTCAGCGAGCTCGGCGTACGCATCCACGAACGAGGCGCCCATCACTTCCGGTTCCAGCAGCAACTCGGCGTCGCCGACCTCAAGTACGTGAGGCTCGGTGTGAAGCTGAATGGTTTTCCGCACGGGCCATGTCCTTGTCTCCCGCTCCTTCGCCCGGCCCGAAACCAGCAGCGCACCACAGAGGGTAGCCGCATGCCTGGCCGGGTCAGGTAGGTCCCGTGGTCGGAGACGTCGTACACCGCGCCCCTCGCGATCGCTTCAGTCATCAAACACGTTTCGACGGTAATCGAAACCTTGGTGCCCTCCATTCGGCGACACCTAAGTTGAGGCGTCCAGCAATCCACCGCCGAGCAGCATTCCTTGGCACGCACCATTAGGGGGTACCAGTGCAAAGTAGATTGTCAAAGATCAGGGCGATGTTCGCGGTTGCAGTGGCCATTCTGGCGCTGACCTTAAGCGCCGGCGTCGCATCAGCCGGTGCTGAGGGCGCCACCAGTCCCTACGCCTCCCAGGCCAAGCAGGCGGGACTCACCGCCTCTCAGACTTCGGCACTCCAGAACGAAGTGGACCGGTATCTCGCCCAGATGGGCGGAAAGCAGGTGGCCGCCAACGTGATCGACCTGGGCGGCAAGAACCTCATGTTCGTGGCTGTTCCTGGCGAAGCTCACCCCCGCGACATGACCAAGGGGGCGCTGCTCAACGTCTGCGACGATATTATTCCCTACGGATACTTCTGCGCCTACAGCGGCATCAACTTCACGGGCACGTCGATCCCCATGTACAGCTGCGCCCGCTACAGGATCCCGTGGACGGCCGACGGATCGTGGATCAACAACCAGACCACCGGGACCGTCGCGAACTTCCTGGACGACAGCGGCGTCTCACGCTGGAATGACGGCGGCGCCTACAACGATGACGACGATGCACCCTGGTACTGGGTCCACTGGGTGAAGAACTGCTGAGTGGCGTCAACGGCGCTGTGAAGAGGGGCGCGGGTGCACATCGGCCATCGTCCCTCTTTCTCAGCGCCCCAGGCGCAGGGCCCTCGCAAGGGAGTTGTTCGGCCGCGTGCCGGGATGCCTGGCGTACGCGGAGAACACCACCTGCCCGTCGACCACGAATCGGAGGGTCTTTCCCCGGCGCGGCCGGATCAGGTGAGACCGGGTGCCGTCCAGGACGTAGCGGACCGCGGGGTGGTCGCAGGTGATGACGCCTTCCAGGCCGCGCCGGCCTTCCTTGATGTCCCAGCTGCGGTACCGGCAGCACCGAACAGCCTTGACCAGGGCCGGGACACACCCTCCTACCTCATCGACCAGGCAACACCGGATCGCCGTCAATATCACGCATGCCAATCATCCCGAGCCGTTGATAACCAGATCAAGTGAGGCGAGGGGCAACGTCGGTCGTCTTCTCGAGAATCGCCACCATGGGCTGCTAGGACCGCTCAGGCCCGGCCGCACTGACCACGTCAAACGTCCCCGGCTGGAAATCGTCGAGGTGCTCCCGCATACGAGCGACATGGTTCCCGAACACGGGGTCGGAGCGCCACGCGCTGACGGTCCCTTCGTCAGGCCACGGACCAAAGCTGATGAACCGATTGGGCGTCACTCGGTCACGTAGCAGGGTGCCGTGTGCCTCCGGGAACCGCGACAGAGTCCACTCCGCCAACGCATTCCATTCCGCCACGAAGGCATCCTCGTGCCCAGCCTGAGCCGTCCAAATCCCCACTGTATAGATCACCACCAGATCCTCCCTCGCCTTGTGACCTTGTACAGGCATTGCGGCGGCCAAGGCGTGTCGGTGCGGTGGACGACCGCTCGTGGAACCCGACCCCCGGGCAAGTTCTTCATCAGTTGAAACCAGAAGTCTCGCGTCCGTGTTCAACCGCAACTGGTCACGCCGCTCAGCGATGGCAGACGTCGTTCAGGTCGTGGGTAAGAGCCCGCACGGCTGGAGCCCGCAGGTCGCTAGCCGGATGATTCGCTCAACAGCGCCCGCGCCTTGCGTTCGACCAGTACGGGCACGAAATTCGCGCACGGGCCGGTCCGCGAAGGACGCGTGAGCTACTGCGGCCTCGACCTCGGCTGAGCTGTGCGTTGCACTGTAAGCGCCCGTCAGGCGCTCCATGACCCCACGACTGCTTCGTCCTCGCGTGCCTTGTCAGCCACAGCCCCACCTGCCTGGAAAGGTGCTTCTCAGCCTCCGCCGAGATTCTCTCGCGGGTGTACCGCGTTGCGGTGATCATTGCATTCCGCCCGCGGAACGTCGTCTGGAACCGGCCACGCCTGATGTGTCTGGAGGGCGAGGCTGACCAGGGTCATGACCAGATGGACGTCCGCGTTGGCGTCGAGGCGCAGCGTCACCCCTACGAGCCGGGCACCAGCTGGACGGCGGCCGCTGCCGTGAGGTGTTCTTCGAAGCGCCGGATGGCACGGGCCGTGAGGTACAGGTCAACGTGGTCGTCGGGGTGGAAATGGGCGATCTCGCCGTGTGCCGTGCGGAGGGCTCGACCAATGCCGCAGCTCGGCTCCGCCTCGGCGAGATCGGGGACTGATCGACAAGAGCGCGGAGATCATGATGTCGCGCGGGGTCACGACATCCGAGATCCGTGCGGTCGACCACGACATCGCCACCCGTGTCTACCCGGACATGACCGAGCACGGCTTCGCGACGGCCGAGTGGCCGGCTCTGTACGAGCAGGTGATGACCGCCGACATCCTGGTGATCGCCGGCCCCATCTGGCTGGGCGACAACAGCTCGGTCACCAAGAAGGTCATCGAGCACCTGTACGGCTGCTCCGGGCTCCTCAACTCCGAAGGTCAGTACGCCTATTACGGCCGCGTCGGCGGCTGCCTGATCACCGGCAACGAGGACGGCGTCAAGCACTGCGCGATGCCTGTACAACCTGCAGCACCTCGGCTACACCATCCCGCCGCAGGCCGACGCCGGCTGGATCGGACCGGCGGGACCGGGACCGTCGTACCTGGACCCCGGTTCGGGCGGCCCGGAGAACGACTTCACCAACCGCAACACCACCTTCATGACCTGGAACCTGATGCAGCTGGCGGAGATGCTGAAGCGCGCCAAGGGCATCCCCGCCCACGGCAACCAGCGTTCGGAGTGGACGCGGGCTGCCGCCTCGACGCGCCCAACCCGGACTACCGCTGAGCCCTATGCGTTCAGTGGCGCCCCGTGCTCGTTGGTGAAGATGCGCCGGCACTGGCTGTTGCAGAAGCCGTGGAGCGTTCCGTCGACCTCCAAGGTGAGGGCGGTGGTGTTCAGGTCGACGGTCATGCCGCACACCGGGTCGATGACGGTACCGGACGGCAGTTCGTCGGTGGGCAGGCGGGCGATGGTCTCGCGGTGCGGGGCGGTCATGTGGTGGCTCGGATCGAGGCTGCCCATGGGGCGTCCGCACAGGCCGAGGCCGCCCTCGGCGTTGCCGACGACCTGAACCACGGCGTGTGGTTGGTCGCGGAGCCGGTCTGCGTCGCGACCGCCCTCGCCCTCGGTCTCAGCGAGGACCTGGGTGAGGCGCTCGACGGCGTGGGCGCTCATCTCCTTGCGCCAGGCGGCCGGTGCGCTGACGCGGATCAGGTAGCGGGGTGGGTCGGCGGGGTCGACCAGGTGGCGGTCGCCGGTGATCCAGGCGGGCGGGCTCGTGGATGAGGACCTGGAAGGGCGCGTGCGGAGTCCATGACGGCCTCGGCTTGGGCGTCCTCGCTCCCGTGAGTGCCTCGATGAGCGGCTTGCCGAGGCGTTGGCCCAGGGCCTGGTCGAACGTGCCTGCAGGGGCGAAGAGTTCGATGACGAGCCACCTCGCCCTCGGCCTGAGCTGGGCGGCGGGGTTTGCCGCCATCGGGCTGCTTCATCCCGCAGAACAACGTAGCGAAGCGTGACGCTTCCGCGAACGATTCCCTCCGGACAGCATCAGGCAGCAGACTCACCCTCACGGCCTTCGTCTTGGTCACGTGCACCTTGGTCGGAGCACAGGATCAGACGAAGGCCGCCCTCACGTCCGGTGAATCCCCAGGTGAGCGACCCAGTTCGAGACACCGTTCGAGGCAGGGGGAAAAATAACAAGCTTAGCCTGAGACGCTGTCAGACCCGACGACTGCCGGGAGACCCCATGCGTTCAGAGCGGCTTCAACTTGTTCTGGACGACGTACGATGCGACGTTCCGCCCGAGCTTGAGCCCGTCCACGGCGTCCCAGCGGTAGTGCACTCCGAGCCAGAGGCGGCTGTAGGCGTCTTCCTCAGCGGCTTGGCTGAAGCGGCTGAACGTGCGGTTCTTGACCGGTGAGTTGCCGTCGTCGGTGGTCGCGGTGAAGGAGATCTGGTCCGTCTTGAAAACCTCTGTCATCACCACCTGCCAGGCACCGGCGAAGGTCGCGTGGCCGGACGCCCATGCGGGGAAGCACGGGGTGTTGCCCAGCGGTCGCCAGTTCGGGTCGTTGAGGCCCACCTGGATCGCCGAGACCGGCCGCCACAGGTCGATGGGGGTCTGGTACTTCACGTCCCACTCGGCGATCGCCCCGTCCGCCATGGCCAGCGACACCAGGGCGAACAGCCGCGCGGCGGGATAGATGTCCAGGTTGCGCTGGTCGGCGACGATACGGGTCATGTCGAGCAGCTGACCCGGGGGCTTGTAGGTGCCGTCCGCGTCGTTGGACCAGAACCAGGCCGCGGCGGTCTGGTCCGTGGTGCGCTCCGACGAGGTCGCCGCCCCCAGCCTGCGCACCTCGTCCACCTGAGCCTGGTAGGCAGGACTCGCCAGCAGTGCCTCGTAGGTGCCAAAGGTCTCGGGCGTCGAGGGCCGGAACTGCGCACCGGAGGCGAGGACGAACGGCCGTACGAGCCCCCAGTTCGGGTCGACGGCGTCGCTCTCGGCGGTGCATCCCGGGCCACCCGTCGGTCGCCAGGCACCGAGCTTGTTGTCCGCGGTGTACGACGCGGGGTTGCGTGAGCCGTCGGTGTACCGGTCCTGCCATATCCGGTCGGCGATCGGCTCGGCCACCAGCGGCTTGAGGATGTCGAAGTCCTGCCAGTCGTGACCGAAGCGCTGCTGGAAGCGTGTGTTGATGAAGGTCTGCTGGGCGGGGAAGAGCCGCACCAGGAGGTTGCGCGCGGTGTGCCCGATGACGCGTTCCTCCTCGGCGGGCCCTTCCAGCAAGGGCGCGCCGGAGTACTTGGGCGCATACAGATACGGCTCGTACTGCTGGGTGTGCCAGGTGCGCTGATAGGCGCTCTCGGCGTCGTAGATCGCGGTGTTCATCATCGCGGCCGCCCGGGCGAGCGGGCCCGGCCCGACCTTCGTCTGCCGCTTGAAGACGTCCAGCAGCACGGAGTTCCAGAACTGCACGGGCCTGCCGTCGAAGGTGTCGGCCTGCGCTGCGGAAGAGGCTGCTGCCGCCGGGTGGGCGGTCACGGCCAGCGGTGCCAGAAGCGCTGCCAGGACGACGCACAGCACGAGCCGTGTTCTTCGGCTCAGGCGCGTCCCCGCTTTCGTTAACTCTGTCAAGGTTGTCGAAGACATGCCCTCAAGCTAGGCAAGGCACTCATCCCCGGCGTCCCATGGAAAGCGGACTTCCCGGTAAACCTGTGCGGTACGCGACGGTTGTAATGCAACTTGCGCTGTACTGCGACGCTATGTCGCTCTTTCAGAACGAGTGCCACCGCACCGTCTCGTCCCCGTCCCGCAGCGACGCCACCCGGCGCTCGAACTCGGCCAGTGCCTTCGGGCTGCTCGGCGCATGCTGGGCCACCCACGCGTAACTCGCCGTCTCGCGGGCCCCGCGTAGCACCCCGCAGCCCTCCCACGCGTTTCCTTCCTCTTGACCGGTGAAACGCACCCCTGAAACGATCTCGACGAGATCAACGACGTGCACAAGCTGGTGGAATCGCACGCCTGCCCGATGTCCACGTGCCAGGCCCCGCCAGGCTCGCCCTGCCGCACCACCTCGAACAAAGTCGCGGTGAAGTACCACACCGCCCGCCTCCAGCTCGTACTCGCCCTGCGCTCCGAACTCCACGTCGCCACCCCCGCCGTACGGAACCCTGGCTCCGCTTGGACGGCGCTGCCCGCCCAGCGGCTTGCGGCGCCGGCCGTGCCGATGGAGATTCGGCTCGCGCACGCCCGCGTCTCCAGCCGAACCCCGGGGGCGCGTGGCTCGCCGACAGCTCCGCGCACCCGACCCTCGTCCGCGCAGCCTGGAACAAGGACTCCCTCGCCCCGATCGCGTCCGCGGGCAGTGGCTTGCCGCGGAGACAGCCCTCCTCACCACGATGAAAGCCCTTCTCCGAACCAAGGCAGCCTGGCTTCGTCTATGACAAGCGACAGCACTGTCGATGAATTCTGGCAGCGGTCGAGGGTCAGCCGGCCTTGAGATGTTGATGAGTTTTGACAGCGCCTGTTAATCGGCGCCACCGGACCCAGGATGCAAGTGAACACCTCTCGGCAGGTCGAAGGACGACGACCGTGGCGCAGCCAGTCGGCCAGCGCAGCGCCGACGTCGGATGGCACCGGCATGTGAGCGCTCCAGGAGCGCCTTCTCCAGTCGGCAGACCGGTGCGCGCTATCTGCGCCGCCAAGGGAGCTCAGCCTGATAGTCGTCCTCGTGGGTGAGACCCTTGATGATGGCCTCGCCGATCTCTGCGAACTGGCGGACCTGGTCAGGCGTGAGGTGGTCGAACATCGCCCGGCGCGCCGCCGCGACGTGACTGGGGGCTGCGGCGGCGAGGACGGCGAAGCCTTCGTCGGTGAGCACGGCGAGTTGGCCGCGCTGGTCCGTCGGGTCGTCGGTGCGTCTCGCCCAGCCGCGTTTTTCCAGCGCCGACAGTGCGTGCGAGAGCCGGCTGCGGGTGACCTTCAGGTGCTCGGCGAGGTCGCTCATCCGCAGCGACCGGTCGGGGGCCACGGACAACCGGCTGAGCAGGTTGTACGTCGCGTGTGACAGGCCGGCGGCCCGTTGCAGCTGCCGCTCCAGGTAGTCGCCCAGCAGTGTTGAGAGGTCGATGTATGCCAGCCAGGCGCGCATCTCCTCCTCGGAGAGCCAGGGGGTGTCGCTCATCACACCAGCATATCCGAAGGTTTGTACTCTCAAACAAATTGGGCTATCGTCGATCCAGATGTTTGAGAGCTCAAACTCTTGGGAGATGTCATGAGGATCACCAGGAAGGCCGGGACCGCGCTGGTGGCGGCCGTCGTGGCGATGGGGGCAGGCGCGAGCTACGCCGTCGCCGATGCGAGCACGAAGGCAACGGCCGGCGCGTCGGGCGAACAGGCGAAGCTGCAGGCGCTCTACCGCCAGGCCGAGGCCGATGGCGGCGGAGTGACCGTGTACATGGGCGGCGACAAGCCGGGACAGTGGGATTTCATCGCCAAGGCGTTCGCCGCGCAGTTCCCCGGCGTCAAAATCCATCTGGTCACCGATCTGAGCAAGATCCACGACGCTCGGATCGACAACCAGATCGCCACCCACAACCAAGTGGCTGACGTGGCCGTGCTGCAGACCGTGCAGGACTTCGACCGCTGGAAGAGCGCCGGCCAGTTGCTGAAGTACCGGCCCATCGGCTCCGACGAGGTCTTCGACAACGCCAAGGACCCGCAGGGCTACTGGACCGGCGTGTTCTACGGCGCTTTCGCCGACATGGTGAACACCAAGGCGGCCGGGTCGGATCCGTCCGCGTTCACCGCGGCCGATCTACTGAAGCCGGAGTTCAAGAAGAAGCTGATCTTCACGTACCCGAACGATGACGACGCCGTGCTCTACGACTTCAAGCTGACCGTCGACAAGTACGGTTGGACCTGGCTGCGTTCCCTGGTCGCGCAGAACCCCGCGTTCGTGCGCGGCACGCCGTTTTCGGCCGGACCCGTGGCGGCCGGGGACTACCTGGCGACGCTCGGCACGGCGGGCGATCCGACGCCGAACGCGACCATGATCTTCCCGGCGAACGACCCGTTCAACAGCTGGGTGCAGCACGGTGCGATCTTCAAGAACGCTCCGCACAAGGCCGCCGCGAAGCTGTTCCTGAGCTGGCTGACGTCGCGGACGGCCCAGCAACAGCTGATCGCTCCGTGGACCTGGTCGGTGCGCAAGGACGTCGCCCCACCGGCCGGGCTGCGGCCGCTGGCCACGTATCACCAGACCAATGTGGCCGGGTTTCAGGCGTTCATGAGCGACCGGAACGCGGTGGAGCGGTTCCGCTCGCAGGTGCAGCTCTACGTCGGCCAGGTCGTCGGTCCGGACCCGGCCGACCCGACCAACACCCTCGGCTTGACTCCCGGCAAGTTCTGACCGGACCCGGTTCCGGGTGGGCGCCGACCACAGGGCTGGCGCCCATCGCCGTAGCGGGCCCACGTGGAGTGAACTCTTTAGCCGCCGGGGTAGCAGCTCGGCGCCGATCTCGCTCGGGACGGGTGAGTTCACCATGGACTATGCAGAGCCGCCGCACGATCGCGAGCCTGTGACTACGATCGCGTGGCGGCTTGCGCACCTGATCGATGTGTTCGGGATCCCGACTGCGTCCCATTTCGATGGCTCGCACGCCAATGAGCCGGTCGGTAGCTACTCGGGCACAGCCGAGGGGGCGTTGCGCCAGCTCGAGGGGCACGATGCGTGTGTCAATCCCCTCGTAGCGTGGAGACGATCTATGCGGCCAGTCCCTCTGCGAGGGTGGCCCGGTACTCGCGTTCGTAGTCGATCGGGCTCTTGAACCCGCATAGGGTGTGTAGCCGCCTGGTGTTGTAGAAGTCGGTGATCCAGGTGGCGATCTTGATGCGGGCCTCGGCGCGGGTGCGGAAGGTGTGACGATGGACGTACTCGACCTTGAGCACGCTGTTGAACGCCTCGCTCACGGCGTTGTCGAAGTAAGATCCAACTCTGCCCATCGACTGCACGATGCCCAGCCCCTGTCGGTGTGCATGATCACGCCGCGGACGTCGCCGCCCCGGGTGGCCGCGGCCATGTTGAGTGAGGCCACCACCAGCTCCCCGCCCCCGGCCGGCGGCGGATTCGGCGTGCGGTCCAACCCTACGCAGACAACCTGCGACCTCGACGCGCTTGCCAACGACGACTGTCGTCGCCGAACCGCGTACCGCCCTCAGCTCTGTCCCCCCAGGTCAGGCATCTGTGCGGTCACGGCGCCAGAGCGGCTGTTCGCGCGCTTCCCAGGTGGCAACTCGCCTTGCTCCGAGGTGACTTGCTCCGTCAACCGGCCTCGTGGGCAAAACGGCGTACGGACGCGTTCCGTGCGGCTGTGAGCCACCGCCCATACCTGCCATACGAACGTCCGATGCCCTATCACTGACCTTCTTCTTGTTACAGCCCAGTCCCCTCCCTACGCTGCCACCACCGCGCCTGGGCGGAATGGGACAAGGGACACAGGAAGTCATATGGGTCGACTGGTTGGGAAAATCGCCTTCATCAGTGGAACAGGAGCCGGAATAGGCCGTGCCGCGGCCCGGATATTCGCCTCCGAAGGCGCCACTGTATTCGGCTGTGACATCGACAAGGAGAGTGCGGCCGAGACCGTCGACATCGTGGAGAAGGCCGGGGGAGTCATGCGGTCCCTGGCGCCCGTCGATCTCTCCACCGAGGAGGGCTCACGGGAGTGGATCGAGGCCGGCATCGCGGCCTTCGGCGGGATCGACATCCTCTACAACAACGCCTCCGCGCTGCGGAACGGTCCGTTCGACACCCAGCCCGTCGAGGACTGGTACTTCACCCTCCGCAACGAGCTGGACATTCCCTACTTCTGCACGCGGGCGGCCTGGCCGCACCTGATCGCGCGCGGTGGCGGGGCCGTCCTCAACGTCGCCTCCGTGGCCGCCGTGCGCGGCGCGCCATTCCTGCCGATGGTGCCGCACGGTGCCGCCAAGGGCGGAGTGCTGGCGATGAGTAAGCACCTGTGCGCGGCCGGCGCCCCGCACCGCATCCGCGTCAACACCATCGCCCCCGGCATGATCCGCACCTCCGCCACCGCGCCCTTCCTCGACGACCCCGACGGGCCCAGGGCCCGGATGGAGGCGCGCATCCCGGTCGGCCGGGTCGGCGAACCGGAGGACATCGCCCGCGCGGCCGCCTTCCTCTGCTCCGACGAGGCGGCCTTCGTCAACGGCGCCAACCTCATGGCCGACGGCGGCGACAGCGCGATGGCGGGCTGAGCGGCCGTGACCACCCGACTCGACCACGTGGGCGTCAACGTGCGCGATCTCGCAGCACAGACCGCCTGGTACCAGGACGCCTTCGGGCTGAAGCGCGTCTTCGACTTCCACCTTGAAATCCCGGGGCTGCGCGGTGTCGTACTGGAACATCCCCATGGCTGGCGTGTCGAACTCCTCGCCCGCCCCGGCTCGGCGCCGGGCCTGCGGGCACCGGACCCGATGACCGCCGCCCTCACCGAGGGATACGGCCACGTCGCGCTCACCACTCCCAAACTGGACCCCGTTTACACGGCCCTCCTGGCCCACGGGGCGGGCGAGATCGTGAAACCCGGGCCGTCCCCCGAGCCCGGCGTGCGCATGGCCTGGGTCAGCGACCCCGAGGGAAATCTCATCGAACTCATAGAAAAGCAAGTCGGAACCCACCTCAAGAACGCAGAGCGAGGGCACGGAAAATGAAAGATTCGATCTCCCTGAGAAGACTGGACCGCGGAACACTTATCGCGTGTTGTCTCGCCGTGGCGGTGGCACAGTTGTGCATTACCGTGCCCGCGCCGATCAACGGAAGTATTCAGGCCGCTTTCGGGGCGTCAGGGTCCCAGGTGGCATGGGTGACATCGGCCTTCATTCTCCCCACCGCCATTCTGGAACTGAACTTCGGTGTGGTCGGCGACCTGTTCGGCCGTAAGCGCCTTCTGGTGCTCGGCGGATTCGTCCTGGCATTCGGGGAACTCCTCAACGCCACCGCCCAGAACATCACCATGCTGTGGGTCGGGCAGGCGCTGGCCGGCATCGGCGCTGCCGCGCTCTTCCCCAGTTCCCTGGCGGTGATCGCGGCTGCCACGCCTGATCAGAAAGACCGGGCCAAGGCCGTCTCCACCTGGGCGCTGAGCATCTCCATCGCCTCCGCCGCGGGCCCGCTGTCCTCCGGTGTGCTCGCCACGATCGCCGACTTCCGCTGGGCGTTCGTGCCGCCGGTCGTTCTCGGACTGGCCGTGGCCGTCACGTGCTGGCTCCTCGTCACCGACTCCAAGGCTCCCGAGGGTCGCACGCTCGACTGGCCGGGCCAGATCAGCATCGCGGTCGGCCTCACCGCCCTGCTCTGGGGCATCATCGAGGGCGGCGAGCAAGGCTGGAGCAGCCCGGCGATCGTCGGGGCGCTCGCCCTGGCCACGGCGGCGCTCGTCGCCTTCATCGCTGCCGAGAAGCGTGCCGCCTCGCCCATGTTCAACCTGGACCTGCTGCGCATCCCGTCGTTCTCGGCGGCGGCCGTGGTCGCGCTGGCCGGGATGTTCGGCTTCGTCGGCACCGCGTACGTCGTCTCCATCCGGCTCGGCGCCGTGATGCACCTGAGTGCGCTGCGCGCCGGCTTGCCGCTGGTGATCCTCCAGCTGATCCCGCTGCTGCTGGCGCCGGTGCTCAGCAAGATGCTCACCCGCGTCGAGCCGCGCTGGCTGCTGATGGGCGGTCTCCTGCCGATGGCCGCGGGACAGTTCTGGATCGCCGCGCTGCCCATCACCACGACCTCCCTCACGGCCTTCCTCGGCCCGGTGCTGCTGCTCGGCGTCGGCTTCATCTGCGTCGTGTCCTCATTGACGTCCGCCGCCGTGAACGCTGTGCCCATCCACATGACCGGCATGGCCAGCGGCGCCACCAGCCTGGTGCGCGAGTTCGGACAGGGATTCGGCCCCGCCGTGATCAGCACGATCGCGATGGGCGCTGCCTCCTCGGCGCTGGTGGGCAATCTCAGCGGCAAGGACGCCGGCATACAGCAGGCGGCGGGACCGCTCGCCGTGGTCAACGTCGGCAGCGACAGCGCCAAGGCCGCCGCCCAGACCGCCCTCGCCCACGGCATGGCCCTCGGTGTGATCGTCTGCGGCTGCGCCTCCCTGCTCGGCGTGCTGGTCACCCTGCTGCTGGTCCGCAAGAGCACCGCCCGCTCCGCCGTCGGCGCGGGCGAGCCGGCGATCCAGATGACCGCGTCCGTGTAGCGGGCAACGTAGCGAAGGGGAGGCCAGGGCCGAAGCCCTGGCCTCCTCACTTGTGCGGTGACGCCATGTCCGCGGCGCGCACGCTCACTCGTGCGCGCCCGACCCACGTCTGACGTCCGTTTTCGTTCACTCCACACGCGATCACCCCTCCGTGCTACGGCACGGAGGGGTGATCGCGTCAGTGGGACGGTCATTGTCGGAAGGCAAGCACGGCCCCGCTGTCGTCCGTCCATGGCCCGACTGCGGCAAGCCCGCCGTCGGCGTGCGGGCAGGCCGATCAGACGCTCACGGTGGGCGGGGCGTGCGGCGAGGCGTACGCGGAGCCGGGGAAGACCAGTGTCGTCGTCCGGCTGCGCCATGACCGGCTGATCGAGCCGAGGGAACGGCAGCGTGGTCCTGCCAACTCGTCAGAGTTCAGCGGGTGTCCAGGGCGTTCGTGATCGCCTTCACTCCGCCGTGGGCCGCATACCCGCCGTCGACGGTGATCTCCGCGCCGTTGACGTACGCCGACTCGTCGGACAGCAGGTACACCACCAGGGGGGCCACCTCGTCCGTGTGGCCGGCGCGGCCCAGCGGTGTCATCGACAGATGCGCCTCGACGAAAACTGGGTTCGCCGTCGCCATCAGCGGGGTCTCGATGTAGCCGGGGTGGATCACGTTCGTACGGATCCCCCGCGGGCCGAGTTCCAGCGCGGCCACCTTCGACAGGCCCCGCAGGGCCCACTTGCTGGTCGTGTAGGCGACCGCGTGGTGGGCGGTCAGGCCGGCGACCGAGCCCACGTTGACGATCGACGCGCCGACGGGCATGAGCGGGGCGAGTGCCTGGATGCCCAGCAGCGCGCCGGTGGTGTTCACGGTGAAGGCCCGGTTCCAGTCGGTGAGGTCGACCTCGCCCAGGCGGGCTCGCATGGGGATGCCTGCGTTGTTCACCAGCCCGTGCACGGTCTCCAGCGACGACGCCAGCGCCGACCAGTCCTCGGGCGACGTCACGTCCAGGTGCCGGAAGCGCACGTCGAGATCGTCGGCGCGTAGGGACGCGGCCAGCTTCTCGCCCGCCTCGTCCAGCACATCGGTGGCCACCACACGCGCGCCCTCCTGGGCCGCGGCGGTCACCTCGGCGGCTCCCTGCCCCTGTGCGGCTCCGGTGATGACGACGGTACGGCCTGCCAGGCGCATGGGGCTCACGGCTCCTCCAGGGGATACGGGATGTCTCCCGTACCACGCTAGAAAGCCGAGCTGAGCTCCGGAAACGGATGTTCGGCATGGGTGGTATCAACGGCGGTGATCTCCTGGGCCAGCGGCTCGTCCAGCGAGGCGCCGACCTTGCGTACGGTCTCGCGCAGCCAGCGGTGCGCGGGGTCCGCGTGCCGGTTGTTGTGCCAGTGCATCGCCTCGACCAGCGGTACGTCGGGGAACGGCGTGGGGACGGCGACACAGCGCGCGAAGCCCTCGTAGCGGCGGGCGAGCCGTTCCGGCACCAGAGTGACCAGGTCGGTGCCGCTGACCAGGAACGGCAGGACGCTGAAGCCAGGTGTGCTGACCTGCACCTTCGGGGTGATGCCGAGGGTCTCCAGCTGACGGCCGACGGGCGTGTTGCCCCTGCCGATCGAGCACGCGGCGTGCGGCATCTCCGCGAGGTCCCGCAGGCCGAGCCGCCCGTCCACGAGTCGCGGGTTGTCCGGGTCGACCAGACAGACGAACCGGTCGTGCATCACGGCCTCGCTCACCCCTGGGAGCTGGTAACCGAGCGGCGCGATCATCAGGTCGTGGCACCGCAGGTGCGTCTCCGTCTCCAGCTGCCCGTCCACGATGGGATGGAAGTCGATGCGGACGCCTGGCGCCTCCTGCGCGATCACCCGCAGCAGCGGCTCCACGAACACCGTCATCACGTAGTCCGACATCACCACCGAGAAGCGCTGCCGACTGTGCTCCGGATCGAAGTGCCGGGTCAGTGACAGCGCCTCCTCCGCCTTGTGCAGGGACGCCTGGACGATCGGCAGCAGCCGTTCGGCGAGCGGCGTCAGCTCGTACTCGCGGCCTACCCGCACCAGCAGCTCGTCGTTGAAGTGCCGGCGCAGCCGGGCCAGCGAGCCGCTCATCCCCGACTGGCTGGTGCACAGGCGCACACCGGCGTGGGTGACGTTCTTCTCCTCCAGGAGCGCTTCCAGCGCAAGCAGAAGATTGAGATCGATCGCTCCCAGGATCACGGATGTCCCCTTCCGGCCACGTCTTTGAAGCATCGGTGAATCGGGAGCGTAACCACCATATTGCGGTCTGGAAAAGAGTGGGGTCGAACCTTCACCAAGATGCGATGAGAGCCATTCGGCGAAGCCATACCCACACGTCAAGGGGCCAGTGCCCGAACAGCTGGGCACTGGCCCCACACAGCTCGACGTCCTAGGGTCGGGGCGTCCGCCCCCGCTTCCTCGCTCGCGGGAGGTAGACGTCCGCGCGCCCCGGAACGACCTGGTTGCGCAGCGTCCCCAGCCGCTCCACGGTCAGCTCCACCTCATCGCCGGGCGTGAGCGGCGGCGGGGTGCGCTCCCCCAGGCGTCCCCAGTGCTCCGCGAGCGCGCCCCAACCGCACGTGCCCGAGCCGAGGACATCCCCGGGGCGCACCCAGGCGTCCCGGCTGGCGTAGGCGATCATCTCCTCGAAAGTCCAGGAGACGTTGGCGAGGGTGTCCCGGCCGATCAGCTCGCCGTTGAGGGTGACGGTCATCTCCAGGTCCAGGAAGCCGTCCGGGTCGCGCCGGTCCTCCACCTCGTCGGCGGTGACCAGGTACGGGCCGAGCGTGTTCGCGAAGTCCTTGCCCTTGGAGAAGCCGAGGCCCAGGTTCTTCTCCGGTTTCTGCAGGTCGCGCGCCGACCAGTCGTTGAAGACGAGGTAGCCGACGATATGCTCGCGCGCCTGCTCGGGCGTGAGGTCGCGTCCGCTGCGACCGATGACCCCCCCGACCTCCAGCTCGAAGTCGAGAACCGAACAGCCCGCGGGAACGGGTACGTCGTCGTGCGCGCCGTATGCCGCGTGCGGGTTGGTGAAGTAGAAGTTCGGCGCCCGGTACCACTCCTGCGGGACGTGCTCCAGGCCGTCCAGCGATTTGGACACCCCCTCGATGTGTGCCTCGAAACCGACGAAGTCCCGGATGGACGGCGGCTTCAGCGGCGGCAGAAGCCGCACCTGATCCACCGTCAGCTCGCTGGCGGCGCTGAGCGCTTCGGCCCCCGCGGCGTACAAGACCTCCTGCTCGACCAGCGCCAGGACGGTGACTCCCTCAGGAAGCGGGTGCACCACCCCGTCCCGGACCACACCGGCGCGCTCCACGCCCTCGTACTCGTATGTCGCGAAACGCATGCCTCACTGCTCCCAGTGGTTGGTGTTGGTGACAGACCCTGCGCTCAGGTAGCCCACGAACAGGCCCTTGGGATCGCGTACGTCGCGGATCTCCTGGAGCCTGCGCCACTGCTCGTCACCCATGAACTTCAACTGCCGTACGGTCAGGTCGGAGTCCCCGAGGTACTGGCCCACGGTGACCGGCTGCAGTGCCCTCATCGCCTCGTCCAGCCAGGCCCGCAGCTCCGCGTCCCGCTCCGGCTCGTCGTGGATCACGTACGTCGCGCAGTAGATCTCCGACTGCAACGAGAGAGCCATGTCGGGCAGTTCACGCAGCGGCGCCATGGAGAACCAGATGGTGAAGGTCTGCCGGGTGGGTTGCTCGGTGAACGCCTTGCGCATCGCCGGGACGACCTCCTCGGCGGGCCCGGTCAACCATGCGTTGTCGACGAGGTAGCGGTGGCCCTCGGGGTTGGCGGTGCGCTGACCCGCGAGTTGCTCGGCCAGCGTGGTGGGCTGCGCTTCGACGCGGAACAGGGCCCGGTCGGCGTACGGGTTGGCGTGCAGCGGGGCCAGGGCATTGGCGGCCTGCTCGGGGGTGTCGGTCATCGACACGCCCGTGACCAGGAGCACCGGTTCCTCCGCGCCCGGTGGCGTCTGCGTGACGGCGACGATCTCCACCAGGTCCGACACCGTGTGGTGCATGCCCTGCAGCCAGGTCATGACCTCGTCGAAGAGGTCAAGCGGGTAGGCGTGGACGGTGTGCGCCAGGTGCCTCGGCAGGGGGCGGGTGCGCAGATGGAAGCGCGTGACGACACCGAAGAACCCGGGCCCGGCGCCACGCGCCGCCCAGAGCAGGTCACTGTTCTGCGTCTCGTCGGCCCGCACGAGTTCGCCCTCGGCCGTGACGACGTCGATCGCCACGATGTTCTCCGCCGCCCAGCCCCAGCCGCGCGCGTTCCAGCCCTGACCGCCCTGGAGCAGGAAGCCGCCGATGCCGACGGAGGGGCAGTGCCCGCCGTTGAAGAAGCGCCCGGCCTCGGCGAGGTACGGGTTGAGTTCGTCGCCGCCCTTCACGCTGGGCGTCGCTGTCACGATGCCGGTCTGCGGGTCGTACGCCATCTCGCGGAAGTTCCCGAGATCGATCAGCAGCGCGTCCTGCCGTACCGACCAGGCCGCCCAGCTGTGTCCGCCGGAGCGGACGGCGACCTGCCAGCCACGCCGCAGGGCCAGTCGTACTCCCTCGACGACGTCCTGTTCGGTGGCGGCCTTCAGTACGGCGGCGGGCGTCCGGTCGTACGGGCGGCGGGCGTTGAAGACCCTGCCGAAGCATGCCTCATCGAAGTCCTCGTCGCCGGGGAGGTGGAGAGTGCCGGAGAATCGGTGGGTTTTCACTGCGCTGCTCACTTGATCGCGATCGGGTTGACGGGCGCGCCGACCGCGCCGGTGACCGGCAGCGGAGCGGCGACCAGCAGGAACTCGTAGACGCCGTCGGCCGCGCAGTCCTCGGCCAGTGCCTCCAGGTCCCACATCTCGCCCAGCGGAAGGCCCATGTTCGGGATCGCGATCTGGTGCAGCGGGGACATGGCGGGCTCGGCGAATTCGTAGGGACGTACCTCCAGTCCCCAGGTGTCGGAGGCGATCGCCCCTATCTCGGTGCGGTGCAGCCAGCCGAGGGTGGTGAAGGAGAGGCCAGGGGCGTCACCGGCCGCGTAGCCGCCCCACTTGCCCAGCCGCCTCACGCGGCCCAGCTGGCCCGTGCGCACGAGGACGAGGTCGCCGCGGCGGACGGTGGAGGTCGCGCCCTGCGCCTCGATGGTGGCGCGCAGATGCTCCTCCAGGATGGGGAATCCGTCGGGGAGTTCCCCGTGCTCGTCGCCGACCGCGCGGCCCACGTCCAGCAGGACACCGCGCCCTGTGAAGACTTCCCTCATGTGCTCGATGCCGGTGACCGAGTCGCCGTCGCCGCTCACGATGGTGCACGGACGGCCGTTCCAGGCCTGCTTGTTGTCGTAGATGTGGCCGAGCCCGTCCCACTGGGTGGAGGCCTGGAGAGGCATGACCACGTGGTCGTCGGCGCCGCCGAACCCGTGCGGGAAGCCCTGCGTGCCGGCGGCCGCGTCGGAGCCGGTGTCCTTCATGTAGTGGACCGGGTTGATCCGGCCGCGGAATCCACGCTGCGGGCCGTTCTCGTTGAACTCCAGGGCGAGTGAGAGCGACCGGCCCCGGCGGACCAGTCCCGCCGCGTGGGCGCGGATCGCGTCGTCGATGAAGTTGAGGGTGCCCAGTACGTCGTCCTCGCCCCAGCGGCCCCAGTTGCGGTAGGCGGAACGGGCCTTGGCGAGCTCTTCCTCTATGGGACCGAGGCTCATCGGGTGCGTCCTTTCAGCAGCAGATCGAGAGCGTTGCCCCCGGCGATCGCGGCACGTTCGGCCTCCGGCAGCCCGGCGGCGTCCAGCCGGGCCACCGGATCGTCGACGCCCATGTCGAAGGGGTGGTCCGTGCCGAGGACGACCCGGTCGGCACCCACCTCCTCGACCAGGTGGCGCAGAGCGCGCGGGGTGTAGACGAGCGCGTCGAACCACATCCGCCGCAGATAGGCGCTCGGCGGCTCGGCGCACCCGCGGGCGTCCGGCCGTACATGCCAGGCGTGGTCGGAGCGCCCGATGTACGTCGGCAGATAGCCGCCGCCGTGCGCGGCGACGAGCTTCAGCCGGGGGAAGCGGTCCAGGACGCCTGTGAAGATCAGATGGGAGAGGGCCACGGTGGTCTCGACCGGCTGTCCGACCGTGTTCCCGAGGTACTGCGTGGCGAGCCGCTCGCCGAGTGAGCACCCCCATGGGTGCACGAAGACCACCGCGCCGGCTTCCTCGGCCTTCCGCCACACCTCGTCGTGGGCCGGGTCGGCCAGCTCCCGGCCGTTCACGGTCGTGGAGACGCTGATGCCGTACAACCCGTACTCGGTGACCGCCTCGTCCAGCAGCGCCACCGCCAGGTCCGGATGCTGGAGCGGCACCGTACCAAGGCCGTACAGCCGCTCGGGCGCCTCGGCGCAGTGCTCCGCGACCGTCTCGTTGACCGTGCGGGCCAGCCGTACGGCGAGGTCCGCGTCCGCCCAGTAGTGGTGCATCGGCATCGGGCCGACCACCTGGATGTCGACGCCCATCGCGTCGAGATCGGCGAGGCGCGAGCCCACGTCCGTGAGCCTTGGCTCGAGCGACTGGAGCTGAGCCCTGTTGGCGGCCAGCGACTGAGGGCTGTGGGCGCGTTGCTCGGCAGCCAGTTCGGCGGTCAGGCCGGACTGCCCCGCGCACAGGGCGTCGGCGGCGGGCACGGCCAGGTGGCCGTGGACGTCGACGACAGGGATGCTCGCCGTGGTCATGCCGCCGCCGTCAGCGAGTCGAGCGTCTCCGACATGATCCGCGCGGGATCGGCACCCGGCGTGTCGGGGTTGATCTCCCACTCGGCCAGCTGCAGCGAGTTTTCCAGTACCGTCCGCACACGTGGCAGCCGACGGGACATGAAGTGGTCGAGGGCCTTCTCCAACGGCTCCTCCCCGGTGACCAGCTCGGCCAGGAGCACGGCGTCCTCCATGCACATGGCCGCGCCCTGCGCGATCAGCGGCGGGCAGGCGTGCGCGGCGTCGCCGATGACGAGCGTGCGGCCTCGGTGCCACGGCCCGTCGACCAGAATCGCCTCGATCCAGCGGTAGTCGACGGCGGTGTCGTCGGGCAGGGACGCGATGATCTTGCCCCAGGTACCGCCGTAGCCGGCGCCGCGCTCGCGCAGGAGGGAGAGGGAGGCGCGCGGCCCGACCAGGGATGCGTCCAGGTTCTCGTCGAGCAGGTAGGTGTAGCACTGACCGGGGGAGATCGGGCTGTAGCCGGCCTTGTAGCGGGGGCCGCCGTAGTACACCTCGTGGCAGTCCATCTCGGCGGGGCGGTCGGCGACGACACGGAAGATCGACATGCCGACCGGGCGCGGTTTCTCCACGATCCCGATCACAGAGCGCATGGCCGAGTTGATGCCGTCGGCGCCCACCACCAGGTCGTAGCGGCCGGTGGAGCCGTCCGTGAAGGCCACGTCGACGTGTCGGGGCGACTGGTCGAGGCGCTCGACGCTCAGACCGAGACGGACGGTGACGCCGTGCGCGTACACGGCGTCACACAACGCGTCCTGCAGGTCGCGGCGCAGGGCCCCCGCCGTCGCGGGCAGGTCCGGCCCGCCGGTGTGGGGGGTGGGCAGCTCCGTGATGAGCTCGCCGTCCGCACGCCGGAGCCGAAGGACGTCGAACGGCACCGCCCGCGCCAGCACCCGGTCCAGCACGCCCACCGAGCGCAGCGCCTTGAGAGCGTTGCCCTGGAGGGTGATGCCGTGGCCCACACCGAACCATTGGGGGGAGATCTCGACGAGCTCGACGTCGGCACCGCGCTGGGCGAGCGCGAGGGCGAGCACGCTTCCAGTGATGCCGCCGCCGACGACGAGCACCTTGTGTACGGGCATGAGCGATCCTTGCGAACGTAGAAGAGGGGGGCAGCGGTCAGCCGCTGAAACGCGGGCCGAGTTCGTGGTAGTGCTCGACGGCCGGCGGCTCGGTGAAGAACGGCCCGACAAGGGCGCGCCAGCGCGCGAAGCGCTCCGACTCCCGGAAGCCGGCCGTGTGCGCCTCGACCGACTCCCAGCCGACCAGCAGGAGAAACGTCCGCGGCCGCTCGTCGCAGCGCAGCAGCTCGGCCCAGCGGAACCCGTCTGCCTCGGCGAGCAGCTCACGGGCCTTGCCGAAGACCTCCTGGAATTCCTCTTCCCGGCCGGCCTCCACGGTCAGCTCGGCATGCTCGACTACCACGTGTGCTCCTCGGGGTGGTTGGGGAGCTCCGAGCCTGATCGGCGGCGGGTACGGGGGTCAACGGATCGAGGCATCGGCAAGGAGGACGTCATCCATCCCGTACGCCGATGGAGCCGCCGCGCGGTGGGGCCGCACATCGTTGCAGGCAGCGGCGCGGCCCGATGATGGCAGGCATCGCGAACGGCCATTTCCGCCGTCCCTGCGTGGTGCCTAGCGTCGAAGGCGACCCCACCCGTACGAGGAGAGCCGCCTGTGCCCGATCCACTCACCCACACCGGACCCTTCGCGCTCGGCGCGTTCCGCAACAGTGCGGGCGCCTTCCCCGGCCTTGTCAGCGGGGCGCGGGTGCGCGACCTGTCCGACCTGGTGCCGTCCGTACGCGCCCTCGTCGAGGACTGGGACAACTGGCTGCCCCGCCTGGACGCACTCGCCCGGTCCGCCGACGGTCCCTGGCACCCCCTGACCGCCCTGCACGTGCTGCCCCCGATCGAGCCGGGCCAGATCCTGCAGAGCGGCGCCAACTACCGCAAGCACGTGGTGGACCTGGTCGCCGCGGAGAAGGAGAGCGTGCACGGCGCCACGCCCGAGGAGGCCCGCGCGGATGCCGAGAGCATGATGGACGAGCGGATCCGCAGCGGTGTGCCCTACGTCTTCCTCGGTTCGCCGCGTGCCATGTGCGGGCCGTACGACGACATCGTGCTGCCGGCGCACGGCGAGCAGCACGACTGGGAGCTGGAGCTCGCCCTGGTCATCGGCAGGCCGGGCAGGAACATCGCCGTCGAGGACGCGATGTCGTACGTCGCCGCCTACACCATCTGCAACGATCTCACCACCCGTGACCGCCTCTACCGGCCCGACCTGAAGGCCATCGGCACGGACTGGTTCACCGCCAAGAACGCCGACACCTTCCTGCCGACCGGGCCCTTCCTTGTCCCGGCCGCGTTCGTCGGTGACCCGAACGACCTGCGGATCACCCTCCGGCACAACGGCGTCGTCCGTCAGGACGAGTCCACCAAGGACATGATCTTCGACATCCCGCGGCTCATCGCGTACGTCTCCACGACCACCACCCTGCGCCCCGGTGACCTCCTGCTCACCGGCTCACCGGCCGGCAACGGCGCGCACTGGGGCGTCTTCCTCAAGCCCGGCGACGTCGTGGAGTCCGAGATCACAGGCCTGGGCCTGCAGCGCAACACCGTCAGGAGCGGACAGTGACCTTCCAGCCCATCACCCATCTGCGCCATGTCGATCTGGCCGTGCCGGACTTCGATGTCCAGCGAGCCTTCTTCGGCACCACCTGGGGCCTGACCGAGGTCGCCAGCGACAGCGGTCTCGCGTTCTTCGCCGCCGAGGGCAGCCCCGAGCAGTACGTCGTCCGCATCCGCAAGGACGAGCGGAAGCGGATGGATCTGGTGGCCTTCGGGGCTGTCTCGCCGGAGGCCGTGGACGAACTGGCGGTACGGCTCGGGCGTGCGGGCGTCCAGCTCGTGCATGAGCCGCGAGCCTTGGACACACCGGGCGGCGGCTACGGCATCCGCTTCTTCGACCCGGACGGCCGGGTCGTCGAGGTCTCCGCGGATGTCGCCGTCCGCGATCACCGGAAGATCGAGGAACGTGAGGCGATTCCGGTCCGCCTCTCGCACTGCGTCGTCAACTCCCAGGATCCCGAGGGGCTGCGGGACTTCTACATCGAGCACCTCGGTTTCCGGCTCACCGACACCCTGTACTCCACGCACATGGGCGACCTCATGTACTTCCTGCGGTGCAGCCCCCTGCACCACTCCTTCGCCATCGCCCGTGGGCCTCATGTCTCCTTGCACCACGCGTCGTTCGAGATGCGAGGGGTGGAGGAGTACATGCGCGGCACCGGGCGGGCTCTGCGCGCCGGGACGCGCCTGACCTGGGGGCCGGGCCGGCACCTCGCGGGCGACAACACCTTCTCCTACTTCCACGACCCGCACGGCAACACAGTGGAGTACACCACCGAGCTCGCCGTCCTCGAAGAGGACCTGTGGCACCCGGGCCGGCACGACGTCGACGACCCGGTCACCCAGGACCAGTGGGGCACCGCCGACCCGATGAGCGAGTCGGTCGCCAAGGAGCAGTTCAACGACCCCGACGTGCTTTTCGAAGCACCGCCCGTGTGATCCGACTCTTCTGAGAAAGGCCGTAGTTGTGGCAGAGATCCTGAAGCACGCCGTCCCCAAGGCCGAGGTGACCGCCTCCCTCGGGCAGGTCCGCGAGACCGTTGCCGGCGTCATCGCGGACATCCGCGAGCGCGGCGACAAGGCCGTGCGTGAGTACTCCGAGAAGTTCGACAAGTGGAGCCCCGGTTCTTTCCGGCTGAGCGAGGAGGAGGTCGAGAAGATCGTCGCGTCGGTGCCGCAGCAGGTCATCGACGACATCTGCTTCGTCCAGGAGCAGGTTCGCACCTTCGCCCGCCACCAGCTGGACTCGATGACGGAGTTCGAGGTGGAGACCCTGCCGGGCGTCTGGCTCGGCCAGAAGCACATCCCCGTGCAGGCCGCGGGCGCTTACGTCCCCGGTGGCCGCTACCCGCTCACCGCCTCCGCCCACATGACCATCGTCACCGCCAAGGTGGCCGGTGTGCCCCGGGTCGTCGCCTGTACGCCCCCGATCCGCGGCGAGATCCCGGCCGCCACCGTCGCCGCCATGCACCTGGCGGGCGCGGACGAGATCTGGCTGCTGGGCGGCGTCCAAGCGGTGGCCGCGATGGCCGTCGGCACGGACACCATGGAGCCGGTCAACCTGATCGCCGGCCCCGGCAACGCGTATGTCGCCGAGGCCAAGCGGCAGCTGTTCGGCGAGATCGGCATCGACCTGTTCGCCGGTCCCACCGAGATCCTGGTGCTGGCAGACGAGCACGCCGACCCCTTCGTATGCGCCGTTGACCTGCTCTCCCAGGCCGAACACGGCCCGGACTCGCCCGCCGTGCTCATCACGACATCCCGCGAGCTCGCCGAGCGGACCATCGCCGAGGTGGAGCGGCTGCTGCCGACCATGCCCACCCGGGACTTCGCCGAGCCCGCCTGGCGGGATCACGGCCAGGTGCACGTCGTCGACTCGGTCGACGAACTGTACGCGCTCGCCGACGAGTTCGCGTTCGAGCACGTGGAGGTACTCACCGCCGAGCCGAGGCTCGCGTTGGAGCGCATGACGCAGTACGGTGCTCTGTTCCTCGGCGAGGGCACCTGCGTGTCTTTCGGCGACAAGGTGATCGGTACCAACCACGTCCTGCCGACGCGTGGCGCGGCCCGCTACACCGGCGGCCTGTGGGTCGGTAAGTACCTGAAGACCGTTACTTACCAGGAGGTCACCAACACCGACGCGCAGACCCTGCTCGGCCGGCTGTGCGGGCGGGCCGCGCGGGTGGAGCTGTTCGAGGGGCACGCGCGCTCCGGTGACGTCCGGGCCGCGAAGGTGGCGGGCGACGAGCTTGCCTGGAACACGGCATGAGTCTCGACGGCCGTACGGCGCTGGTCACAGGGGGCGGAGGGCCGCTGGGGCGGGCCTTCGCACTCGCCCTGGCGGCGGCCGGGGCCCGGGTGGTCCTCGTCGGCCGCACGGAGCAGGCACTCGCGGAGGCAGCGGCTCGGGCGGAGAAGGAAGGCGGTCAGGCGCGTACGGCCGTGTGCGACGTCTCCGACCCTGATGCGGTGCGTGCGCTCGCGGCCGAGCTCGCCGACGAGGACGTGTCGTTGCTCGTCAACAACGCGGGTGTGGCCGGCCCGGTGCGTCCCCTCGTCGACATCGAACCGGACGAGTGGGACAACGTGTTCGCTGCCAACGTCCGCGGCGTCTATCTGATGTGCCGGGCCTTCCTGCCGCCCATGCTGGCAGCGGGTCGCGGTGACATCGTCAACGTGGCCTCCGTGAGCGGCAAACGCCCTCTGCTGAACCGCACCCCGTACACAGCCTCCAAGATGGCGCTGCTGGGTCTGACCCGGACGCTGGCGGGAGAGGTCGGTCCGCAGGGCGTCGCCGTCAACTCCCTGTCGCCCGGGCCGGTCCGGGGCCCCCGGATGGACCGCAACTTCCGGCTGACGGCCGAATTGACGGGCGGCACCGTCGAGGAAGCCGAGCGGGACTTCGCCTCACGGGCAGCGCTGGGCCGGCTGGTCGAGGAGGACGAGGTCGCCCAGGCCCTGGTAGCCATGCTGGCCATGCCGGGGCTGTGCGGAGCCGACATCGACCTGTCGGCAGGGATGATCGCACCGGCCTAGCCAGAGATGGCACGTCATGTCTCTGGCCGCCAGACGTATGTGTGCCGGTCACGCGGCACCCCGTGATCGAGGCAAGCGCAGGACCTCCTCACACCACTTGCCCGACGCAGACCCTCCACTCCACACCCACCTGTTCGAAGGACTCAATGATGCGTCTCTACACCTCAGCCGCGAACCGGCTCAGCAGGCTCAACGATCCGCTGATGGTCGTCGTGCGGACGACGATCGGCTGGCTGATGATCCTGCACAGCCTCTTCAAGATCAACGTTCTCGGTCTCGACAACTTCGAGAACTTCCTCCTGCGGCCGACCGGTCTGCCCTTCACCTCGGTGCTGCGCTGGCTGGTGCCGTCCATGGAACTCGCCTGCGGTGGCCTGCTCGTGCTCGGACTGCTGACCCGTGTCGCCGCGGCGCTCCTCAGCCTGGAAATGCTGGGCACCGCGGTCCTGGTCAAACTCGACGCCCTCCACCTGGGTGTTCTCGGTCCGAAGGGCTCCGGCGGTGCGGAGGTGGACATCCTCATGCTCGCCGCGCTTCTTGCCGTACTGGTGCTTGGACCGGGCACCCTGTCGCTCGACTCCCTGCTGGGGCTCGATCACAAGGAAGAAGCCGTGCAGTCGAAGCCGTCTCAGCCCCCGCAGGTCGGGACCAGCGGTGAGGGTCTGACGCGAGAGCCGTTGCCGGCGGACTAGTCCACACGAAAAGGGATCGCCATCAAGCCGCGGAAGCCACCGGAGAATACGCGACACGTGAACATGCGGGCTTACCAGTCGCGCGGCCGGTGGTGGACCCGAAGTGCTGCCACAGCCCCCGCCACAATCCGCACTGGCACGTCGTCCACGAGTATGGGGGCGAGCCGTTCATCGGCTTCGGGGAACATCGGTACAAGTGGTTGACGCCACGCCACTGATCTCCGACAAGCTCAGCGGAAGTCGTCGGCGTGGTCGACGGCCCACTGGGCTATGTGTGCGCTGGCGTGCCGGTGATCTTTTCGGCGATGACGGAGGTCAGGGCCGGGACGCCGTCGGCAGCGGCCCACTGACTCACCATCGCCTCGGCCACGACCGGATGCATGGTTCTGCCCACGTTCGCGCGAGCCTGCTCGTCGGAGACGTGTTCGACCCGGATGCGGCGGCCGAGGGCCTCGCCGATGTACTCGACCTGCCGTTTGAGGGTCAGGGACTCGGCTCCGTAGATGATGTATGCCTGGTGCGAGTGACCCGGTTCGGTCAGGGCGGTCACCGCAAGGGCCGCGATGTCCTTCTCGTGCACCGGTGCCGACTGTGCGAGCGGATAGGGAAGACGGACGACGTTGTCCGTGCGGATTGATTCGGCCCACCAGGTGCGGGTGTTGATCGCGAACGTCCCTGGCCTGACGAACGTCCAGTCCATGCCGGACCGTTGGATGGCCTGCTCGATCGTGCGGTTCAGGCGGGGGACCGGGTGGTCGGCGTCGTGGTTCACGACCGACACTGACGAGAGCAGGACCACCTGCCGGATCCCCGCGGCTGTGGCCGCCGCAGCGACCTTCTCGATGTCGTAGGGCTTCTGGGGGTCGAGCATTCCGTACAGGAACATCTTGTCCGCGCCGTCGAGCGCCGCGGGCAGCGTCTCGGGACGGTCCAGGTCGGCGGCGACGGCTTCCCACCCGGGCGTCGAGCCCGAGACTGGGGTCCTGCTGACTGCTCTGACCTGCTCACCGGCGGCCAGCAGGCCATCGGCCACATGACGAGCGACATTGCCGCGAGCGCCGAAGACAACTGCCACCATGATGGGGGCCTCCTATTGGGTGTGGACCTGTTGGTTGTGGACGTGAATGGCGGCACGGCGGCGATGCCGAGCGGGTGGGGGGTGAGGGTCTGCCGCTGTCGGCGCGAGCGCCCTAAGCGCCTTCCGGTCGCTGCTCAGGGCTGGATGTTCTCCAGGTCCTCCAGGAGGCTGAGGTGCTTCGGCTCCCAGCCGAGGGTCTGCCGGGTGCGGGCGCTGGACGAGGGCTGGTCGTTCGCGAAGATCGTGCCGAGAGGGCCGTACGTCTGCGACGGCACCGACTCGACCAGCAGGCCCAGCCGTCGGCCGATGACCGCGGCGATGTCACGCACCTGGTCTCCCTCGTCGCCCACGGCGTGCCAGGAGGTGCCGGCTTCCGCCTGTTCCAGCGCGAGCCGGAAGAGGACTGCCGCGTCGAGCGCGTGCACGGCCGGCCAGCGCTGTGTGCCGTCGCCTGGGTAGCCGGACACTCCGGTCCGGCGTGCTATGTCGGTCAGTAAGCCGGCGAACCCGCCCGTGCTCTGGTCGTGGACCGTGCGCGGCAGGCGTACGGCCGTGGTCCGGACCCCGCGCGAGGCCAGGCCCAGGACCGCCGTGACGGCGCGGCCGCGACCACCGACCGGCCCGTCGGTCGGCAGCGGGTCGGCCTCGGTGGAGGCACGGCCCGGCACAAGGGGCGTACCCGAGCAGGTGACCAAGGGCCGGTCGCTGCCGACGAGTTCCTCGCCGAGGGTCGCGAGGGCGGCACTCTCCTCGGCGACCGCCTTGGCGACGGCGTCGGGGCTGCTGAAATCGTTGGCGAATGCCAGGTGGATCACCCCGTCGGCCTGAGCGGCGCCGGAGCGAAGGACGTCCAGATCGGCGAGAGCTCCCCGGAGAGGCTCGGCGCCGGCCGCCTCGGCGGCCAGCGCGGAGGCGTCGGAACGGGCGAGCGCGAGGACGCTGTGGCCGTTGCCGAGCAGTTCGGCGACGACGGCGGAACCGACCAGACCGGTGCCACCCGTGACAAAGACGTGCATGCAGTTCTCCACCCTCCGCCACGCCCACGCCCGCGGTCTCGCTGTCGCCCTCGCGGAGAGCGGTGTCATCGCGGACATGCGCGCGCCCGACCTGCTCCGCTTCGGCGTCAACGCCCTGTACAACAGCCACCGGGAGATGCTCACTGCCGCATCGCGGCGCCTGCGCGACCTCACCGAGAGGGATGCCTACGATCCCGTACCACCGACCACGGGCCCGGTGACCTGACCTGACCTGACCTGACCTGACCTGACCGGGGCGGACCGGACGTCTTGTGGGCGGTAGGTGGCCTGAAGGCGAGCCGTCGCGCTGCGCATCGACAGTTGCTCATGTGAGTGGGCGGTGGGGTGGCAGTGGGTGGTCGTCAGCGGAATCGTGGCGTTGGGTGTCCTGGTAGCGGTTTGTGGACAGGGCGTTGGTTGCTGTCGTGGGGTGACGAAGCGGCTGTTGTGGGGCGGCTACGGTGACGCACGCCGTGAAGTGCGGCACCTGCTGGCCGGGCATGCGCTTCGCGGAGATGTGCGGCGACGGGCGGCGCGAGGCCATCGCCTCCCGCGACCAGGTCGACGGGGAACCCGAGTGGGCGCATCTCGCCTGGGAGGTCACGAGCGAGCACCGCAACCACCCGGGCATGTGGGTGAAGTCCCGGAAGTGCGCCGACTGCACCGACCGTCTGGACCTGGTCGTTGAGCCCGAGCCGCACTGGCCGGAGAACGGCAGTCGTCCCCGATGGGCCCTGGGCGACACGGCACTGGATCACATCAAAAGTTATCGATTTACCTGATAGTGAAGGAAGGGTGCATAGCGCTACACTCCCGCAACCTACAACCTGGGGAGGGCCCGAGCATGCGGCGGTGGGCCGAGTTCGTTCTGAGGCATCGCAAGGCGGTAGTGGGGTTCTGGGGACTGGTGCTCGTCGCCGGCATCCTCCTGGCCGGCCGGACGACGAACCGGCTGACGATCGACTTCTCCCTGCCCGGTCAGCCCGGCACGGTGACGGCCCACCGCATCGAGCGCGCCTTCGGTAGCGGTGGTGACACGAACCCCTATCTGGTCTCGGTCACATTCCCCGCGGGGCAGACGGTCACCGGGCACGAGCAGGACGTCGGGCGGGCGTTCGCAGCCGCCGGCACAGCCGTCCCGGGCCTACGGGTGATCGACGAGGCGAACACCGGGGACAAGGCGTTCCGGACGAAGGACGACCGCACGGCCTACGCCCTGGTGTTCTACCGCTTCAACCCGTCACCCAGCCAGAAGCTGCTCACCGATCCGATCCGGTCGGCGGCGCAGCACGCCGTGCCGGCGGGGTCTGCGGTCGGCGTGACGGGGGAGGACGTCCTGGCCTCCGGTGGCAACAACGGGGGTGGGCCGGGCGTCCTCGGGGAGACACTTCTCGGCGCCGTCGGCGCTCTGGCCGTACTCGCCTTCGTGTTCGCATCCTTCTTGGCCCTGCTGCCGCTGGTGGTGGCCGCGGTGTCGATCCTCGCGACCTTTGTGATGCTGTTGCCGATCACCTATGCGACTGATGTGTCGTTCATCGTGCAGTTCCTGGTCGCCCTGATCGGCCTGGGTGTGGCGATCGACTACTCGCTGCTGTTCGTCACACGCTGGCGCGAGGAGCGTGACCACGGCCGGGACAATCACGACGCGGTCGTCGTCGCGATGGAACGCGCCGGGCACGCCGTGCTGTTCAGCGGCGTCACCGTCGCGATCGGTCTGCTGGCGCTGGTGGTCCTGCCGGTCCCGTTCATGCGGAGCATGGGCTACGGCGGAGCCCTCATCCCGCTGGCGAGCGTGCTGACGACGCTCACGCTCACCCCGGCGATCCTGGGCGGCATCGGACCGAGGGTCGACTGGCCCAAGATCCGGCACGAGAACCGGGCCAGCCGCTTCTGGAGCCGGTGGACCACTGCTGTGGTACGACGCCGCTGGATCGCCGCCGCCACCGCGCTGGCCGCACTCTTCGCACTCGCCGGAGTCTTCCTCGGCATCAAGATCGGTCTCGCCTCGTCCGAGTCACTGGCCAAGAGCGGCCCGGCCTACGAGACCCTGCAGACCCTGGAGCGGGGCGGTGTGCCAACTGGCGCCCTGACCCCCATGGAGGTCCTGGTCCGGACCGACCGGGCCCGCACAGCCGCGGCCAAGTTCGCCGGCATCGACGGTGTCAGCAGCGTGTTCGTGCCGTCCGGACCGGCCGGCAACCGCGCCGGGCGGAGCATCATCGTCGTCATCCCCGACCACGAGACCGTGAACTCCAAGAGCGTCGGCGTGGTCAAACGGGTCAAGACTGCCGCGGACGGCCTGCCCGGCGTCCTCGGCGTTGCCGGCATCGGCGCGGCACAGATCGACTTCATGCATGCCGTCTACGGCAACTTCCCGCTGATGCTCACCATCATCGCGCTGCTGACGTACGTCCTGCTGGTGCGCGCCTTCCGCTCCCTGCTGCTGCCGCTCAAAGCTGTCCTGCTGAACCTGCTCTCCCTTGCGGCGACCCTCGGCCTGATGGTGATCTTCTGGCAGGACGGGCACGGTTCCGACGCGATCTTCGGCATCGCGGCCACCGGCGCGATCACCTTTTGGATCCCGCTGATGGTTTTCGCGTTCCTGTACGGACTATCCATGGACTACGAGGTGTTCATCCTCTCCCGCATCCGAGAGGAGTACGACACCGGCCGCTCCACCGACGCCGCCGTGATCGAGGGCCTCGGGCGCACCGGCCGGCTGGTCACCAGCGCCGCACTGATCCTCTTCCTCGCCTTCGCTGCGCTCGCCTCCGGCCCCGGCACCGATCTGAAGACGCTGGCGACGGGCCTTGGCATCGGCATCCTCCTGGATGCGACCATCGTGCGGATGTTGCTGGTTCCGTCGCTCGTCTCGCTGTTCGGCCCGTGGAACTGGTATCTGCCCGGCTGGGCGGCCCGCCTGCTGCGGGTGGCGCCGTCGTATGCGTACCCGGAGTCGGTGACGCCCGCGGCGCAGCGGCGCACAAGCTGACCCCGGCGGAGCAGACGGCCGCCGTGCCGCGGATCCTTCAGGTGTCCCGGTCGGTGGCCTGCTCGTCACTGCACGCCTCGGCCTTGGCGGAGGGCCACTGCACCAATGAGATCATCCCCGTCACCCGGCGGATCAGGTAGAAGGCCAGAGGCAGTTCGGCGAACACGGCCAGTGCCGCCGACAGCCAGATCTCCGGGGTACCGAAGGCGAGAGACACATCGAACCACGCGTCGCAGATCAACAGCAGGGCCGTTGCGAGCGCCGCCACGATGACGGCGCGGTGCCGCAGCCGCCCGAGAAGCGCGGTGGACGCCATCGCGACCACGAGCAGGACGTCGAACCCCACCCAGGTGACACGCCAGTGATGGACCTGGTATCCGGAGGGCAGCGTCGCCGCCAGCAGCACGGTCCAGGGGACGAGAGCGACGGCGCAGACGGTCAGCAGTTCCAGGGTGTGCCGCCGGTGCCGGCGTGCCCGTTCGAGCAGATCACTGTCCAGAGTCGGTGCGGCGGCCCGTATGAGGTTGCCGGTCTGTGTGTCGCTCATGCCGCCCGTTCCGTTCTCGCCTGTTCCTTGGAGACGCCGGTCGGGGCTGCTGTGGCAGGCGTCCATTGGTGGAACAGCAGTACTGCCGGATTAATGCCCGCCGTGAGGACGGCAGGGGTTGGTCAGCGCAGGCGCGTAACTGTCACGACCGCGTGTCGCGTCGTAGCCGCCAGGACCTTGACGGTCAGGCCCAGCTCAACTGCCACGTACGCGTCACCCGCCGTCGGCCCAGCTCGCCCGCCCTTCGGCGCTCCCGTCAGGTACACGGCAGCCTGCGCTGCCAGGGGCGCGCCCAGGCGCTGGGACAGCGCCGTCCGGCCGTCCGGGAGACGCACCGCCAACGCCCGCGGCCTGGACGGCGGCCCGGTGAAGCCGACGACCTCGGTATCCACGGTGTCCGCGTGCCGGACCTTCTTCCGGGACGAGGACCGCCCCGCCCGGTACGGCGACGAAGCCAGCTTCGCTACGACGCCATCGACCCCGTCGGCTGAAGCGAGTTTTACCAGGCCCGCGCCACCTCTGGATCGTCTGTCGCCGACACGGCCTGAAGCGCCGTCGGCGACGGCAGACCAGCGAGAACGTCCAGCAGCATCGCACCGTGTACAGGCGCCCGCGCACATCCGTCGGCAGCTGCAAGACGTCCCACACAATGAACAGCGCCGGATGATCCTCCGACAGCCGCCGCGCCATCGACGACGGCGTCGCGAACGAGATCACACCGTCCACGACGATCACGGCCTCACCGTCCAGTACGGCCGTGGCAAGTCCATCCCGGGAAGCGCGATGTCCATCCACGACGCCGTGACATCCCGCCCCGACCGCGCCTGCAAGCTCACCGTGTCCGCCAGGCGCCAGAGAACTGTGCGATGGCCATCGAGCTTGATCTCACACCGCGGCTGCTCGCCGGTCGGCAGGACCGGCATCAGCTCCGCGAGCCCGACGGGTCACATCTCGAGGGGGTCCCACTGGCCGCGATGTGGCAACGTTTCGACGGTGCTCGAAAGGATGGCTGGTGTTCATAGGCGACACCTACGGTGTGGCCTAACAGCGTCGACCACAGCGAAGTTGCTTCTTGCTGGCCCGTCATCGTTCTAGGAGTCCAGATGCGTCTGCGCAAGCGCGCGATAGCCGCCGTGTTCATGAGCACTGCCGCCTTCACCGCCCTCGCTCCCCAGGCCGTGGCCGCGCCCATGCCCTGGGAGACCAGCAAGACTCCCACGGCCGTCACCCAGAGCACCTCCACGGCGGCTGGCGAGGCGGGCATGATCACCGTGCTGTGTGCCGCTGGCTGCTACCAGTAGGAAGGCGGCATCAGCCGGGACACCGTCGGATCGGAGGCCACCGGCCCGAACACCGCCGGCTCGGCCCGCAGCATGCCCACGTCTGCCAGGCAGTCGCCGCCGAGCGCTATCGCGAGCGCGACATCAAGCAGGATCTTGCCCGGATCATGCACCGCTCGCGGTTTGCGCCACGGCACGAGCGCCGCCGATATAGCCGCATCCAGACCGGACTTGCGGATCGTCTCGACCAGCAGCACCGCCCCGGCCTGTGAAACCACTCCGCGACCGCCGCCCTCGACGCGGACACGCGGGTAGGCCCCGATACGCTTCTTCACCTGAAAGTGCCTCCGAGGTGGGAACAAGGACCTCAGCAATCCTCAATCTCGCTGCTCAGAGGCACTTTCTGCTGATGCGATCACGTGCCGGACAGCCCCCTGCGTGAAGGCCCGAGGCTGGTTAGGCTGGTAACAGACCGCTCGGCTCAACCGCTGTTGACGCGGCACCGGGAAAGCAAAGAGGTGGCGTCATGACCCAGGCACCTGGCAGCCAGGCCGGCGAGGGCGCAGTCCGCGAGTACGACGAGGTGCGCGGGGTCGTGCAGCTCTTCCTCGACGGCGAGGCGAAGGGCGACATCGCGAAGCTCAAGGAAGCCTCGCATCCGGACGCCCGGATGTTCGGCTCGGTCGCCGGTACCCGCTACGACATGCCGATCGCAAAGTTCATCGAGCTGGCGGCGAAGGAGCCGGGTGACACGGGCAGCCATCGGGCGCGCATCCTCTCGGTGCAGCAGACGGGAGACGCTGCCGCGGCCGTGGTGGCCGAGGAGGGCTACTGGGGGTCGCTGTCCTTCATCGACTATTTCCAGCTCGCGCGTATCGAGGGAACGTGGAAGGTGGTCAGCAAGCTGTTCGCCCACACTTTCGGGGACCTGCCCCCGTCGACGTAACCCATGGTCTCGACTAGCAGGACGGCACTGGTCCGCGAACCGACTCCGCGGCCATCGCCCTCGACGCGGATGCACGGATACGACCAGATACTCTTCTTCACCTGAGGGGTGCAGCTTCACTGACGAGGAACAGGCCCCTAGACAAGTCCCATCGTCCGAGGTCAGACGCACTCTTCGCTTACTTGTTCAAGCCTCGGACCCTCACACTCGCGAAAGCGTGAGGCTAAGGCTGTTGAGCCGGGCACGGGGTGTGCGTGGCGGTGTACGGGCCGCGTGCCGCCGTCCGGCTGGGGGTGAACACGTCGTGAGCCAGAGGACTGTGGCGGTGGCGGCGGGCTTGTCGCTGTGTGCGGCCCGTCACGCCTGCGACTACGAACGGCTACGCGACGACGCTTTGATGCCGAGCGAAGTCTCGGTTCTGGGCATGCCATCTGCCGCCCACGCAAACAAACCCGAGGCCTGTTCCATCCTGCGCCAGGGACTCTGGGCCGTAGACCGGGGTGCGCAGGAACGCGTCGATGGTGCCGGCGTCCCTCAGAGAGGAGAGGGGTCGACTCGACAGCGGTGTCGGTTCCGTACTGTTCCTGCTCCTCACCGTCACCTTCGCCGCCGACGTCGACGATCCGCCCCTCCTCATCACGCTGGACGTGCACCCGCTCCCCGTGCTTGCTGCGGGACACGGCGCTGGGGGCGAGCCGGTCCAGGTGTCGTTGATCATGCGAGCGCAGGTTGGTGCCGGAGGCCCAGTTGCCGCGCAGACCCGCTCCCGGCCCCCAGGCCCTTCATCTCATGAGATCTCTACCGAGCCCGGGGCGGTTCACCTGGACCTCAAGACGGACCAGACCAGCATCATGGACCGATCGCACAAACGAACACGGGCGTGGGCGCAGACCGTGCACGGTCTGGGCCCACGCTGGAGGACTGTTGGGGAAGGTGTAGTGGGCGCCGCCAGTCGATTCCGTAGCGGGCGCTCTTCGGACCGTACAATTCGGCGCCGCTGTCCGCCTTCCTGCAGGTCAGGGGTTGGGGGTGAAGTAGACCAGCCGGTCCTGCGGGTCGAGGGTGAGCTGGTCGGGGAGAGCGGCGCCGGTCGTGGCGGTGTATACGGCCAGTACGGCCTGCTGACGGCCTTGTGCACAGAGCGATGATGCGCTGGTTGACGGCGTCGATGGTGGGCTGGTCGTAGGGGGAGGTTCCGCTGCCCTGGGCGGCGACGTCGGCGGTGCTGCGGCTTCACCCCACGAGCACGAGGACGGGTGCTATCAGCAGCGCTGCGAATCGACGCATTTCGTTCGCCAGGATCGGGCGGGAATGACCACCGAAGATCCGGATCGGTCCCCCACCGTGAACTGCCTTCCATTGTTGCGGGTCAGCAATTCTTGAAGGCCGACTTGAGGTCGGAAACGGATTTCGACACCTCCATCGTCGAACCTTCCGCACCGTCTTTGCAGAGATATTTCGCCGCACCGTCTTCCGCCTCGAGGCGGAAGACAACCTCGTAAGAAGAGATCTTGTATACCGCCCGTCCTTCGGGCTTCACATCACCGAGCTGTCGGCGCTCCTTGCACTGCGTGTCATCACCAGGGCACCAGGAGACGTGGATCCTGTCCGAGGTGTCGTTGAGGAGACGCACGGGAGCCACATTGCCGGGGTCGGTCGGGTCGGCGGCGCATGCGGCTGCGGTCAGCGCGAGGAGTCCGCCTATGATGGCAGCCACGAGAGTCTTCCTGTACCGATGAGGCCGATTGAATTTCCTGGCCAATCGTCGTCGTCCTATCTGAGATCGGGTGGGTGGGGGCTTGCGGAGCCCCCACCCCGGAAATCATCCGTCAGAGGTCTTGGTAGACCCGTCCATGCCTCCCGTACGAGCCGGGCAACCATCCGTACAGATGGCCGCAGCTGCGGCACTGCGACGGCCAGCTGTACATGAATCTCGGACAGTAACTACCACGGATGTGCTCGTCGTAGTTACTCTCATTCCTTCCGAGGTGGTGCCGCTTGAACGAGTCCAGCCCTTCGTCTATTCGAAGGTTGTAGTACTCGAACTTCCGCATGGCACGGCCATACATCCCGCGCCGGTGACGACGGCTGAGGCGACGGCGCAGGTGGTACGTGCCGGCGTATATGGCGTACGGGAAGATCGCGCCCACGGCAACCACCGCGTTCGCGGCGGATTGTACTTGCCTGGTTCGCCAGACATGGCGGAACATGCTGCCCCACCACTTGTCTGCTGGACGTGTTCCAGTTCGGTGCTCGCATGCTCCAGCAGACCTGGCCCGCCTCGTCGAGGAACACGCCGAGGAGATCGCCTCGCTGCGCGCCGACCGGTTCTACGTGATCGCCTGATCTAGCTACACCCCCGCCAAGCTGGCCAGGGTGCCCCGCTTCCCGCTGCACCGCGGGAGGCGGGGCACCCTACCCGTTCCAGGAGGCCCCTCATGCTGGTCCGCGCGTCCTCGTTCACGGTCGAACTCGGCGAGAACGGCTACCTCATCGGCTTCACCGATAACTACGACTACCCCGCCGAGATGTCCTTCGGCTGGCGCTGCGGCCCGGCCACCGACGCCAACGCCGTCGTCCTGACCACCACCGACACCGGCCCCCTTGACGTGACCATTCAACTCCACGACGCCCCGCCGCCCCAGGAGACCGACGGCGGGTGGGAGCCGGCCGAGGAACTCAGCCTGCACGCCGACCTGCCCAGCCTCCACCTCGCGACCCTGGAGTCGGGCGACATCCTGGACGCGTGGCCCGACGAGGAGCCGCCCCTTCAGCTCCCGGCCGCCCCGGACGGCGGCACCTGGGTGCGCATGCGCCTGTACTGCCAAGCCGATGACCCGGAACCCGGCATCGGCGACCACGGCGAGCGCCACCTCATCCAGCTGTGGCCGTCTCCCGAAAGCGCCCCGCTTCACCCGGAGATCACCGAAGCCGACCGGCAGCAGCGCGCCGAGTACGCCGCATCGATGGCCGTGCCGGTGGAGGAGTACACCACTACCTACTCCGTCGAATCCGGCGACACTCTGTGACAAGCACGCCGGCTCGGGACGGCATGAAAGCCCGCGAACTGGCCCGTACGCTGGTGAGATCGTGGACGCGCCGTATCCGCGGGCCTGACAGTCTGGTGATCGCGCTGTACTGGATCTTGAGCTGGTCGCCCAACTCCGCACGTTCGGTGGTGCGTTGGTGGTCCAGGGAAAGACGCCCCGCTTCCTGCGGGGAAATGCGGGTGCAAGGCCTGCCCGGCGCTCCGTACGCGAGCCTCATCCCGCGCCTTCGGGATGAGGCTCGTGGCATGTCCCGGCCCAACCGCCCGCGGACACTGACCCTTCCGTCGTGCGCCAGTACGCCGTTCCTCGCGCGGTAGGGCCAGGCGGCGATGGGGGAGCATCTGCTCAGCCGTCGCCTGCCCGTGAAGGACCGTCATGCCCGCCGCCCGCCGTATCGCGCCCCCCGCCACCGGCTCCAAGATCGTTTCGTACGCACGGACCCGCCTGCCGGTCAGCCTCGGCCGGCGGCCGGCTGGCCGGGACTCCATGTGGCGGTTTGGTGATGCGGTGACTGCATGATCAGTGCGCCAAGTAGCTGTCGGCCTTTGTCAGACAGACCGGCCCGGTACCCCTCGAACTCCACCGGCTTCACCTCTGCCGCATAGGTCAATAGGTTGGCGTAGCGATTGACCATGTGCGGACCAGCCTGGAACACCTCCGCACAGCGCGACAATCGACTCCGGGCCACTCGAAAGGCCTGCTCGAGAACACCCGCGGGTGAAATCGATCCGGCCATTTCCTTCCCGACGGTGAGCCGAGAAATGACTCCGAGCGAAGCGTCCAGGTCTGCAGCACACAGATATCCGATCTGGTCGCAGGTGTACTCGGCGGCGCGCCGGTAGGGCAAAATCCACGGGTCGACGAACCGAGCCCACTTCATATAATCTAGAATGATCACAAAGAGGGCCAGTTGCCCGTGCCGGGCCTTGAGGTAACCGATGAAGTTGCCCAAGAGGAAGCGGAGTGGCTCGGTGCCTTCTGCTTTGAGATCTGCCGCCAATGCTCCCTCGATGAGCAGTACGCGTGTCCCCAGCAGGCTGGTGATCGTTATTTTCCCCTCGACCTGGTCGGCCACATAGACGTCGATGGGTCGGCGATAGTCGAGTTTTCGCTGAAGGTGGACGATCTCGGCGTGTAGATCTGGAAAGCTCTCGGGCGTCACCTTAACCGCGCGTCCGAGGAGGCGGGCGTTCCAGAACCGCATGATGAGCCAGTGGCCCGCCACGACAGCGACGATGACGAGGAGTAGAACAAGCACAGAGATGGCACCCGCTTTCACGGCTGCCCCCAGAGCAATGGCGTAGAGGAGTGCCAACCAGCACACGGCCATTACAAGCCGTGAGCGTTCGTACGGGTGCTTGGCGACGTGGAGTTGGAAACGCAGGTCATGATCGGGGATTCCGGGGGACATCATGATCTTCCCCTTTCTCCCTCCCTGCCCCCCTTTCCCCCATTTTGCTGCAGACGCAGTGGTCTCGCCATTTCGCAACCCGGTGCCGCCGGTCCCGACGGTGGTCACCGGACCGCCCACCCCGGGCATCGGGCTTCGCCGTCGCCAGTCATCGCCCGCCCGTTCGCCCACGGCGTGCCCGATTCGATCTGACCGAGTCCGGGCGCACCGTCATGTAACGGATGGGAGCGAGCGGTTACGTGCGGCGGCCGCTCGACCGCCTGGTCCCCGGCTGCCGATGGCATGTCCTCCAGATCCCCGGCATGTTGCCGCCGCCTGTCCGCGACCTGATCCTCACCAAAGGTGAAGTCAGGCTAGTGCCGCATCAGCCGTGCGCGGTGGGAAGCACAAGGATCCCAGCCGCGGGTGCCGGCCCCGACGCCGGGCGACCTACACACGACCACACGGGGTCCGCCACCTGTTCGCCGCCTACGACCTGGCCCGGGACAGGCTCTACGGCCACAGCAAGCCGAAGAAGAACCGGAGCCGATTCCTGGAGTCTGCCGCTACCTGCGCAGCCTCTACCCGCCCGAGATGCGCATCGCGATCGTGCTCGACAACTTCTCCCCGCACCTGACCACGAAGAAGGACGCCCGGGTTGGTGGGTGACTGGGCAGCGGACAATAACGTCGAGTTCGCCTGCACGCCGACCAACAGCTCCTGGCTCAACCGCATCGAGGCCCAGTTCACGGCCCTGCGCTACTTCGCTCTCGACGCCACCGACCATGCCAGCCACAAGGAGCAGGGCAGCATGATCCGCCGCTACATCATCTCGCGGAACAAGCACGCCACCGACGAACGGCTACGCGAGGTCGTGAACAGAGCAAACGTTGCCTGATGCGGCACTAGTAGCGTGTCGCTGCTTAGTTCCGGTGTGTGGGGCTGAAGGGTCGGCGTCTGGCAGATTTCCCTGCCTCTGCCTGATAGGACGGCGTTCATG
>NZ_JBEXPK010000058.1:0-48916 GCF_040612015.1 Streptomyces sp. NPDC006476 | reverse complement strand
ATCTGGGTCTTGTTGGCGTTCGGGTCGACGATGAACGTGTACTTGTTCTCGTCCAGGAGCGCGTAGCTCTTCTCCGACACGACCGGCTTGAGCAGCACGTCACGGGGGTCCGTGTACGACTTGCTCAGCGGCGTCTCGACGGTGTTCTTGCCCTCGGCGGCGTGGCGACGCGCCTTGGCGACGCGAGCGGCCTTGGCCTTCTTCGCGGCCTTGGAGGCAATGGCGGGGTGACGGATGGCCATCAGACCTCGCTCCCTTCGGTGTCATTGGCCTTCGGGCCGGACACGAAGGACTCGAAGGCGGCCTGGGTGAAGACCACGTCGTCGGAGACGAGAACGTCGTACGTGTTCAGCTGGCCCGGCTCCAGGATGTGGACCTGGGGCAGGTTGCGGGCGGACAGCCACGCGGCCTCGTCGGCGCGCTCGACGACCAGGAGCAGGTTCTTGCGCTCCGAGATCTTGCCGAACAGCGTCCGGGCGGCCTTCGTCGAGGGGCTGTCGCCCTCGATGACGCCGGAGACGACGTGGATGCGGTTGTGGCGGGCCCGGTCGGTGAGGGCATGACGCAGGGCGGCAGCCTTCATCTTCTTCGGGGTCCGCTGCGAGTAGTCGCGCGGCTGCGGGCCGTGGACGACGCCACCGCCGGCGAACTGCGGCGCACGGGTCGAGCCCTGACGGGCGCGGCCGGTGCCCTTCTGGCGGTACGGCTTCTTGCCGCCACCGCGAACCTCGCCACGGGTCTTGGTCTTGTGCGTGCCCTGACGGGCAGCGGCCAGCTGCGCGACGACGACCTGGTGGATCAGCGGGATGCTGACCTTCTCAACGCCGAAGATCTCCGCGGGGAGCTCGACGGAACCGGCCTTGTCGCCCGCCGGCGAAAGGATGTCAACAGTGCTCATCGGTTACCTCAGGCCCCCTTGGCCGCGGTGCGGACCAGGACGAGGCCGCCGTTCGGACCGGGAACCGCGCCCTTGATGAGCAGCAGACCCTTCTCCGCGTCAACGGCGTGGACGGTCAGGTTCTGGGTGGTGACCCGCTCGTTGCCCATACGACCCGCCATGCGGAGGCCCTTGAACACACGGCCCGGGGTGGCGCAGCCACCGATGGAGCCGGGAGAGCGGTGCTTGCGCTGCGTGCCGTGACCGGCGCCGAGGCCACCGAAGTTGTGGCGCTTCATGACACCGGCGAAGCCCTTGCCCTTGCTCTTGCCGGTGACGTCGACCTTCACGCCGGCCTCGAACACCTCGGCGGTGATCTCCTGGCCGAGGGTGTACTCGGCGGCGTCCGCGGTGCGGATCTCGACGAGGTGGCGGCGCGGGGTGACGTCGGCCTTGGCGAAGTGGCCCTTGAGGGGCTTGTTCACCTTGCGCGGGTCGATCTCGCCGAAGGCGATCTGGACCGACTCGTAGCCGTCGCTGTCGTTCGTACGCACCTGGGTGACGACGTTGGGGCCGGCCTTGACGACGGTGACCGGAACAACACGGTTGTTCTCGTCCCACACCTGCGTCATGCCGAGCTTCTCGCCCAGGATGCCCTTGATCTGCTTGGTCATTCTCAGCTCACCGGCCCTCAGAGCTTGATCTCGATGTCGACACCGGCCGGGAGGTCGAGTCGCATCAGAGAGTCAACGGTCTTGGGCGTCGGGTCGAGGATGTCGATCAGGCGCTTGTGCGTGCGCATCTCGAAGTGCTCGCGCGAGTCCTTGTACTTGTGCGGCGACTTGATGACGCAGTACACGTTCTTCTCAGTGGGCAGCGGCACCGGGCCCGCGACCGACGCACCAGTACGGGTCACCGTCTCGACGATCTTCTTCGCCGAGGAGTCGATGACCTCGTGGTCGTAGGCCTTGAGCCGGATGCGGATCTTCTGTCCCGCCATGGCTACTCAGTAGTCCTGTCTCTCTACAGCTCTGGAACCCGGTGTTCCCTTGACTTCCTCCGACCCACGCGGTCGGGCGTGTCGCGCTTTCACTGACACAGATGTCCCTTGTTCGAACATCCCTTGCCTGGGAAAGAGGTTCACCGGGTGCCTGGCCAGTGCCGCACCACACTTCCCGGAAGATTCCCGTACGTCCGCCCCAGCGCTGCCATCAGGCAGTTAGGACGACGAGTACTGTGGGACTCGCTTCCGGTCCCCCCGGCGGGAGGCGCGCAGCATCAACACTCGACCGAGCAACTCCGACAGTCTGCCATATGGGGCAGGGGCCTGGCCAATCGAGCCGGAGACAATACCCCGAGAGTGACGCAGGTCAAACACGAGGACGAAACGACGTGGTCCTGGCCCGCGGCCACCGGGGGTTCTCCACACCCCAAACCCACCGCCGGAGCCGCACCCACCGCCCATGCCTCCCCGCCCGGCGTCGACGGCCTGTGGCGCATGGACGGTTACGGCACCGTGCTGGCCCTCGGTCACGGTGTCTACCAGGAGTACCAGACCACCTCGATCAGCTGCCTCAAGGGCGACACCGCGCGGCAGACGGGCCCGGGGACCTACACCTCGGACGGCGACGTGCTGACCGTACGGCTCGGGCGGGACCGCGACCACGCCACGGTGCACGCGGACAGCAGCGTGGGCCACCGCCGACTGCGCCGGATCGCGCAACTGCCGAGGGTGTGCGCCCGCCCCACGCCCGATGACCCGCGCACCACCTTCGACGTCTTCTGGCAGTCCTTCGAGGAGAACTACCCCTTCTTCGCCGCCAAGGGCGTCGACTGGCGGGCGGTCAGGGAGCGTTACCGGCCGCTCGTCCACGCCTCCACCACCCGGGACGAGTTGTTCGACATCTTCCGCCGCATGGTGCGGCCGCTCTACGACGCCCATGTGCTCGTGCAGGACGGCGACCGCCTGTTCGCGGAGGGCTGGCCCGGCACCGACATACCGTCCGCGGAACTCAACGACCGGATCAAGGAGTACGTCGTCGACCGGGACCTCAAGGGCGCGGCGGACCGGCAGGACTTCGCGAACGGACGGATCACGTACGCTGCCCTGCCCGACGGCGGCCCGGGCTATCTGCGCATCGCCACCTTCAGCGGCTACACCACCGGCGACGAGACCTACACCGCCGACCTGGCCGAGCTCGACCGCGCCCTGAACGCCGTGCTCACGCACCGTCCGCACGGCCTGATCATCGACCTGCGGATCAACGGCGGCGGTTCCGACGCCCTGGGCATCCACATCGCCGAGCGGCTGACGGACACCCCGTACACCGCCTACTCCAAGCGCGCCCGCAACGACCCCGCCGACGCCACCCGGCACACCCGCCCCGAGCCGATCCCGGTCGTCCCGGCCGCCGGGCCCCGCTACACCGGCCCGGTCGCCGTCCTGACCGGGGGCTCCACGGTGAGCGCCGGCGAGACGTTCACGCAGGCCCTCGTCGACCGGCCGGGCCGGCCGGTACGGATCGGGCAACCCACCCAGGGCGTCTTCTCGGACGTCATGGTCCGCAGGCTGCCCAACGGCATGGCCGTCTGGCTTCCCAACGAGGAGTACCTGACCCGCACCGGCCGCACCTTCGACGGCGTCGGCATCCCGCCCCACCTCACCGAACCGGTCTTCACGAAGGAGGAGTTCGCCCAGCACCGCGATTCGGCGTTCGACCGGGCGGTCGCGCTGCTGCGCCGCTAGGAAGCCGCGTTCCGCAGCCGGGCGAACGACGTCTCCAGGCCCCGTTTCAGCAGCCGGGCCACCGGTGCCTCCACGACGCGGTGGACCAGCCAGCTCAGGAGCAGGAAGCCGGTGATGACGGAGGCGACCAGGAGGCGGGCGTCCATCGTGTCCTTCAGGCGGTTGATCACCGTCGTACCGGCGGCGTAGTGCATCAGGTACAGGGGGTACGTCAGGCTGCCGGCCGTCACCAGCCACTTCCAGCGGATGCGGTCCGTCGCACCGAGCGCGATCGCCACCATGACGAGCAGGAACACGGTGTAGATGAGCAGCGCCCCGCGCCAGCTGGAGACGTGCTCGACGGTGTCGATCCGCTTGCCGAGCTCCCGCTGCCCCATCAGCCAGGACATCGCGAGGATGCCCCACAGCAGCAGGTCCTGGCCGAAGCGGTACATCAGGTACAGGGCGAGGCCGGCGATGAAGTACCAGGCGCCGTCGGGGTTCGCGACCAGGGTGAGGAGCTTGAAGTCCGCCACCGGCGTCAGCATCGCCGCCGCGCCCCAGGCGCAGCAGAAGACGACGACCTTGCGGTACGTCAGCCCGGTCGCGACCACAAGCAGGAAGAGCAGGTAGAAACGGAGCTCGGACCAGAGGGTCCAGTACACGCCGTCGACGTTGCCCACGTGCGAACCGGCCTGCAGCATCGTGAAGTTGAGCAGCACGTCCCGTGCCCGCAACCGGTCCCAGACGCCGGGCAGCAGCACCAGGACGGCGGTGGTGAAGGCTATGGCGAACCAGTACGCGGGGTAGAGCCGTATGACCCGGGAGACGAAGAACTGGCGCGGGCTGCGGCCCCAGCAGGACATGCAGATCACGAAGCCGCTGATGACGAAGAAGATCTCGACGCCGATCCAGCCGTAGGACGCGACACGGAACACCGTCGGCATGATGTCGGACACCGGACGGTCCCAGATGGCGTTGCCCGGCTGGTTCACCCGCCAGGTGCCGGCGTAGTGGTGCGCGGCGACCATCAGCGCGGCCGCCAGCCGGATGCCGTCGATGGCGTACAGCCGCGGGCGTTCCCGGCGCGGCGGGTCGGCAGGACGGGGCACCCGCACCACACGCAGCTGCTGCGTCGGCCGGTCGGCCATCACGGACATGCACGTCCCCCTGTCTGCCTGTTTCTGCCGGTCCACGCTAGGACGTCACAAGAACCCCACAGAGAACAGAGGCGAACAATCGGGGCACCGGCGGCCGGGAGTTGGTCCAACTCTCGACGACATGTCCCGCAAGGTTTGCCGAGACTTCACCGGCCGACCATCGCCCGGGCCGCGCGCCGGGCAAGCGAAAGGGCCCGTACGACCGAAGTCGTACGGGCCCTTCCAGAGGCCTAGCGGCTCAGAGTCACTTGGTGATCTTGGTGACCTGGCCGGCGCCGACCGTCCGGCCACCCTCACGGATGGCGAACTTCAGGCCCTCTTCCATGGCGATGGGCTGGATGAGCTCCACCTTCATCTCGGTGTTGTCACCCGGCATGACCATCTCGGTGCCCTCGGGGAGGGTCACCACGCCGGTCACGTCCGTCGTACGGAAGTAGAACTGCGGACGGTAGTTGTTGAAGAACGGCGTGTGGCGGCCACCCTCGTCCTTGGACAGGATGTAGGCCTGCGCCTCGAACTCGGTGTGCGGGGTGACCGAGCCCGGCTTGATGATGACCTGGCCGCGCTCGACGTCCTCGCGCTTGATGCCGCGGAGCAGCAGACCGACGTTCTCACCGGCCTGGCCCTCGTCGAGCAGCTTGCGGAACATCTCGATGCCGGTGACCGTGGTGGTGGTCTTCTCGTTCTTGATGCCGATGATGTCCACGGTCTCGTTGACCTTCAGGACACCACGCTCGATACGGCCGGTGACGACCGTACCGCGACCGGTGATCGTGAAGACGTCCTCGATCGGCATCAGGAACGGCTTGTCGACGTCGCGCTCCGGCTCCGGGATCGCGGTGTCGACGGCGGCCATCAGGTCCAGGACCGACTGGCCCCACTCCTTGTCGCCCTCGAGCGCCTTGAGCGCGGAGACCTTGACGACCGGAACGTCGTCGCCCGGGAACTCGTACTCGGAGAGCAGCTCACGGACCTCGAGCTCGACGAGCTCCAGGATCTCCTCGTCGTCCACCATGTCGGCCTTGTTCAGGGCGACGACGATGTACGGAACGCCGACCTGGCGGGCCAGGAGCACGTGCTCCTTGGTCTGCGGCATCGGGCCGTCCGTGGCGGCGACAACGAGGATGGCGCCGTCCATCTGCGCCGCACCCGTGATCATGTTCTTGATGTAGTCCGCGTGACCGGGGCAGTCGACGTGGGCGTAGTGACGGGTCTCCGTCTGGTACTCGACGTGCGCGATGGAGATGGTGATACCGCGCTGGCGCTCTTCGGGAGCCTTGTCGATCTGGTCGAACGCCGAGGCCTCGTTCAGGTCCGGGAACGCGTCGTGCAGCACCTTGGTAATGGCGGCCGTGAGGGTCGTCTTACCGTGGTCGATGTGACCGATGGTGCCGATGTTGACGTGCGGCTTAGTCCGCTCGAACTTCGCCTTCGCCACTGGGGTCCTCCTGTGGAGTGGTTCTGTACGCCTTACTTCATCGGCGCCAGGTGATCTTTGCTGTCAGTGCCCGGGCCCCGGGGCATTCCCCCACAATCGGGGAGGAATGCCCCGGCAGGCTCCGGAGTCAAGCCTACGGCGTATGAACGCGGTGCGTTAACGCGGTGCGTTTACTCGCCCTTGGCCTTCGCGATGATCTCCTCGGCGACGTTCCGCGGAACCTCGGCGTAGGAGTCGAACTGCATGGAGTAGCTGGCCCGGCCGGACGTCTTGCTGCGCAGGTCGCCGACGTAACCGAACATCTCCGAGAGGGGCACGAGGCCCTTCACGACGCGGGCACCGGCCCGCTCCTCCATGGCCTGGATCTGGCCACGGCGGGAGTTGATGTCGCCGATGACCTCACCCATGTAGTCCTCGGGCGTGGTGACCTCGACGGCCATCATCGGCTCGAGCAGCACGGGGCTGGCCTTGCGCGCGGCCTCCTTGAAGGCCTGCGAACCGGCGATCTTGAAGGCCAGCTCGGAGGAGTCGACCTCGTGGTAGGCACCGTCGTGCAGGATCACACGGACGCCGGTCATCTCGTAACCGGCGAGGATGCCGAACTGCATGGCCTCCTGCGCACCCGCGTCCACCGAGGGGATGTACTCCTTGGGGATGCGGCCACCGGTCACCTTGTTGATGAACTCGTACGAGGCGTCGCCGCCCTCGATCGGCTCGATGCCGATCTGGACCTTGGCGAACTGACCCGTACCACCGGTCTGCTTCTTGTGCGTGTAGTCGACGCGCTCGACGGCCTTGCGGATCGTCTCGCGGTAGGCCACCTGCGGCTTGCCGACGTTGGCCTCGACCTTGAACTCACGGCGCATACGGTCGACCAGCACCTCGAGGTGCAGCTCGCCCATACCACCGATGATGGTCTGGCCGGTCTCCTCGTCCGAGTGGACCTGGAAGGACGGGTCCTCCTCGGCCAGGCGCTGGATCGCGACGCCCAGCTTCTCCTGGTCGCCCTTCGACTTGGGCTCGATGGCGACCTGGATGACCGGCGCCGGGAAGTCCATGGACTCCAGGATCACCGGGGCCTTGTCGTCGCACAGCGTCTCACCGGTCGTGGTCTGCTTCAGACCCATGACGGCGATGATGTCGCCGGCGCCCACCGAGTCGATCTCCTCACGCTTGTTCGCGTGCATGCGGTAGATCTTGCCGATGCGCTCCTTCTTGCCCTTGACGGAGTTCAGCACCGAGGTGCCGGACTCCAGGCGGCCCGAGTAGACCCGGACGAAGGTGAGCTTGCCGAGGTGCGGGTCGCTCATGATCTTGAACGCCAGCGCCGACAGCGGCTCGTCCTCGGACGGCTTGCGCTTGACCACGACCTCCGGGTCCTTCACGTCGTGGCCCTCGATGGCCTCGACGTCCAGGGGGGAGGGGAGGTAGCGCACGACCGCGTCGAGCAGGGGCTGGACGCCCTTGTTCTTGAACGCGGTGCCGCAGAACACCGGGGTGACCGTGGTGTCCTTGGACTTGCCGGACGCGATGGTGATACGACGGATCGCGGCGTACAGCTGCTCCTCGGTGGGCTCGACGCCCTCGAGGTACAGCTCCATGATCTCCTCGTCGTTCTCGGCCACGGCCTCCAGCAGCTTGCCGCGGTACTCCTCGGCAGCCTCGGCGTGCGTGTCCGGGATGTCGACGACGTCGTACATCTCGCCCTTGGTGGCCTCGGCGGACCAGACGAGCGCCTTCATGCGGACCAGGTCCACGACGCCCTTGAAGTCGGCCTCGGCACCGATCGGGAGCTGCATGACGATCGGCTGAGCGCCCAGGCGGTCCGAGATCATGTCCACGCAGCGGTGGAACTCGGCGCCCGTGCGGTCGAGCTTGTTGACGAAGCAGATACGCGGAACGCCGTAGCGGTCCGCCTGACGCCACACCGTCTCGGACTGGGGCTCGACGCCGGCGACGCCGTCGAACACCGTCACGGCACCGTCGAGCACACGCAGCGAACGCTCCACCTCGACGGTGAAGTCGACGTGGCCCGGCGTGTCGATGATGTTGATGGTGTGGTCGACGTCTTCCAGCGGCCAGTGACAGGTGGTGGCAGCAGAGGTGATCGTGATGCCACGCTCCTGCTCCTGCTCCATCCAGTCCATGGTGGCAGCGCCGTCGTGGACCTCACCGATCTTGTAGGACACACCGGTGTAGAACAGGATCCGCTCGGTGGTGGTCGTCTTGCCCGCGTCGATGTGGGCCATGATCCCGATGTTGCGGACCTTGGCCAGGTCAAGTGAAGTGGTAGCCATAAGGCTTCAGTCTTCTCTCGGTCTCGATGTGGGTAGCGACTACCAGCGGTAGTGCGCGAAGGCCTTGTTGGACTCGGCCATCTTGTGCGTGTCCTCGCGCTTCTTGACGGCCGCACCGAGGCCGTTCGAAGCGTCGAGAAGCTCGTTGAGCAGACGCTCGGTCATGGTCTTCTCGCGACGGGCGCGGGAGTAACCGACCAGCCAGCGCAGCGCCAGGGTGTTGGCGCGGCCGGGCTTGACCTCGACCGGCACCTGGTAGGTGGCGCCACCGACACGGCGGGACTTGACCTCGAGGGTCGGCTTGATGTTCTCGAGAGCGCGCTTGAGGGTGATGACCGGGTCGTTGCCGGTCTTCTCGCGCAGGCCCTCCATGGCGCCGTAAACGATCCGCTCGGCAGTCGAGCGCTTGCCGTTCAGCAGCACCTTGTTGATCAGGGAGGTCACCAGAGGAGAACCGTAGACCGGGTCGATGATGACCGGGCGCTTCGGGGCGGGGCCCTTACGAGGCATTCTTACTTCTCCTTCTTGGCGCCGTAACGGCTGCGAGCCTGCTTGCGGTTCTTGACACCCTGGGTGTCGAGCGAACCGCGGATGATCTTGTAGCGAACACCCGGCAGGTCCTTCACACGGCCGCCGCGCACGAGCACGATGGAGTGCTCCTGCAGGTTGTGTCCCTCACCCGGAATGTAGGCCGTGACCTCGATCCCGCTGGTCAGACGCACACGCGCGACCTTACGCAGGGCCGAGTTCGGCTTCTTCGGGGTGGTCGTGAACACACGCGTGCAGACGCCGCGACGCTGAGGGGAACCCTCGAGTGCGGGCGTCTTGTTCTTCTCGACCTTGTCCTGCCGGCCCTTGCGGACCAGCTGCTGGATCGTAGGCACTACTTCTCCGGTTTCTGTGTGCCGATGGGTACAGCTAACCTGGAACGTCGCCGACCCACGCGGTCGGGTGTGTCGAATCCGGCAGACTCCCGCCGCAAGGCAAAAGGGCACAGATTACGGTGGCCAGTAACGGCTCGCTATGCGGTTGATGGCACGCACAAGAGCCAGGGCACACCCCAGGCACAAGGTCTGAGCGTACCTACCGCATTCGCTGCGGTCAAAACAAATGGGCCCCGCCCGCATCACCATGCGGAACATGTCAAGACCCTACGCCGTACGTGATCTTCGATTTCACGTCCCGGTCACGTGGAGACGCTAGCCGGAAGCGAGCGACACCGCGATGAGAAGGGTCAGCACCAGGGCCCATCCGGCGGTCGACAGCCAGCCCAGCACCAGCCCGGTCATGGCGAGCCCCTCCCCCGCCTCACCGGTCCGCTCGATCTCGGCGCGCGCGGTGTGGCCGAGGATCACCGCCGGGATTCCGGTGAGCCCCAGCGTCGGCACGCACAGCAGCCCGCACACGGCGGCACCGACGGCCTTCCCGTTCGTCTGCGGCCGCGCGGTGGGCAGGAACGTCCGCGGTACGGGCGGTACGGCCATCAGGGGCGCCGGCTGCGGCACGGGGCCCGTGGGCAGGTCGCCGACCAGCAGGGCCAGCTCCCCCACCGTCCGCGCCGCGTAGGCCCGCGCCACCCGCTTCTCGAACTCGGAGTGCTCCAGCCGCCCCTCCCCGTACCCGGCTCTGAGCACGTCGACGGCCCGCTCGCGGTCGGCGTGCGAGGCGAGCATGGAGGAGGTGGTGTGGGACTGCCACGGCTGCGGGACACCTTGCCCCGACTGCCACGGCTGCCATGGAGTCGGTTGAGACACGGGCGCCTCCCCCCAAAAGCGAATGAACGCCTCCATCATCCTCCAACGCCCCGCTTTCGCCACGGGTTCCCACACAGCGGACCGACTTCCGGCCACCACCTGACCCACCGAGCACCACTGACCGGACGGGGGTGTTGCGGGGCCAGGGGCGGGGCGTTGCCGGGGTTCGGCAGTGAGGGGTGGCTCAACGCGGCGTGTTTCCTCCCTGACGGTGGGATGGGTCCGCGTCGGACACTGGGCCGGAGGAGTGAACGGGGGTGGGTCGATGACTGGTGGGGGAGCCTCGTGGGGGAGGTTTCTGGGTCATGGGCTGATCAGTGGGACCGTCGTCTTCGGGCTGATGGTCCTCGTGTTCGGCCTGGTGCCGGTCGGCGACGGCACGGCCACGCTGCTGATCTATCTGGCCCTGGTGGTGCCACCGGCGCTGACCGCCCGCCGGTTCGCCCGGAAGGGCGGCGCGGGCGGAGAGGTCCGGTCACGCCGCACCGCGAAGCCCGCCGTGGCCCGGGCGCCCCGGCGCACCCGACCCACGGCCACCGAGGCGGCAGAGCTGGCCGTCACGTCGTACGGCGAAACGCTGCGCCTGCACCCCTACCGGCCCGGCCCCTCGGCCGACCCCGACGACCTCGCCGACTACCGCACCGCCCTGGAGGCCTACGACGCGGCGAAGACCAGCACACCGCGCCGGGTCCCGGAGCTTCTCGACCGCGGCCGGGAGGCGCTGGAACGGCTGGACGCCGCCCGCCTCGCCGGCACCGACATCGCCTGGATCCACGGCACCGGCGACACCAGGGTGCGCGTGCCCGCGCCGGACGACGGCCCCGTTCTGCTCGTCTTCGAGTCCAGCGACCGGCACGGCGGCTTCTCGGTGTCCGAGGGCGGCGGCCTGAATCCCCGTCCGCGGGAGCTGTTCCGGGTCGCCCACGAGGACTGGCGCCCGGTGTCCGGCCGCGTCCGCGTCCTGCTGCCCGCTCAGCGCGGCACGGAGCGGCTGCTGGACGTCTGGGCCCTGGGCCCGTGGCGGCTGGCGCTGCGCCCGCCCGGCGAGGCCCGGCGACTGGAGACGGATCTGCCGCTCACGGGACAGGGCATCGAGACGGTCCTGAAGGACGACGGATGCCGGGTGGCCGAGTTCGAGCACGACGGCACGGGAGCGTTCACGCTGCACGAGGTCACCCGCACCCACCGCACCGGCCGCCTCCTCGCGAACGGCCACGGCCCGGCCCGCCTGTCCGTCGCCGTGCCGGAATCCCGCCGCGTCCTGCGCGTCGAGTCCACCGGCCGCTGGACCCTGCGCACGCCGAAGGGCGGCCACCCCTCCACGAGGTGACCGCCCTTCAACTCAAGCTGCTCGCTTACTGGTTGTACGGACCGTAGTCGTAGTCCTCCAGCGGAACGGCCTGGCCGGAGCCCGTGCCGAACGGCGAGTAGTCGATGTCGTCGTAGCCGACGGCCGAGTACATCGCGGCCTTGGCCTCCTCGGTCGGCTCGACCCGGATGTTGCGGTAGCGGGACAGACCCGTACCGGCCGGGATGAGCTTACCGATGATGACGTTCTCCTTGAGGCCGATGAGCGAGTCGGACTTGGCGTTGATCGCCGCGTCCGTGAGGACTCGCGTCGTCTCCTGGAAGGACGCCGCCGACAGCCAGGACTCCGTGGCCAGCGAGGCCTTGGTGATACCCATGAGCTGCGGACGACCGGAGGCCGGGTGACCGCCCTCCTGCACCACACGACGGTTCTCGTGCTCGAACTTCGAGCGCTCGACCAGCTCACCGGGCAGCAGCTCGGCGTCGCCGGACTCGATGATCGTCACGCGGCGCAGCATCTGCCGGATGATGATCTCGATGTGCTTGTCGTGGATCGACACACCCTGCGAGTTGTAGACCTTCTGGACCTCGCCGACCAGGTGGACCTGGACGGCACGCTGGCCCAGGATGCGCAGCACGTCGTGCGGGTTGGTGGCACCCACGGTGAGCTTCTGGCCCACCTCGACGTGCTCGCCCTCGCTGACCAGGAGCCGGGCACGCTTCGAGATCGGGTACGCCGTCTCGTCGCTGCCGTCGTCCGGGGTGATGACGATCTTCTTGGTCTTCTCGGTCTCCTCGATCCGGACGCGGCCGGAGGCCTCGGAGATCGGGGCGACACCCTTCGGGGTACGGGCCTCGAAGAGCTCGACGACACGCGGCAGACCCTGGGTGATGTCGTCACCGGCCACACCACCGGTGTGGAAGGTACGCATCGTCAGCTGGGTACCGGGCTCACCGATGGACTGGGCGGCGATGATGCCGACCGCCTCACCGATGTCGACCAGCTTGCCGGTGGCCAGCGAACGGCCGTAGCACATCGCGCAGGTGCCGACGGCGGACTCGCAGGTCAGGACCGAGCGGGTCTTGACCTCGGAGACACCGTGCTTGACCAGCTCGTCGATGAGCACGTCGCCCAGGTCGGTACCGGCCGGAGCCAGCACCCTGCCGTCGACCACGATGTCCTCGGCGAGGCAGCGCGCGTACACGGACGTCTCGACGTTGTCCGCCTTGCGCAGCACGCCGTCCGCGCCGACCTCCGCGATGTGGAGCTTGAGGCCACGGTCGGTGCCGCAGTCCTCCTCGCGGATGATGACGTCCTGGGAGACGTCGACCAGACGACGGGTCAGGTAACCCGAGTCGGCCGTACGCAGAGCGGTGTCCGCCAGACCCTTACGGGCACCGTGCGTGGAGATGAAGTACTCCAGCACGGACAGACCCTCACGGAAGGACGCCTTGATCGGACGCGGGATCGTCTCGTTCTTCGCGTTCGACACCAGACCACGCATACCGGCGATCTGACGCATCTGCATCATGTTGCCTCGTGCACCCGAGTTCACCATCATGAAGATCGGGTTGGTCTTCGGGAAGTTGTCGTTCATCGCCTCGGCGACCTCGTTGGTCGCCTTGGTCCAGATCGCGATGAGCTCCTGCGTGCGCTCGTCCTTGGTGATCAGACCGCGCTCGTACTGCTTCTGGACCTTCTCGTCCTGCGCCTCGTAGCCCTTGACGATCTCCTTCTTCGCCTCGGGAACGACGACGTCGGAGATGGCCACGGTGACACCGGAACGGGTCGCCCAGTAGAAGCCGGCCGCCTTCAGGTTGTCGAGCGTCGCCGCCACGATGACCTTGGGGTAGCGCTCCGCGAGGTCGTTGACGATCTCGGAGAGCTGCTTCTTGCCGACCTCGTAGTCGACGAACGGGTAGTCCTCGGGCAGCAGCTCGTTGAAGAGCGCCCGGCCCAGCGTGGTGTTCAGCCGGAAGCTGTCACCCTGCTGCCACTCCGGCTCGCCCTCCTCCCGCGCCGGCGGGGTCCAGCCGCGCGGCGGGATGGTGCCCACCGGGAAGCGGATGTCCACGCGCGACTGCAGCGAGAGCTCGCCCGCGTCGAACGCCATGATCGCCTCGGCCGCGGAGCCGAAGGAACGGCCCTCGCCCTTGACGTTGCGCATCTCGCCGTCGGTGGTGAGGAAGAACAGACCGAGGACCATGTCCTGGGTCGGCATCGTCACCGGACGGCCGTCGGCGGGCTTGAGGATGTTGTTCGAGGACAGCATCAGGATGCGGGCCTCGGCCTGCGCCTCAGCGGACAGCGGCAGGTGCACGGCCATCTGGTCACCGTCGAAGTCCGCGTTGAACGCGGTGCAGACGAGCGGGTGGATCTGGATGGCCTTGCCCTCGACCAGCTGCGGCTCGAAGGCCTGGATGCCGAGGCGGTGCAGGGTGGGGGCACGGTTGAGCAGCACCGGGTGCTCGGCGATGACCTCTTCGAGGACGTCGTACACGACGGTGCGGCCGCGCTCCACCATGCGCTTGGCGGACTTGATGTTCTGCGCGTGGTTCAGGTCGACCAGGCGCTTCATCACGAACGGCTTGAACAGCTCCAGCGCCATCGCCTTCGGCAGACCGCACTGGTGCAGCTTCAGCTGCGGACCGACGACGATCACGGAACGCGCGGAGTAGTCCACACGCTTGCCGAGCAGGTTCTGACGGAAACGGCCCTGCTTACCCTTCAGCATGTCGCTGAGGGACTTCAGCGGGCGGTTGCCGGGGCCGGTCACCGGACGGCCGCGACGACCGTTGTCGAAGAGGGCGTCAACGGCCTCCTGAAGCATGCGCTTCTCGTTGTTGACGATGATCTCGGGCGCGCCGAGGTCGAGGAGCCTCTTCAGACGGTTGTTGCGGTTGATCACACGGCGGTACAGGTCGTTCAGGTCGGAGGTCGCGAAGCGGCCACCGTCCAGCTGCACCATCGGGCGAAGGTCCGGCGGGATGACCGGGACGCAGTCGAGGACCATGCCCTTGGGGCTGTTGGAGGTCTGCAGGAACGCGGACACGACCTTCAGCCGCTTCAGGGCACGGGTCTTCTTCTGGCCCTTGCCGGTGCGGATGATCTCGCGGAGCCTCTCGGCCTCCTCGTCGAGGTCGAAGGACTCCAGGCGCTTCTGCAGCGCCGCGGCACCCATCGAACCGTCGAAGTACGTGCCGAAGCGGTCCCGCAGCTCGCGGTAGAGCAGCTCGTCGCCCTCGAGGTCCTGGACCTTGAGGTTCTTGAACCGGGTCCACACCTCGTCGAGACGGTCGATCTCGCGCTGCGCACGGTCGCGCAGCTGCTTCATCTCACGCTCGGCGCCCTCGCGCACCTTGCGGCGCACGTCGGCCTTGGCGCCCTCGGCCTCCAGCTCGGCCAGGTCGGACTCGAGCTTCTTGGCGCGGGCCTCCAGGTCGGCGTCCCGGCGGTTCTCGATCTGCTGCCGCTCGACCGAGACGTGCGCCTCCAGGGAGGGCAGGTCGCGGGTACGGCGCTCCTCGTCGACGTACGTGATCATGTACGCCGCGAAGTAGATGACCTTCTCGAGGTCCTTGGGCGCCAGGTCCAGCAGGTAGCCGAGGCGCGATGGGACACCCTTGAAGTACCAGATGTGCGTGACGGGGGCGGCCAGCTCGATGTGGCCCATCCGCTCACGGCGCACCTTGGCGCGAGTGACCTCGACGCCGCAGCGCTCACAGATGATGCCCTTGAAGCGGACACGCTTGTACTTGCCGCAGTAGCACTCCCAGTCCCGGGTCGGACCGAAGATCTTCTCGCAGAAGAGTCCGTCCTTTTCGGGCTTGAGGGTGCGGTAGTTGATGGTCTCGGGCTTCTTGACCTCGCCGTGGCTCCACTGACGGATGTCGTCAGCGGTGGCCAGGCCGATCCGGAGCTCGTCGAAGAAGTTGACGTCGAGCACTATGCGTCAATCCCTCTCAGGGTTGTAAGTCTTGGGGTCTGAAACGGGGGTCCCGGAGCCGGCCGGAGGTTCCTCACCAGGTCCTCCGGCCGGACTCCCGTCAGACCTCTTCGACGCTGCTCGGCTCACGCCGGGACAGGTCGATGCCGAGCTCCTCCGCAGCGCGGAAGACGTCCTCGTCGGTGTCACGCATCTCGATGGACATACCGTCGCTGGACAGCACCTCCACGTTCAGGCAGAGCGACTGCATCTCCTTGATGAGGACCTTGAAGGACTCGGGGATGCCGGGCTCGGGAATGTTCTCGCCCTTGACGATGGCCTCGTAGACCTTCACGCGGCCGGTGACGTCGTCGGACTTGATGGTCAGCAGCTCCTGGAGGGCGTACGCGGCGCCGTAAGCCTCCAGCGCCCACACCTCCATCTCGCCGAACCGCTGGCCACCGAACTGCGCCTTACCACCCAGCGGCTGCTGGGTGATCATCGAGTACGGACCGGTCGAGCGGGCGTGCAGCTTGTCGTCGACCAGGTGGTGCAGCTTCAGGATGTACATGTAGCCGACCGAGATCGGGTCCGGGAACGGCTCACCGCTACGGCCGTCGAACAGCCGCGCCTTACCGGTCGGGAGCACCATGCGCTCGCCGTCCCGGTTGGGGATGGTGTGCTGCAGCAGACCCGCGAGCTCGTCCTCGCGCGCACCGTCGAAGACGGGGGTCGCGACGTTCGTGCCCGGGTCGACCTGGTCGGCGCCGATCGCCTGGAGGCGCTGCGCCCACTCCTCCGCGAGGCCGGAGACGTCCCAGCCGCGGCTGGCGAGCCAGCCGAGGTGGATCTCCAGGACCTGTCCCGGGTTCATTCGGGACGGGACACCCAGCGGGTTGAGGATGATGTCGACCGGGGTGCCGTCCTCCAGGAACGGCATGTCCTCGATCGGCAGGATCTTGGAGATGACACCCTTGTTGCCGTGCCGGCCGGCGAGCTTGTCACCGTCGGTGATCTTGCGCTTCTGCGCGACGTAGACGCGCACCAGCTGGTTCACACCGGGGGGAAGCTCGTCGCCCTCCTCGCGGTCGAAGACGCGCACGCCGATGACCTTGCCGGTCTCGCCGTGCGGCACCTTCAGCGAGGTGTCACGGACCTCACGGGCCTTCTCACCGAAGATCGCGCGCAGCAGGCGCTCCTCCGGCGTCAGCTCGGTCTCACCCTTGGGGGTCACCTTGCCGACGAGGATGTCACCGGCGATGACCTCGGCGCCGATGCGGATGATGCCGCGCTCGTCGAGGTCGGCGAGGACCTCCTCGGAGACGTTCGGGATGTCCCGGGTGATCTCCTCGGGGCCGAGCTTGGTGTCACGGGCGTCGACCTCGTGCTCCTCGATGTGGATCGAGGAGAGGACGTCGTCCTGTACGAGGCGCTGCGACAGGATGATCGCGTCCTCGTAGTTGTGACCCTCCCACGGCATGAACGCCACGAGCAGGTTCTTGCCGAGCGCCATCTCGCCGTTCTGGGTGGCCGGACCGTCGGCCAGGACCTGGCCCTCGATGATCCGGTCGCCCTCGTTGACGATGACCTTCTGGTTGACCGAGGTGCCCTGGTTGGAGCGGGCGAACTTGGCCAGCCGGTAGGTGATGTACGTGCCGTCGTCGTTGGCGGTGGTGATGTAGTCCGCGGAGACCTCCTGGACCACACCGGCCTTCTCGGCCTTGACCACGTCGCCGGCGTCGACCGCGGAGCGGTACTCCATGCCGGTGCCGACGAGCGGGGCTTCGCTCTTGATCAGCGGCACGGCCTGGCGCATCATGTTCGCGCCCATGAGGGCACGGTTGGCGTCGTCGTGCTCGAGGAACGGGATCATGGCGGTCGCGACCGACACCATCTGGCGCGGCGAGACGTCCATGTAGTGCACGTCGTCACCGGCGACGTAGTCGACCTCGCCGCCACGGCGGCGGACGAGCACCCGGGCCTCGGCGAACCGCATGTCGTCGTTGAGCGTGGCGTTGGCCTGCGCGATGACGAAGCGGTCCTCCTCGTCGGCGGTCAGGTAGTCCACCTCGTCGGTGACCTGGCCGTCGACGACCTTGCGGTACGGGGTCTCGACGAAACCGAACGCGTTGACGCGGCCGTAGGAGGCGAGCGAGCCGATCAGACCGATGTTCGGGCCTTCAGGGGTCTCGATCGGGCACATGCGGCCGTAGTGCGAGGGGTGCACGTCACGGACCTCGAAGCCGGCCCGCTCACGGGAGAGACCACCCGGACCAAGGGCCGACAGACGGCGCTTGTGGGTGAGACCCGACAGCGGGTTGTTCTGGTCCATGAACTGCGACAGCTGGCTGGTGCCGAAGAACTCCTTGATGGAGGCGACGACGGGCCGGATGTTGATCAGGGTCTGCGGCGTGATCGCCTCGACGTCCTGGGTCGTCATGCGCTCGCGCACGACGCGCTCCATACGGGCCAGACCCGTGCGGACCTGGTTCTGGATGAGCTCGCCGACGCTGCGCAGACGACGGTTGCCGAAGTGGTCGATGTCGTCGGTCTCGACGACGATCGTGTCGCCGTTGTCCCCGGCGGTCTCGGTCTCGCCGGCGTGCAGCTTCACCAGGTACTTGATCGTCGAGATGATGTCCTCGACGGTCAGGATGCCCGCGTCGAGCGGGGCGTCCGCACCCAGCTTCTTGTTGACCTTGTAGCGGCCGACCTTGGCGAGGTCGTAGCGCTTGGGGTTGAAGTACAGGTTCTCCAGCAGCGTCTGCGCGGCCTCACGCGTGGGGGGCTCGCCCGGACGCAGCTTGCGGTAGATGTCGAGCAGCGCGTCGTCCTGGCCCTGGGTGTGGTCCTTCTCCAGGGTGGCGCGCATCGACTCGTACTCGCCGAACTCCTCGAGGATCTGCTCGGTCGTCCAGCCGAGAGCCTTCAGGAGCACGGTGACGGACTGCTTGCGCTTGCGGTCGATACGGACACCGACCATGTCGCGCTTGTCGATCTCCATCTCCAGCCAGGCACCCCGGGAGGGGATGATCTTGGCGGAGAAGATGTCCTTGTCGGACGTCTTGTCGATGGTGGAGTCGAAGTAGACGCCGGGCGAGCGGACCAGCTGCGACACCACGACACGCTCGGTGCCGTTGATGACGAAGGTGCCCTTGTTGGTCATGAGCGGGAAGTCGCCCATGAAGACCGTCTGGGACTTGATCTCGCCGGTCTCGTTGTTGGTGAACTCGGCCGTGACGAAGAGCGGGGCCGCGTACGTGAAGTCGCGCTCCTTGCACTCGTCGATGCTGTTCTTCGGCGGCTCGAAACGGTGGTCGCGGAACGTCAGCGACATCGACCCGGAGAAGTCCTCGATCGGGGAGATCTCCTCGAAGATCTCCTCCAGACCGGACTTGGTGGGGACGTCCTGACCGGACTCCAGAGCCTCCTCGACCCGACTCTGCCAAGCGGTGTTGCCGAGCAGCCAGTCAAAGCTCTCGGTCTGCAGCGCGAGCAGGTTGGGAACCTCGAGAGGCTCCTTGATCTTTGCAAAAGAGATGCGCAGCGGGGCGGTGCTGGCGCCGTTGTTCGTATTCGCGGTCGAGGCAGTGCGCGAGGCGGCCAAGAGGGGGTCCTTCCGAGGGCTCGGACTCACTACGCGCTCCCCGGCCCCTTGCCACCGCACCACGACAGGCTCTTCCAGATCTGGCAAAAGGCCAGGTCAGGGATGATCCGGTCGACAATGCTGAGGCGAGGGGAGACCCCTGGTGACGGGCAGGGGACAGCTAACAGGCAGCGCAAAGGGTCAGTGTAGCCACTTGGCGCACTGATGTCCAGCCCCGATTTTCTGAGACCCTCGTTGTCCTCAACGCCCTCGGCATGCCTGCCCTCAACGCACGTTGATACTGCCCTCTTCGTCGCCGATCCATGCCTCGGATTCGGACCGTTCTGGCGACGCGTCCTGAGAATTGCGCGCTGCGTGCGGTTCGTCAAGGCCCCCTTGCCCGAACCGGAGTTCCGGGAGACACGACGAAGATCACCATACCCCTCGCATGCGAGCCCGCAAGGTGACCGTGGCCGCGCCCCCACGAACGCCGAGGAGCGACCACCCGGATGGATGATCGCTCCTCGGTGCTTGAGCGTTACAGCCCTCTGTTACGACGGCTGCGGCGCACGTGGATCCTGGCGGACCCGGGAGGTCTTACTTGACCTCGACGGAGGCACCGGCGCCCTCGAGGGACTCCTTGGCCTTGTCGGCGGCCTCCTTGTTGACCTTCTCCAGAACCGGCTTCGGCGCACCGTCGACCAGGTCCTTGGCCTCCTTCAGGCCCAGGGAGGTCAGCTCACGCACGACCTTGATGACCTGGATCTTCTTGTCGCCGGCGCCGGTGAGGATGACGTCGAACTCGTCCTTCTCCTCAGCGGCCTCGACCGGGGCGGCCGGACCGGCAGGGCCGGCGACGACGGCCGCGGCGGCGGCGGTGACGTCGAACTTCTCCTCGAACGCCTTCACGAACTCGGAGAGCTGGATGAGGGTCATGCCCTCGAACTCGGCGAGCAGTTCGTCCTGGGTGAGAGCCACGATGGCTTTCCTTCCACTAATTTCGGCTGGTGCCGGATGTACATGTAAGGCGGGCGTACGTTCGGCCCGCTACGACCACTGCCTGCGGCGGGCTGCCTCAGGCGGCGGTCATGATGCGAGCCGAGTTACTCGGCACCGCCCTGCTCGTCCTGCTTGGCGCGAAGGGCGTCCACGGTGCGGACGAGCTTCGTCGGAAGCGCCTGGAAGAGCTGTGCAGCCTGCGTCTGCTTGCCCTTCAGGGCGCCCGCCAGCTTGGCGAGCAGAACCTCGCGGGACTCGAGGTCCGCAAGCTTCTTGATCTCGTCGGCGGACAGAGCCTTGCCGTCAAGGACACCGCCCTTGATGACGAGGTTCGGGTTGTCCTTGGCGAAGTCACGAAGACCCTTCGCCGACTCCACCGGGTCACCGGTGACGAAGGCGACCGCCGTCGGACCGTTGAACAGGTCGTCGAGCGTCGTGATCCCGGCCTCGTTGGCCGCAATCTTGGTCAGCGTGTTCTTCACCACGGCGTACTGGGCGTTCTCACCGAGCGAGCGGCGCAGCGTCTTGAGCTGCGCCACGGTGAGACCCCGGTACTCGGTCAGCACGGCGGCGCTCGAGCTGCGGAACTGCTCCGTCAGCTCGGCTACCGCGGCAGCCTTGTCGGGCCTTGCCATAGAGCGTCGGCCTCCTTCCGGGTGATGACGACCGCTCGGAAGGGGCTGGGGAAAACGAAACGCCCCGGCGCAGGCGCACGGGGCGTAGCTCGACCAGGCTGCCCCATGGTCAGGGGCGTTCCGGGAGCACTTCCACAGTCACCTGCGCGGGTCGTCCGCGGTTCAGCGGATCCTTCGGCCACCGGGCCCTCTTCCGAGCGCACGGCAACGACCAGCGGTCTTTGGCTTCTGTAGGAGAGTACGGGACCGGATCGCCGTGAGGCAAATCCGGTCGTACGGTTCAGCCCTGGGCGTCCTTCATCATCTCGGCGAGGTCGGCGACGTCCTTGGCCGGCGGGGCGGTGACGGCGACCGGCTTGTTGTAGTCGACGAAGGTGATGGTCATGTCGAGCGGGCCCTTGTCGGCCTGGCCCTTCATCCGGAACTGCTTGGTGCGGTCCTGGCCGTCGACCCACATGTCCATCGTCATCGTGTCGACGCCGAGCTTCTCGTACTGCTGAAGGCTCTTCTCGCGCTGCTCGCGGACGTCCTTGCTCTCCTTCTTCAGGGAGGCCTTGAGCTCGTCGAGGGTCAGGGTGCCCCGGTAGTGGGTCGTCTCCACACCGTCGACGGTCTCGGTGCCCACCTTCTTCAGGTCCTTGGCGCCGGTGAGGAAGCCGGACTCGGCCGCCGGGTTCTGCTCGGCCTGGCCGGCTCCCGGCGCGCCCGCGCCGAGCTGCTTGTCGCCGAGGGCGGACAGATCGAACTTCAGCCAGGTCTTGCCGTCCATCTCCTTGGCCATCGCGGGGTTGCCGCCGATGTACATGGCCTTGTCGACGAGCCGGATCTCCGCGGCGCCCTCGGCGCCCTGGGAGGGCACGTTCATCTTCATGCTCATCGCGACGGTGGGCTTGAGCCGCATGGAGGCCTCGGCCGTCATCTTGCCCTGCCCGGGGTACGTGCCCTTCATGCGGTAGTGCAGGGACGTGATGTTCTGCGTCTTCTTCGCGGCCTTGGCCACGGCCGCGACAGGCGACATCTCCGGCGACTTGTCGCCCTTCCCGCAGGCGACCGCTCCCCCGGCGAGCAGCAGGGCGGCGAGCCCGGCCCCCGTCGCCCGACGGCGCACAGAACCACGTACAGCAGACCTCATTGATTCCCCCCAAAGGAACACACGGAACACATGGAACACATGGTCGATACACAGGCGTGCCGTGAGCCTATCCCCAAGGGAGTGCAAAGTGCTCCCGAATATCATCACGCTTCAGGAGCGAGCCCCTGTTTCTTCAGCAACTGCCTGAAGTCCTGGGTGTCCTCCGCCGGCGGCCGGGCCGCCGAGACCCGCACGCCGTAGTCGCTGTAGTACGCGGTCTGGGTGTAGGCGCCGCTCGCCGTCCGGCCCCGTTCGACCTTCTTGACCAGCAGGTCCCGGTCGTTGACCCAGATGTCGACGCTCTCGCGGTCCACGCCGGCCTCGGTGAGCTGCTTCCTGAGCTCCCCGGCGGCGAGGTCGGCGACCCGCACGGTGCCGGCGTAGTGCCTGGTGTGCTCGCCGCGCACCTTCTCCTCGCCGGCCTCGCGCACATCGCCGGAGGCCAGCAGGAGCTTCACGGACTGGTTGGGCGTGGTGGACCGCATCTGGTTCTTCAACTCGGCACCGGATCCGCCCCCGAGGCCGGCGAGATCGTCGTAGCCGTACCGGATCCAGTGCCTGCCGCCGGCCTGCCGGGCGAACTTCTCGCCCATGCGCGCGTAGTAGGCGTCCGGCAGGTAACGGGCCTCCATGGAGGTCGTGCCGAGACGGCGCATGAGGTCGGCGGTCGTGCCGCTGGTGTAGGTGATGGTGACCGTGCCGGTCGTGCCGTCGCTCCAGGCGAGGACGCCGTCCGCCGTCATGGACAACTCGGAGCCCAGGGTCGTGGTGGAGCGGACCCGGGCCGACTCGGCCCGGTCGGTGGAGCGTTCGGCGCCGCGCAGGGCGGTGGTGACGGCGGCGGGGACCGTGGCCTTATGGGACGGCTCGTCCTGCCCGGAAGGCCCGGAGGAGGTGCACGCGGCCGTCGCGGAGAGCGCGAGCACCGCCGCGGCCGTGAGGGCCGTGTGGCGCACGGTCGTGCTCTTCATACGTCCCACCCCTGTGCGATCGCCCTGCTCGCACGCTAACCCAGGGCACGCGCGCGTGTACCGCAAAAGGGGACGGGCCCCGCACCTGGGCAGGTGCGGGGCCCGTCGTCCGACTGGGGTGAGCCTCAGGCTCAGACCGCGGCCGGGTCCTCCTCGACGAGGAGGTTGCGGGTGCGGTTCGGGTCGACCGGGATGCCGGGGCCCATGGTGGTGGAGACCGCGGCCTTCTTGATGTAGCGACCCTTGGCGGCGGACGGCTTCAGACGGAGGATCTCCTCCAGCGCGGCGCCGTAGTTCTCCACCAGCTTGTCGTCGTCGAAGGACGTCTTGCCGATGATGAAGTGCAGGTTCGAGTGCTTGTCGACGCGGAACTCGATCTTGCCGCCCTTGATGTCGTTGACGGCCTTCGCCACGTCCGGGGTCACGGTGCCGGTCTTGGGGTTCGGCATGAGACCACGGGGACCGAGCACACGGCCGAGGCGGCCGACCTTGCCCATGAGGTCCGGGGTGGCGACGACGGCGTCGAAGTCCAGGCGGCCCTTCGAGACCTCGTCGATCAGCTCGTCGGCACCGACGATGTCGGCGCCCGCGGCACGCGCGGCCTCGGCACGGTCACCGGTCGCGAAGACCAGGACCCGGGCGGTCTTACCGGTGCCGTGCGGGAGGTTCACGGTGCCACGGACCATCTGGTCGGCCTTGCGCGGGTCGACACCCAGACGGAAGGCGACCTCGACGGTGCCGTCGAACTTGGTCGTGGAGGTCTCCTTGGCGAGACGGACGGCCTCGAGCGGGGCGTAGAGCTTCTCCCGGTCGACCTTGGCGTCCGCAGCGCGGAGAGACTTGCTGCGCTTGCTCACTACTGCTCCTGTGTGTTCTTGAGGAGTCGTGGTGCGGGCCGAGCAGGCCCTGCCACTTCTACTGCTGGGGGGTTGGGGCTCAGCCCTCGACCGTGATGCCCATGGAACGGGCGGTGCCGGCGATGATCTTCGACGCGGCGTCCAGGTCGTTGGCGTTGAGGTCGGGAAGCTTGGTCTGGGCGATCTCGCGGACCTGCGCCTCGGTGATCTTGGCGACCTTGGTCTTGTGCGGCTCGCCGGAGCCCTTCTCGACACCCGCGGCCTTGAGGATCATCTTCGCGGCCGGCGGCGTCTTGGTCACGAAGGTGAAGGAACGGTCCTCGTAGACCGTGATCTCCACCGGGATGACCCAGCCACGCTGCGACTCGGTCGCGGCGTTGTACGCCTTGCAGAACTCCATGATGTTGACGCCGTGCTGACCGAGCGCGGGGCCGACCGGCGGGGCGGGGTTCGCCGCACCGGCGTTGATCTGGAGCTTGATGAGCCCCGTGACCTTCTTCTTCTTGGGAGGCATTACTCTCCGGGTCCTTTCGGTTCGGGTCCTGCCTGCCTACGGGGAGCACCCGAACGCAGGCATACCGCACAACGATAACGGGTATAGATGCGCGGCCAAAAACCGAGCAGGTCAGGCGATCGTGCGAGCGATCGCCTGACCTGGTCGGAAGCTCTGTGCGGCGGAGCCTAGTTCTTCTGGATCTGGTCGAAGGACAGCTCGACCGGCGTCTCGCGGCCGAAGATCTCGACGAGACCCTTGACCTTCTTCGAGTCCGGGTTGATCTCGTTGATGGTCGCCTGCAGCGTGGCGAACGGGCCGTCGGTGACGGTGACCGAGTCGCCCACCTCGAAGTCCAGCACCTGAACCTCGACCTTGCGCTGCGGAGCCGGCTTGCCCTCGGCCTCGGCGGCCTCGCGGGCGGCCTTCTCCTCGGCCTCCGGGGCGAGCATCTTGACGATCTCGTCCAGCGTCAGCGGGTACGGGTCGTAGGCGTTGCCGACGAAGCCGGTGACACCGGGGGTGTTGCGGACGACGCCCCAGGACTCGTTCGTCAGGTCCATGCGGACCAGGACGTAACCCGGCAGCTTGTTCTGCTTGATCGTCTTGCGGTCGCCGTTCTTGATCTGGACGACCTCTTCCTGCGGCACCTCGGCCTGGAAGATGTAGTCCTCGACGTTCAGCGAGACGGCGCGCTGCTCCAGGTTGGTCTTCACGCGGTTCTCGTAGCCGGCGTAGGTGTGGATGACGTACCACTCGCCGGGCAGCGTGCGCAGCTCCTCGCGGAGGGCCTCGACGGGGTCGACCGGCTCGGTCTCCTCCTCGACAGCGGCTTCCTCGACGTGCTCGTCGGCCTCGGAGTCCTCGTCCTCGTCCACGACGTGGACGGCGTCCTCCTCGGCGGCCTCCCCCAGCTCTGCCTCGGCAGCCTCGAACTCGTCCTGCTCGTCCGCGCCCTCGACGATGTCGAGCTCGTCGTCGACAGACTCGTCGGGCTCGATGGCATCGTTCAGGTTCTGCTCAGACACGGTGGCTGCTTCTTCCTGGATACATAGGGGTGGAACACGCGAAAGGGGCGCCGGTAACCACGGCGCCCTTCGCAGTCGGCTCAGCCGAAGACGTACTTGGCGGCGTGGCTGAGTCCATAGTCAATCACGGTCACCAGGGCGATCATGATGGCGACGAAGAAGATCACCACGGTGGTGTACGACGTCAGCTGGTTACGCGTCGGCCAGACGACCTTGCGAAGCTCGGCGACGACCTGCCGGTAGAAAAGGGCAAGCCTCTTGAGCGGACCCTTCTTGGCCCGCTTGCCACCCTTGCGGGCCTTCTTCGTCTCCTGTGCCTCGTCCTGGGCATCAGGCGTGTCGATGGAGCCCACGGCGTCCGCCATTCGTCCTCACCTGTTCCCGGGTCGTGGCCGTGCCGCGCCCGGTCTGAGCCGCACGGCGGTGCGTTGCTGTACGTACATGCGCACACCTGGTGAAGGTGTGTGTAGCAGGGCCGGAGGGACTTGAACCCCCAACCGCCGGTTTTGGAGACCGGTGCTCTACCAATTGAGCTACGACCCTTTGTGTGTCCCCCAACGTACCGCATCCGACCGAGTGCTCGGTGTGCACCGCTCGCGGCGCGGCAGCTGATGGCCAACGAGGTGAGAGTGTACGTGGTCCGGAGCGCCCCGTCGAACAGAAAGTGCCCGTGGGGGCGTTGGCGCCGGAAGATCGCCGTTGAACCCGCGGAAGATCACCCAGGCCACCGCATGATTCCGGACGGGTGTTCAGTGACCGACCCCTGGATGTTCAGTCTGTGAAACCCGCGTGCCCGCCATGTTTCGGGTCTGGAACGATGGGCCCATGAGCGCTGCAACCCCTCCCACCGAGCGCCGGGTCTCCGCCCGAGTCGGCGCGATCTCCGAGTCCGCCACCCTCGCCGTGGACGCCAAGGCCAAGGCCCTCAAGGCCGCCGGGCGTCCGGTGATCGGCTTCGGCGCCGGTGAGCCCGACTTCCCGACCCCGGACTACATCGTCGAGGCGGCCGTCGAGGCCTGCAAGAACCCGAAGTACCACCGGTACACGCCGGCCGGCGGTCTGCCCGAGCTGAAGGCCGCGATCGCCGCGAAGACGCTGCGCGACTCCGGCTGGGAGCCCGACGTCTCGCAGATCCTGGTCACCAACGGCGGCAAGCAGGCCATCTACGAGGCCTTCGCCGCGATCCTCGACCCGGGCGACGAGGTCATCGTCCCCGCGCCGTACTGGACGACGTACCCCGAGTCGATCCGGCTGGCCGGCGGTGTCCCGGTGGAGGTCGTCGCCGACGAGACGACCGGCTACCGGGTCTCCGTCGAGCAGCTGGAGGCGGCCCGCACGGAGAAGACCAAGGTCGTCCTCTTCGTCTCCCCCTCCAACCCGACCGGCGCGGTGTACACCGAGGCCGAGACCGAGGCGATCGGCCGCTGGGCCGTCGAGCACGGCCTGTGGGTGCTGACCGACGAGATCTACGAGCACCTGGTGTACGGCGACGCGAGCGCCGTCTCCCTGCCCGCGCTGCTGCCCGAGCTGCGCGACAAGTGCGTCGTGGTCAACGGTGTGGCGAAGACGTACGCCATGACCGGCTGGCGCGTGGGCTGGGTCATCGGCCCGAAGGACGTGGTCAAGGCCGCGACCAACCTGCAGTCGCACGCCACCTCGAACGTGTCGAACGTCGCACAGGTCGCCGCCCTCGCCGCCGTCTCCGGCGACCTGGAGGCCGTGGCCACGATGCGCGAGGCCTTCGACCGGCGCCGCAAGACGATCGTGCGGATGCTCAACGAGATCGACGGCGTGCTGTGCCCCGAGCCGGAGGGCGCCTTCTACGCCTACCCCTCGGTGAAGGCGCTGCTCGGCAAGGAGATCCGCGGCAAGCGGCCGCAGGACACGGTCGAGCTGGCCGCGTTGATCCTGGAGGAGGCCGAGGTCGCGGTCGTCCCGGGTGAGGCGTTCGGCACGCCCGGGTATCTGCGGCTGTCGTACGCGCTGGGTGACGAGGATCTCGTCGAGGGCGTCAGCCGGATCCAGAAGCTGCTGGCGGAGGCGCAGGACTGACGCGTCGCCGCTGTGCACGGGCCCCTTCGGCTTGAGGGGGCCCGTTGCTTTGTGCGAGCAAGACCACGTTCGGGGATTCCGCTACCAGTACGGCGACGACGTACGGCAGGATCCTGGGATGGAGCGTGTACGTGATCTCTCTGAGCTGCCCAAGGCCCATCTGCATCTGCACTTCACCGGGTCGATGCGGCCGGGGACCGTCCTGGAACTGGCCGACAAGTACGGCGTGCGACTGCCCGAGACGTTGAGCGAGGCACTGACCAGCGGGGAGCCGCCGAAGCTGCGGGCCACGGACGAGCGGGGCTGGTTCCGTTTCCAGCGCCTGTACGACGCCGCGCGGTCGTGTCTCAGAGAGCCCGAGGACATCCGGCGGCTGGTCCAGGAGGCTGCGGAGGAGGACGTCCGGGACGGGGCCGGGTGGCTGGAGATCCAGGTCGATCCGACGTCGTACGCGCCGCGGCTGGGCGGGCTGATTCCGGCGCTCGAGATCATCCTGGACGCGGTGGAGACGACCTCGCGGGAGACGGGCCTGGGCATGCGCGTGCTCGTCGCCGCCAACCGGATGAAGCATCCGCTGGACGCGCGCACGCTGGCCCGGCTCGCGGTGCGGTACGCCGAGCGGGGCGTCGTCGGGTTCGGGCTGTCGAACGACGAACGGCGGGGCATGGCCCGGGACTTCGACCGTGCCTTCCACATCGCGCGGGAGGGCGGTCTGCTGTCGGCTCCGCACGGGGGCGAGCTGACCGGGCCCGCGTCGGTGCGGGACTGTCTGGACGACCTGCACGCCGACCGGATCGGGCACGGGGTGCGGGCGGCGGAGGATCCGCGGCTGCTGAAGCGGCTCGCGGAGCGCGGGGTCACGTGCGAGGTGTGCCCGGCCTCGAACGTGGCTCTGGGGGTGTACGAGAAGCCCGAGGACGTGCCGCTGCGGACGTTCTTCGAGGCCGGTGTGCCGATGGCGCTGGGCGCCGACGACCCGCTGCTGTTCGGTTCCCGGCTGGCCGCGCAGTACGAGATCGCGCGGCACCATCACGGCTTCACGGACGAGGAGTTGGCGGAACTGGCCCGGCAGTCGGTACGCGCTTCGGCGGCGCCGGAGCCGGTGAAGGCGCGGTTGCTGACGGGGATCGACGACTGGCTCAGCGGCCCGGGCGCTTGAAGTGGCCGTACGGCGGATAGGGCTTGAAGCAGATCAGGACGTCCTGGGAGTGGCCGCCGCCGGGTGACTGGACCAGTGCCGGCAGATCCGCCATCAGCGCCGAACGCCCTTCGACCACGTTCTTGTGGCGCGGGCCCCAGCCCGCCGCGTGAGCGAAGGAGGTGGCGCTCTGGGCGAAGACGTCCCTGCTGCCGAACAGGAAGAACGTGTCGGCGTGCGTGGCGTGCCGCAACTCCTCGCGGAAGTCCGCCCGTTCCCGGCGTTCGCGCCACCGTGCGGCGTCCCGGTCCGTACGCGCCTCGTCCGTGCGGGCGGTCAGCGGGGTGCCGTGGCGCAGCCTCCGGCGCAGTTCGGGCCATCGACCGGGGCGCAGGCCGAGGGTGTGGTGGGCGAGGACGAGGTCGACCGGGCGGCCCCAGCCCTCGTCCGGCGGGACCCCCTCGCGCAGGGGCACGTGGACGATCGTGTGGCGGGAGTAGGCGGCGAAGGAGAACAGGCCCGCGAGCCGATTCAGGCCGTCGTGGTCGCCCAGCAGCAGACCGATCGGCTCCGGCGGGCTCAGAAAGGTGTGGCGCAGAGGCAGCCAGGGCTGGACGATCCGGTGCTCGTAGGGACCGGTCCTCGGCCGGAACTCGCGCAACCTCAGTCGCATGCGGCGATTCCGCTCAGCACCGTGCGGGCCATGCGCCGGGCGAAGTCGTCCACGGGGGGCGGCTGCCCGTCGCTCGTGGCGGCGTAGGCGAAGGCGCGCTGTGCACAGGCGCCCAGGAGGAGGGACGCGGCCGCGAAGGTGTCCGCGTCGGGGTGGACGCGGCCGGCCGCCTGTTCGGCGCGGAGGTAGGCGTCGAGGCCCTCGATGGGCTTGTGCGCGCCGGATCCCATCTGCCGCATCGCGTCGTCGTGGCGCTTCTTGAGCTGGGTCTCGGCGTAGAGGGAGGCCGCGATCGGGAAGCTCTGCTCGTAGAACAGGGCCGCCTGCCGGGCGATCTCGGTGAGGTTCTCCTCCAGGGTGTGCCGGCCCGGCTCGGCGGTGAGGGCGCGCAGCAGTGGGCCCAGTCCTGGAAGCCGTTCGCGCAGGACCTCGATGAACAGCTCCTCCTTGCTGCTGAAGTGCTTGTAGAGCGCGGCCTCGGAGCAGTCGGCCGCCCTGGCGATCTCCTTGGTGGTGGCGCGGGCCAGCCCGACGGTGAGCATGAGCTCGTGGGCGGCGTCGAGGATGCGGGCGCGGGCCGGTTTCTGCTGCATGGCGCCCAAGGATCGCATGCCTTGTCCAACGGTTCTTGACGAGTGGGTGAGTACTTACTCACTCTAGGAGGTAATGGGGTGAGTGAGTACTCACCCACCGATGAAGGAATGGGAGTGGATCAATGAACCTCACCGTTTTCGGCGCCACCGGAGGAATCGGGCAGGAGGTCGTCCGGCAGGCGCTCGCCGCGGGCCACCGGGTCACGGCCGTGGTGCGGGATCCGGCCCGGCTCGAGGTGACCGGTACCGGCCTGGAGGTCTTCCGCGCCGACCTCACCGACCCGGAGGCCGTACGCCCCGCGGTCGCCGGCCGGGACGCGGTCCTCTCCGGTCTGGGTGCCCGCAGCCGCAAGGACGCCGGGGTCGCGGCCCGGCTGACCCGTACGGTCCTGCGGGCCATGGAGGTCGAGGGCGTGCGCCGGGTGGTCGTGGTCAGCGCGGCCCCGGTGGGGCCCGAGGCTGAGGGCGACGGACTCCTCGACCGCGGGATGCGCGGGATCGTCTCGGCGCTGCTCAAGGACGTCTACGCCGACCTGCGCGAGATGGAGGACGAGTTGGCTCGCAGCGGCACGGACTGGACGTCCGTACGGCCACCGCGGCTGCAGGACAAGCCCCTCACCGGCTCGTACCGGGTCGTCGTCGGCGGCTTCCCGCGCCGGGGGCGGTTCATCGCGCGGGCGGACGTCGCTCACGCGATGCTGGGCATGATCGATGATCCGGGGACGGTGAAGGAGGGGGTTGGGGTGGCGTACTAGGGGTCGGGGGGTGTGCTGGGCGCTGGGTGGGGCGTGGGTGGGGCGGGGTGGGTTACAAGCTGACGTTCACCGTCACGGGCTCGTTGACCAGCGTGATGCCGAAGGCCTCTCGGACGCCGGTGACGACTTCGCGGGCGAGGGACAGCAGGTCCTCGGTGGTGGCGTCGCCGCGGTTGGTGAGGGCGAGGGTGTGCTTGGTGGAGATGCGGGCCGGGCCGGTGCCGTAGCCCTTGGTGAAGCCCGCCTTGTCGATCAGCCAGGCCGCGGAGGTCTTGGTGTGGCCCTCTCCCGCCGGGTAGGCGGGCGGTTCGGTGCCCTCGCCCAAGTGGGCCCGCACGCGCGCGTGGAACTCGGCGAACTGGTCGTCGGTGAGGATCGGGTTGGTGAAGAAGGAGCCGGCCGACCAGGTGTCGTGGTCCTCGGGGTCCAGGACCATCCCCTTGCCCGCCCGCAGCTTCAGTACGGTGTCGCGGGCCTCCGCCAGGGGGACGCGGTCGCCGGGCTCCACGCCCAGGGCGCGGGCGGTCTCGGCGTACTTGATCGGTGCCGAGAGGCCGTCGGCGTCTTCGAGCTGGAAGCGGACGCGCAGGACGACGTAGCGCTCGGGGTCGGCCTTGAAGCGGCTGTGGCGGTAGGAGAAGGCGCAGTCCTCGTTGGTGAGGGTCACCGTTTCGGCGGTGCGGCGGTCGTAGGCGATGACCTCCGTGATGGTGGAGGAGACCTCCTGGCCGTAGGCGCCGACGTTCTGGATGGGGGTCGCGCCGGCGGAGCCCGGGATGCCGGCCAGGCACTCGACGCCGGCCAGGCCGGCGTCGACGGTGCGGGCGACGGCGTCGGTCCATACTTCGCCGGCGGCGAGTTCGAGGGTCGTGCCCTGCAGTTCGTAGCCGGTGGTGGCGATGCGGAGGGCGGTGCCGTCGAAGCCCTTGTCGGCGATGACCAGGTTGGAGCCGCCGCCGATCAGCAGGAGGGGTGTCCGGGCGGCGTCGGCCTCGCGGACCGCTGAGATCACTTCGGCGTCGGTGGTGGCGGTGATCAGGCGCTTGGCCGGGCCTCCGAGGCGGAAGGTGGTGAGCGGGGCGAGGGGGGCGTCGTGTCGTTCCTGCACGGGCCCAAGGGTATGCCTGCGGCGGCCCGCGCGGGTTCGGTGGGGGCTTGCGTCGCGCACTGCTCGCCGTGGGGGGTCGGTGCCGCGGCGGGGGGTGTCCGTCCTCGGTCGGGCGGTTCTGTTGCTACGGCAGTACTGTCCGCGGACGCCCGACGCTGCGGGCGGACACCCCCCGCCGCGTCCCCTTCTCGCCGTTGCGCCGGTGCGGGCTCGCTGGCCCGCAGGCAGGCATGGGCCCAGTCCTGGAGGACGGGGCCCATGCCTCTCTTGGGTTGCCTCTCTTGGATCAGACGGTTTCCAACTCCGGGGCTGCTTCCGCCGACGGGGTCCGGGTCTTGGTGTGTGCCGTGGTCCTCCTCGGGATCAGCAGGGTCGCCACGGCGGCTGCGGCGACGACTGCCGAGCCGGTGACCAGGGCTGGCTGCAAGCCGTCGACGAAGGTCTGGGCGGTGGCGTAGCCGCCCTGCGACGAGAAGATCGAGGACATGATGGCGATGCCCAGCGCCCCGCCCACCTCGCGCAGTGCGTTGTTCGCGCCGGAGGCTATGCCCTGTTCCTTGGGACGGACGCTGGACATGACCAGGTTGGAGGCGGGGGCGAAGAAGAGGCCCATGCCGATGCCGCTGACGATCAGGGCGGGCAGCTGCGTGGCGTAGGAGACGCCCGGCGTCACGACGGTCGCCATCCAGCCGAGGCCGAGAGCCTGGAGGAAGAGGCCCGTCGCCACTACGGGGCGGCCGCCGATGCGGTCCGAGAGGATGCCGGCGACGGGCGCCACCAGCATCGGCATGCCGGTCCAGGGCAGCATCCGCAGTCCCGCCTCGGTGGGCGAGTAGCCGAGCACACCCTGCATGAACTGGCTGAGCAGGAAGATCGAGCCGAACATGCCGAGGAACATCAGGAGGCTCGCTGCGTTGATGCCGGAGAAGGCCCGGGAGCGGAACAGGCGCATCGGGAGCATGGGGTTCTTGGCGCGCAGGCTGTAGAGGATGAAGGCGGTCAGGAGCGCGGTGCCCGCGAAGAGGCCGGTGAGGACGAGGGCGCTGGTCCACCCGTCCGCCGGGCCGCGGACCAGGCCGTAGACGATGCCGAAGAGGCCGCCGCTGGCGAGGAGGGTGCCGGTGATGTCGAGGGGGGCACCGGTGCCGTACGACTCGTTCAGACGGAGGCGGGCCAGGGGCAGGACCGCGATGCCCAGCGGGACGTTCAGCCAGAAGATCCAGTGCCAGGAGACGTGCTCGGTGAGGCTGCCGCCGATGAGGGGGCCGGAGGCCACGGCGAGGCCGTTGACGGCACCCCAGATGCCGTAGGCCATGCCGCGCCTGGCAGCCGGGACGGCGGCGGTGAGCAGGGTGAGGGTGAGCGGCATCATGATCGCCGCGCCGACGCCCTGGACGGCGCGGGCCGCGATCAGGGAGTCGATGCCGGTGGCCATGGCGGCCGCGGCGGAGGCGCCAGTGAAGACGGTGAGGCCGACGAGGAACATACGGCGCCTGCCGAAGCGGTCACCCAGGGCCGCGCCGAACATGAGGAGGACGGCGAAGGTGAGGGTGTACGCGCTGACCGTCCACTCCAGGTCGCCCAGGGCTCCGCCGAGGTCCTTGCGGATCGAGGGGAGGGCGGTGGTGACTACCAGGTTGTCGAGGGCCGCCATGAATCCGGCGACGCTGGTGATGACGAGGGCCCAGACAGTTCCCCCGCGACGATGTGGTGCGGTCTGCTGCTCTGACATCGCTCCCCCAGAGGGTTGTTTTGGTTGGTCTCGCTGACCTTATTAGTTATTGATCACTAAGTTTTGCGGGCAAAAAGAGGTGGCTTGGGTATCTTCCGCTTGGGCTACTTCTCCAGGCGGCCCTTGAGCTGCGCCTCCGGATAGAGGCCCTCCCACACCCTGTGCTCGGGCGGGAACCCCATGGCCACCAGGCAGTTGATGAGCATGCCGTACGCGAGGAACGTCGTCGTCTCGCCGACGTCCGCGCCCAACGGCACGTGAAGCGCGTCCCACAGGCGCATCCAGCCTGCCCGTACTTCCTCGCCGAGCTCGTGGTCGCCGGCCTGCTCGGCGGCGGCCACGGTGACGTACATCTGCATCTGCATCAGCAGTTGCTCAGGCTGTTCGGCGATGACCTTCGTGTACGCGTTGGCCATGGCCCGGACGGCTTCCTCGCCCTCCAGTCCCTTGGCGGCCTCCTCGAACATGCGGATGGTGTCCTCCACGCACCGCTGGGCGGCGGCGAGGAAGATCGCCTTCTTGCCCGGGAAGAGCCGGAAGAGGTACGGCTGCGAGACACCCACCCGCTTGGCGATCACCTCGGTCGAGGTGCCGTAGTAGCCCCCGCGGGCGAACTCGGCGGTCGCCGCGCGGATGACGCTCTCACGTCGCTCTTCTGCGCTCATCCTGACCATGAGAGAAAGTTAGTACTCAATCACTAACTTCGTCAAGGGGTGGGGGTCGGGGGATGCGCGGACTTGTTCAGAAGGCTTTTCGAGTATCGGAAGGCTTTCGGGTAAGGGGCGTCCTCCATGGAGGTGCGCCCCTTACTCACGGCAGGCGCGTGTGTGGCATTGGCGCAGGCGGCACGCGCGTGTGTGGCATTGGCGCAGGCGGCACGCGCGTGTGCCTCATGCCAGGCGTACGACCGCCCGCGACATGCCCAGCACCTTCTGGCCGGCGCTCGTCGCGGTGAGGTCCACCCGGACCGTGTTGTCGTCGAGCTTGGCGGCCACCTTGGCGCTGACCTCGATCAGGGCGCCCTGGTCGTCGTTGGGGACGACGACGGGCTTGGTGAAGCGGACGCCGTATTCGACGACCGCGCCCGGGTCGCCGGTCCAGTCGGTGACCACCCGGATCGCCTCGGCCATCGTGAACATGCCGTGCGCGATGACGTCCGGCAGGCCCACCTCCTTGGCGAACTTCTCGTTCCAGTGGATGGGGTTGAAGTCACCGGAGGCGCCCGCGTACTGGACGAGCGCGGCGCGGGTTACGGGGAAGGACTGGGCCGGCAGTTCGGTGCCGATCTCGACGTCGTCGTATGCGATCTTCGCCGTCATCGGGTTCTCACGCCTCCTCTGCCGCGCGCGCGACCAGCTTCGTCCAGGCGGTCACCACGTGCTCGCCCGCCTCGTCGTGGACCTCGCCCCGGATGTCGAGGATGTCGTTGCCGGCCAGGGACTTGATCGCCTCGATGGTGGAGGTGACGGTGAGCCGGTCGTCGGCCCGCACCGGGCGGACGTAGGAGAACTTCTGGTCGCCGTGCACCACGCGGCTGTAGTCCAGGCCGAGTTGCGGGTCCTGGACGACCTGTCCGGCCGCCTTGAAGGTGATGGAGAACACGAAGGTCGGCGGGGCGATGACGTCGGGGTGACCAAGCGCCTTGGCCGCCTCCGGGTCCGTGTACGCGGGGTTGGTGTCCCCCACCGCCTCGGCGAACTCGCGGATCTTCTCCCGGCCCACCTCATAGGGGTCGGTGGGCGGGTAGCTCCGCCCCACGAAGGACTGGTCGAGCGCCATGGCTCGCTACCTCCTGCTGGTGTCTGCGGGGTGTGTGCGGGGTGGCTGGTGGCTGGTGGCTGGCGGTTAGCGGCCGGTGGTCTGTCGCCGTGGCCTGTCGCCGGTGGCCTGTCGCCGATGGGCTGTGGCTTGTGGCGTGTGGCCAGTCGGAACCGGTCGGTAACCGAGGCTCAAACGACGCGAGGCCGCCCCCGACTATGGGGGCGGCCTCGCGAACGAGCCTGATTTATCGCGTCTCGCGGTGCGCGGTGTGCGCGTTGCAACGCGGGCAGTGCTTCTTCATCTCAAGACGGTCCGGGTTGTTGCGCCGGTTCTTCTTGGTGATGTAGTTCCGCTCCTTGCACTCCACGCAGGCCAGCGTGATCTTCGGGCGGACGTCGGTGGCAGCCACGTGAGTGCTCCTTGACGAACGGATGGGACGGGTTTAACGCATAGAAGAGTAGCCGATCGAAGGACCGACCCCGCAATCGGCTACTGTCAGTAGCGGTGACCGGACTTGAACCGGTGACACAGCGATTATGAGCCGCTTGCTCTACCGACTGAGCTACACCGCTGCGATGCGATCCGTTCCCGCCTCGCGACGGGAACCTCACACACCAGAGCCCCAATACGGAATCGAACCGTAGACCTTCTCCTTACCATGGAGACGCTCTGCCGACTGAGCTATTGGGGCGAGCGATGAAGACATTACACGGTCCGCCGCCGTTCACCCAAATCCGTTTCGCGGCCCCCGTACCGGCCTGTCCGGTCGGTGGGGGCGGGGTGCGCCGCGGCCCGTCCGACCGCCCTCCCACCAGCCTCTCCAGGCCCCTTTCGTCTGGCGGACCACACCGGTACGACTATTGCGCTCCTCCCTGTGATGGGCGGATCGCCACCCTAGGCTCGACTCACTCTGCGTGATCTTGCGTCCCCCTGCGCAGTCCCGAGCCCCTGGAGCGCGATGCCCGACAGCCAGCCGCAGCCGCCCCACTCGTCGTCATCGGCGTCGTCTTCGTCCGGCGCACCAGGCCCCGTGGGTTCCTCAGGTTCCTCTGGTTCCTCGGGTTCCTCGGGATCTTTGGGCCGGAGTGATTCGGGGGCGCTCCTGCTGTGCGGGGCCCGGCTGACGGATGGGCGCACCGTGGACGTACGGCTCGGCGGCGGGCGGATCGAGGCGGTCGGTACGGCGGGGAGCCTGGCGGTGGGCGGTACGCGCGCGTGCGGTGCGCGTGTGGATCTCAGCGGCTATCTGCTCCTGCCGGCCCCTGCCGAACCGCACATCCACGGCGACACCGCCCTCTCGGCCGACGGGGACGGCCCCGCCTCCCACGACCCGCAGGATGTCCAACGACGAGCCACCGAGGCCGCGTTGCTGCAGCTGGGGCACGGGGCGACCGCAGCGCGGGCACACGTGCGTGTGGGCGACGTCCAGGGTCTCGGTGCGCTGGCCGCCGTACTGCAGGCCCGGCGTTCGCTGCGCGGGCTGACGGAACTGACCGCCGTGGCGGTGCCGCGGCTGCTGACCGGGGTCGCCGGGGCCGACGGGCTGGCCGTGCTGCGGGACGCGCTGAAGATGGGTGCGTCCGTGGTGGGCGGCTGCCCGGATCTGGACCCCGATCCGACCGGGTATGTGGAGGCGGTCCTCGAGGTCGCCTCCGAGCACGGCTGTCCTGTGGACCTGCACACCGACGCCGACGACCCGGCCCGCCTGGCCCGTCTTGCCGCGATGGCCGGGGGCCTGCGGCCGGGCGTGACCCTCGGTCCGTGCGGCGCCCTGGCCCGTCTCCCCACCGAGACGGCCACCCGCACCGCCGACCAGCTCGCCGCCGCCGGGGTGGCGGTGGTGTGTCTCCCCCAGGGCGGCTGCGGCGCCACCGACCACCGCGGCACGGCTCCGGCACGGCTGCTGCGCGCTGCCGGGGTGCGCGTCGCGGCGGGCAGCGGCGCGTTGCGGGACGTGTCGAATCCGGTCGGCCGCGGTGATCCCCTGGAGGCCGCGTACCTGCTGTCCTCCCGCTACGGCCTGCGCCCCGAGGACGCGTACGACGCGATCAGCTCCTCGGCACGTGCGGTTCTAGGCCTGCCCGAGGTCCGAGTGGAGGCGGGGTTCCCGGCCGAACTGCTGGCCGTGAGGGGGGACCGGCTGCCCGGTGCTCTGTCCCTCGCGTACAGCCGAATCGTGGTGCACCGGGGGCGCGTGGTGGCCCGGACGAGCGCGGTACGGGAGTACTGCAGCTCCGCCGCCGCCGTCGAGTTGGGGTTGCCTCGGCAGGGGCGCGGATTGGCGTGAGGGGGAGGGCGGGCGCGCTGGAATGGGCGGGCCGTATGAGGCTGCCCTAGGTCGTCGGGTTGTGTGGCACTGGTTTTGCGCTGAGGGGCGTACGCCGGAGCGTGCGTGTGCATTGGGGGCGCACGAAGTGGAGGCGCGCTCCGGGCGTGCAGGGCGGGGCAGGGGCGTGTGAAGTGGGTGCGCGCGCTGTGGCGCACGCCCCGGGGTGGGTGTCGGCGCTTTGAGCGGTGCGCGGCTTGAGCGTTCGCGCCGGGCTTGCGCGCGAGACTTCCGTTGGAAGCTGGCGTGGGACCGCGCCCGTGCGCCGAGAGGGCGGCGCTCCCGTCCGGCCGGCGCCGACGGGGCGCGCAGCCACAGCGCATGCGCTCCGAGCGCGCACCATACACGTACGCGCCAGGCGCACACGACGCGAGCTCGGGCGCCCGGCGCACACCCGGGTAGGCCATGGCGCTCGGCGCACACGCGTCAGAACCATGTGCCGAGCGCGCGCAACCCGAGCCGGTGCACGCGGCGCATACGCATCAGCTCGCGCGCCGAGCGTGCACAACACCAGCTCGTAGGCTCCGCGCGTGCGCCCCAGCATGCGCCTGTACGGCCCGCCTGTACGCCCAGTCCCTTCGCCCCGCGCCTGCGCTGCGGGCGTGCGCCCTGGGGCGTGGCTCAAGTCGTGCGGCGGATGCGGCCGTCCGGGCGTACGGTCGGAGACATGCGCATTGTCATCGCTGGAGGTCATGGTCAGATCGCACTGCGGCTGGAGCGGCTGCTCGCCGCGCGCGGAGACGAGGTAGCCGGGATCATCCGTCACGCCGAGCAGGGCGACGACCTGCGGGAGGCCGGTGCCGAACCGGTGCTGCTGGATCTGGAGTCGGCCTCGGTCGAGGAGGTCGCCGAGTCCCTGCGCGGCGCCGACGCGGCGGTCTTCGCGGCGGGCGCGGGCCCCGGCAGCGGAGTGGCCCGTAAGGACACCGTCGACAAGGGGGCGGCGGTGCTGTTCGCGGACGCGGCGGTTCGGGCGGGCGTACGACGGCACGTGATCGTTTCGTCGATGGGAGCCGACCCCGCACACCAGGGGGACGGCGTGTTCGACGTCTATCTGCGGGCGAAGGGCGAGGCGGACGCGTACATCCGGAATCTGGACGCGCTCGACTGGACGATTTTGCGCCCCGGTTCACTGACGAACGACGCCGGCACCGGCCTCGTACGGCTGGAGGCGCACACGGGCCGCGGTGCTGTCCCGCGCGACGATGTGGCCGCCGTACTGGCGGAGTTGGTGGACACTCCCGCGACGGCGGGGCTGACCCTGGAGCTGGTCGGCGGGGCGACGCCGGTCTCGGTGGCCGTGAAGTCGATCGCCGGCAATTGAGGAGGACGGACGACGCCTGCAATTGAGGACGGCGGACGCGGGAGGCCCTGCCGAGCAGGCGGTCGTAAGCGATCCGACGCGGTCAGAACAGGGGCAGTTGGCCGGGCATCTCGGGGATGACGTAGCCGTCCAACGACGGTTGCGCGGCGTCCGGTTGGGCCGGTCGGCGTGAGCCGGGGCAGGACACCAGTCCGCCGGTCTCGCGGGCGCCGGGCGGGTCGTGCCGGGCGAACCGGCCGGCGACGACGGCGATCTCGCGTCGGCATTCGGGGCAGTGTCTGCGACGAGTGGACATGGGGTCAGTGTGCCCCGGGGCCCGCCGAGTTGATCGTCAGCCGATATAGGGGGACATACGCGTCCGGTCCGCCGCGTGGGTGATGCGCAGGCGCATGGTCGGGTGGATGTCGAGTTCGGAGAGGGCGGCCGGGTCGACCCAGCGGACCTGGGTGGTCTCGCCGCTGGTGCGCAGTTCGCCGCCGGTGGGGCGCGCCCGGAAGCAGAGGCTGAACTGCTGGCGGACCTCCCCGTCGTCGTACCGCATGACGTGTCCGGGGTCGGTGTAGATGCCGGACAGGTCGACGACCTCGACCTGGATCCCGGTCTCCTCCCACACCTCGCGTACGACCGTCTCGCTGATGGACTCGCCGAGGTCGTGGCCGCCTCCGGGCAGCGCCCAGCGGCCGTTGTCGGAGCGCTGGACCAGGAGGATGCGCCCGCCGTCGTCACGCACGAAGGCGACGACGGCGGGTACGACGGAGGTGGCCGGAGGGGCGTCCGGGTCGTGGAAGTAATCGGTGCGGCCCATGGGCCTTACCTACCCGCATTCCGACCCCGCGCGCGGGCGGACATCCCCCGGTGCTCCACTGAGCTCACCTCTTCGGTTTTCCGCCGCCCCTCCCTCCTCGGTTCTTCCTCTTCGGCCCTCCACCGGGCTCTCACGAGATCCGACGCCGTAGCCACCCAGCCCCTTCTTGCTTAAGTCAATCAACTGACTTGGCTTCGTCGGATCGTGCATGCCCGATGCCCAACGCCGCCTACGGAGGCCCGACCATGCCCCACACACTCCCCCGACCCGCCGACGACGGGGTGGTGTCCGCAGCGCCGCGGGCCAATGCCGTCGTAGCGGTCCTGGCCTTCGGCGGGATCGTGGTCTCGCTGATGCAGACCCTGGTGATCCCGATCGTCCCGGAGCTGCCGAAGCGGGCTCGCCGGTCTGGTGCGGTCCGCGGACAGCGGGGCTCCGGTCGCCGACGCGATGGTCATCGTGACCGATGTGCGCGGGGAAGTGCTGGCGACCGGACAGACGGACGTACTGGGCGAGTTCACGGTCACCGACCTGGTGCCGGGGACGGTGACCCTGGCCGTCAACTCCCCCAAGCACCGCCCGCTGGCCCTGCCCGTCGAGATCGGCGCCACGGGCACCACGCGGGTCGAGGTGGAACTCCGGCCGGGCGCCCACGTCCGGGGCACGGTCCGCGGAGGCGGCGCCCCATTGAGCGACGCCCGCGTGACCCTCGTCGACGCGGCGGGCAACGTGATCGCCACGACCCGCACCGACGTCGACGGCGCCTACGCCTTCTCCGACCTGGACAGTGGCGCGTACACAGTCATCGCGACGGGCTACCCGCCGCGAGCGGCGACGGTGACGGTCTCGGGGAGCGACGCCGACGAACACGACATCGAACTCGCGCACAGCGCGGAGTAGTTCGGCGCGGGCGGGAGTGAGTGGGCGAGAGGGGGGTGGCCGGGGACTGTCCGGCCACCCACCGAGCGGGGCGACCGACACGACCCACGCAGCCCACACGCAAAGACCCCCTCCGCTCTGCGTCTCCGCAGAATAGAGGGGGTCCCTTTCTCAGCGTGGCGGCGCCAGGATTCGAACCTGGGAAGGCTGAGCCGGCAGATTTACAGCGGGCCGATCACCAGCCATCTGACCTGGCGATATGGCTAGTCGGCGCCCCCTCGGGGGACATCTGGGGGAATCGGCCCGCGAATGGACCGCACACTAGTAACCGCCCTCCAACCTATTAGCCGCGCGCTCCGCTTTGTCCGCCGCCACTTGGATCAGCCGAGCGCGATCCGGAAGGTTCTCAAGACTGCTTGACAACGTGCTGACTGCTCGGCCCGCTCTCACAGCTGCCTGTTGCAGCATCTTGGCGTCATCGGAAAGCCCCGATAGGTCCTGCGCAGCGTCAGCAAGCGTCTGGGCGCTGTCCTGCAAGTGCGACAGCGTTCGGGCCGCCTCAGCCAAGATGAACGCCGTGTCTTGGAGATGGGCGAGGTTACTGGCAGACCGACTGAGCGAGCTGATCTCGTCCCCTGAAAGACCAAATCCATGGACGCGCGGGTCTGCTAGTTCCTTGAGCGTGACCTTGAGCAAGGACGCGAGCTCTGGTGCCGACTTCGCGAACTCGTCCAGCGCAGGCTCGATACGATCGACAAGAGCTGTTTGAGCCTCACTGATCATTTCGCCAAGACGCTGCTCGGTCAGATCGCCTAAGCCCGCCAGAGCGCTCACGCCGTCGCTTTCACGTTCGCGCTTCCAGCGTTCCAGTAGCCCTACGGGGTACTGATCGCTGTTTGGACCGTCGATCTCGGTGTGATGTGGGTGGCACAGAAGGATGAGGTTGGCGAAGCTGTTCCGCTCGCTGACTGTCATGGCTGAGTGGGCGCGCTTCCCTCCATCCTCGAACGCCCGGATGTGGGCGATCTCTAGGTTCAGGCGAGGTGCGTCGTTGACCATCCGGACGGTTGGCACTCCGCAGTCTGGCCAATAGCACCCGCCTCTGGCCAGGGTCATGAGTCCAGCGATCGTTGCATTGCTGTAGGTGCGTCGCGGCTTCTTCGCCACTGAACCCCCTCGTGGTTGATGACCGAACTGGACCGTGCCACGCGCAAGCACTCCGCGCAGGGCGAGTTCCGGCCAGTCAGCGCAAAGGACCGAGTGCGCCTCCTAACCAGTGGCCCGCCCTTCGAACCACTGGTGTTCTTCGGGGCCCTCGAAGCGACAGAATCTGACCATGGATTCGGGTATAGCAGCGGTCCTTGGGGCTGCGGTCGGAGCCGCAGGCACGGTGGCTGCGGGTTTGGTGTCAGGGTGGGCAAGCCGGTCAACAACCCGCCTTCAGCTTCGAGCAGAGCATGTTCGGTTGTTGAGGGAGCCAAGACGCTCTGCCTACCTCAGATACGCCGAGCGCTATCACGCAATCTACGGGCAACTTTCTGACGCTGAGGTGCACCTACGTGACGCACTAGATCTTGACAACGATGAACGACACGACGATCTCGAAGACGCTCGCCGTCTGATCCGCGAGGCCGACACGCTGCTGGACAACGGCACGGAAGAGCTGGCGGTTGCAGTCCAAGTTGAAGGCCCGTCTGCTGTCCGAGAGGCCGTGATTGCGGCCAACTCGCGGCTCCACAGCCACAGAGTTGTCACCAAGAGGATGCTGCACGCTCTGATGGCGGGCGAAGCCACACAGGAGCAGATGGAGCAGTTGAGAGAGATTGAGAGTGCCAGCTGGGACGCCTACGACACATTTGTTGATGCTGTCTCGGTAACGCTTCAGGCCGACGGCATCTCGACCACGCTGTAGCGCAGCTTATGCACCCGGACGCATAGCAGCATGGATCAAGAAGACCACGAGGAAGGCCCAGCTCGAAGAAGGCGGCACGGCGGCCGCGCAGCGCCTAGTCCAGCATCCCCAGGGCTGTGTCTGGCTGGCACTGCGGGCACGCCTTGACCCCGTCGACGAGCGCGCGCCGTGCGTGGTCGCGGGTGATGCCCTGGCTGCGCTTGCCGGCGTTCCAGCAGTCCCCCACGTGCACGTACACCGGTGCGGCGTGCCGGTTTAGTCCGACCTCGATGAGCCACTCTGGCGCCGGCGGGCGGGCCTGGACGCCATGCTGCCGCTCGGCCTCGCGGCGTTCCTCTTCGAGAATCCAGCGGCGGGTACGGGCGAGGTCTCGTTCCTGCACCCGCTCGAGGAAGCGGAGCAGTGCGAGTCTCGACGACACCGGATCGTTCACATGTTCGATTCTAGGAGCTAAGGTCACGGGCGCACCTTCGGGGGCACGGGAGGCCATTGTGGAGCGCATGCACGCCGAGGAACTGCGGCAGCACGGCATCGACCAGGCATCCCTCCCGTCTGCGCCCGGGACGGAGCCGACGCGTCAGGAATTCCCCACCCGGTTGAATACCTTGCCGCCCGCACCCTGCGCGAGGTGTAGCGAGGCTGGGATCACCACAAACGTCACAGACGCTGGCGACGGCCCACGCTGGCTCGACCTGTGCTGGCCGCATGCCCGCGAGCTGGCGCATCCCTATCACCGGCCGACGACTATCGAGGAGATCCTCGACGCGATCCTCGAGGTGGCGAAGGAGGTCGCGGCCGAGATGGGGCTGAGCGTCCCGCTGCGCATCTGGACGGACGAGGAGGGTTGACACGATGAGCACGCCGGCCGACCCGGAACGCTTTCACCTCACCCTGTCCGCCGCCGGAGGTCCGACCATGCACGGCTGGTGGGGGCGCGAGGTGACGGCACGCAGCAAGTTTTCGCCCTGGGTGGGCAGTTGGGGCCGACCTGGCACGCGCATCATCCTCGTCGACGAGTAGGAGGGCGCGGCGCTGACGATTTGGTCGGACCAAGGCCGATCTGCCGCCGCGCTCAGGACCATGACTCACTGGGATCAAGCTGCCCGCATCAAGACAGGCAGACACTCCTCGTTGTACCGTGACAGCGGCGTTGGAGTCGGCTCAGGAGGAAGCGTGCAGGAGTCACGCCCACCAGATCACGAGCAGATCAGCATCGTGTTTGTCGGCTCGTTCAATCCTAAGATTTTTCAGCCAGCATGGTTTGCGGCACAAGAGCTAATTCGCCCGGAAGAAGCGAATGAGGCTGACGTACAAGTAATCAGTAACGACGTCTCAATTTTTGAAACAAGCTGGTTTCGCCTGGAGGCCCTCAACGACAGGTGGATGCTTCTTAGCCGCGCTACGCCTGCCCTTGAGACAATTCGCGACCTATCAGAGTCAACCTTTCGAATCTTGAGACATGCACCGATTCAGAAGGTTGGGCTCAACGCGCACGCACATTTTGCGATGCCCAGTCGTGAAGCGCTAGATGCCTTTGGACACGCTCTAGCACCCAAAGAGGATTATTGGCGTCCAGTCATGCGGGATCCACGTCTACAATCATTGACAATTGTCGACGAACGCACGGACGACCATAGTGGCGTCGTGCGCGCAAAGGTTGAACCATCAGCAAGGGTTCCAGGCGGCCTCTTCGTCGACATCAACGATGAATATCACGACACAGATTCGCTATCGGCGGACTGGGCGGTAGAGCTCTTGAATGAAGAATGGGATAACCACCGAGATAGAGTTATTTCAATTCGGGAGAACATCGTCACCAAAGCTTGGGAGATGAGATGACAGTCACCGCCGCAGAATCGTCGCCCGGCGATAGCTTCACTGACGTTACTGTCAACGAAGTAACAAGGATCCCTGAGCCCACGGTTCTTCCTTCGTCAACTTTGGCTAAACTGAATGAGGAAACTCCTACGACCGATAGGCCGCAGGAGTCGACTAAGCGAGTCAGGAACAATTCATTCCGCAGGATCGAACGCCGCCGCGACAGCAAGCAATTCATTCCCCTTGCTCGATGGGAAGGGACAGTCATCGAACGCTATGAGACATACTTCGTAGCGGAAGTCATTGATCTCAACACTGACGAGTCTGCCACCGCTGAGTTCGAGATCGGTGAGGTTACGCCCGGCGATCTGCACCTCTGCGAGCCGGGCGCATTGTTCTACTGGACTATCGGCTACGACGTAAAAGAGGGCGGCCAGCGTAGCCGCACTTCCGTCCTCCATTTTCGACGTCTAGGCCGCATCGCGGATTGAGTAACCAGCTTGACCATCGGCGCATCCATGCAAGGGGTTGTTTTCACTCCACCGGATACCGGCCAAGTCGAGATTAGCGTTTTTGGCCCCGGAGTAGGAGAATGCATTGTCGTTCACCTAGGTGATTCGGAATGGATGGTTGTCGACTCCTGCGTTCGGCCAGGGTCGAGGACGCCTATCGCAGTAGAATACTTGCAGCAACTAGGCGTGAACGTGGCGGACTGCGTCAAGACTGTCGTTGCCACACACTGGCACGATGACCACGTTAAGGGGATTTCCCATCTCCTAGGCGAAGCTGTAAATGCTCGCTTTTACGCCGCGAACGTTTTCCGGCATGACGAGTTTCTAGCTATCGCCCGCCGCAGACACTTAGCGTCCAGATTCACCTCTGGCGTTGACGAACTAGCAAAGGTTCGAGAGATCGTCGCCCAGCGGAAAAATACAGGGGGCGGATCGATGGAACTCGTTAGTGCTGTCAATAGGATATCCTCCACCCCGAACAGGGCTGTACGAGAGATCTGGGCCCTTAGCCCGTCTGCCGAGGACGCTGAGCGCGGAATCGAGCACGTCGCATCACTTGTAGAAACACTTGCTGGAAAAGCCGCCAGACTCCCGAGTCTCCCGCCGAACGATGTGAGTGTCGTCCTCCATCTCGAAACCGTGGTCGGTAGCATACTTCTTGGGGGGGATCTGGAACATCACCCCGGAACAAGAACGCGTGGTTGGCATGCAATCCTTGATCATCCAGGGCGTCCGGACACCAAAGCAGCGTTCTACAAGATTCCCCATCACGGCTCGGAAAACGCTGATTGCCCGGAGATTTGGGAGCACCTACTGGCGCGGCAGCCCGTATGTGTCCTGACCCCCTTCGAAAGGGGAAAGACTCCCCTTCCTCGCCAGTCAGACATTGCCCGCATCCGTTCAAATGTGGACAGAGTATTTGTAACCAGCGCACGCAGATATGCCAGCGTGCGAAGAGAGAAGGGTGTAGAAAAGGTCATCCGAGAGGCCACTCGCGCATACGCCCCTAATACGCTAAGAATGGGACATATTCAAGCGAGGCTCGTGAACGGTGAATGGGAATTGAGAGGGAACGAAGCTGCCGTCATCCTGTGAAACAGCGCTGCGTCTGGCAGCGGATGACACTCGCGCAAACCCTTCATTCAATGGCGACACGCTGGAGCAGGTCATCGAGGCGAAGTGACCGCCGACGCGGTCCATTTTCAGACGTTGTCAGCACACCCCAGTGGAACACTGCCGCGCTGGGCAGACTGGCAGGCGAAGAGAAACCGCCTCGTGCGCCGTCTGGCGCTGAACTGGGGGACTTGTGATCGTCCGGCACTTCCTCGACGAAGATGATGAACTGACCCAGTACCTCGACCAGCAGCTCAACACTCCGTTGGACTGGCCAGAGAATGGGGAGCTGAACACCACGCACGTCACAAAGATTGCTGCCGCGACAGCCTGCGACGTCTCGTACAACCAAGCGGCCAACGGCCACCTGGTCGACCTCTTCGCTGCGCTTCCTCTGCCAGGCACGCCCGAAGGGCGTCAGTTCTGGCGTTCGCTGAAGGATGCGGGGGGCCATGCCGCCGCGTATGTTGATCCCGCCAACGCCGGTGGTCCTTTCTTCAGCTACCTGATCAAAGGGAACGAAGCAAGCATTGCTGCCCGCGTGCTGGACTTTCTGGGAAGGCTCGACGACCAGCAGCGCGATGCCGTGACCGAAGTCATCGGCGGCGCGCTGGACCGCGGCACGTTCGTAGCAAACGGGCGATACCTAGGGTCGTTGTGGATGCGTGACGCCGAGATCACTGCATGGCATGTCCTGCTTGCCAGTCGCCGGACTCAGCAGGCCGAGGACGACCGGAAGCGTTTCCTCGACGCGTGGAGCAACGCCTAAGCGCTACCGATCAATCACGCCAGAGCACTACGAGGGGTCCTGGTCGTTTTCAGGGCCCCTCGTACAACCGGGCCTACAGGCTGTCGAGGAACTTCAGCATGGAGCTACGCAGCCCCGGCGCTACAGCGATGGTGGCAGTCGACCGCAAACTGTGCGGCGCGCCGTCCAGATCCATCACGGCTGCGCCGGCCTCCCTGGCGATTGCGACTCCAGCAGCCATGTCCCAAGGATGGTTGCTCAATGCGATGCTGGCGTCGAGCTTACCGGCAGCAACCCAGGCCAGGTCGATTGCGGCAGAGCCCAACATTCGTACTCGCAAAGCCCGTTCAGCAAGCATGCGCGTCAGAGCAAGGCGACGGATGTTTCGCTCGTTGGCTCCAACACCCACGGCGTAGTCGCCGATCGCAACGATGGCCTCATGCATCGCCGTCGTTCGGCTTGGCCCGATCGGTTCGTCGTCCACGTAGGCGCCGTGGCCTTCAGCAGCTCGGAAACGGTGCCGCATAAATGGCAGATCGATTGCGCCGAGGACCGAGCGGTTGTCCTCAACGAGACCCAGGGACACCGCGCACAACGGTAGGCCATTGACAAGATTTGCCGTTCCGTCGACGGGATCGAGAGCCCAGGTGAGTGGTCCGTTAATCCCCGCACCACCGCTCTCCTCTCCGAGAAAACCGATCTCTGGGGTCTCCTTCCGCAAGAAGTCGCGCACTCGCTCCTCAACCGCCAGGTCGATCTCAGAGACCATGTCCCGATCACCCTTGGAGCGGACCGCACCCACAGCCATCTCGGTGACCAGTGAGGACGCCTGGTCAAGGGCCGCGTCGGCGATCTGCAACAGGGGTGCCAAGTCAGCCATTCAGTTCCCGCCTTTCCCACAAGGTATCGAATATCTGCCCGAAAGTCGGATAGAGGCCGCCTGCCAGCCGACGCTTGCGGATCAGAAACGTAGGCGAGTCGACGCCGCGAGTCTGAGGCAGATAGGGCTGGGCAACGCACAGTTGCCCGTCGATCAGGGTGATGTTGAACCGTATGGGTTCGTCGTAGACCCCGACCTTGACTCGCTCGGCTGCCTCGGGACCGAGTCGGCCAGCCACCCGCTCTTGCAGGATGGTCATGTTGAGCGCCGTAAGCGCTGATAGGCGCCCCTCGGGATAGCCTTCTTCTTGCTCGCGTTCCTTGACGAAATGGCCATACGGCTTTAGGAACAGAGCGGTGAGCGTCGTACCGTTCTCGACGAGTTGCCTGAGCTTGGCTTCCGAGTAGGACTGGCAAAGGAGGTTCAGGGAAAGGCCCGCGATGCGGATGTCCTTGGCCTCATCGAAGAGATCCGACGCAGACACCTTTGCCTGAAACTCTGAACGGCTCGCGTAGACGCCGGCCAGGTCCGCGAACTGGTCACCGACTATCTGCGTCAGAGCATCGCGGGGCTCGCCATCGACCAGGCCGGGAGCGGCCCGTCTGACCATCAATTCCGCAGCGACCAGGACATCGCCTGGCGGGGTGGCTGTCGTTTCCCATGACTCAAGCGCCTCTGCGCTCACACTCCAGTCGAGCATGCTCGACAACAGCTCTGCGAACTCAGCCTGGCTGAGACCCTGAGCCCGGCGGGCGGCAGCCAGCTGGTTGCGCGCTAACTCTCCAAGATCCGGGCGATATGACGCCCTGTCATGCAATGACACGACCTTGCCCGCACTGCCCTTGTTCACTACGTCCCCCTCAACCATGGTCTAGTCACTGGCCGCCTTACGAAGGCGCCCCGATCCGTCTTCGCTCTTCAACGGCGCCTTGTCGCGCGGGTACGGCTGGCCTACCCGCCCATACAGTTCGATCAACTGTGCCTGAAGAACGGCAACCGATCGACGGAGGTCTGCGATCTCCGCTCGCAGATCTTCCACAGCATCGCGATCACTGCCCGGCTCCAAACCCTCGAGGTGCTCCTGGATTCGTTGGAACCCCTCCGTCAGCTCATCAAGAGTCAGTCGCTCAGTGGTGGACTCCTCAGGCGTGGCACGGACAAAGACGGCCTTACCAGGCTGCCCATACACGAGCCCTTCTTCTCTGAGGATCCTGATGGCGTCTCGAACGACGGTGGTGGAGACGCCATGGGCCTTGACTAGCTGCGACGCAGAGGGCAGTGCCGTTCCGACCGCTAGCGTCCCGCCCGCGATCTGCGAACGCAGGTCGTCTGCAAGCCGCTTGTAAGCCGGCCCCTCTTGCAAATCCGCCATACCGGCACCTTTCTGCTCGTACCTCCTGCACTAACTACAGCTAGTGCAGCACACCTGAAGCCAGGGAGCCAGGAGCCGTTGACAACCTCATGTACTAGGTGCAACCTAGTGCATGAGGTTGAGGCCCGGTGAGACATAGCTCCGGACGAGACCCGCGGTTGTTTGAGAACTGAAGAGTGATCGTGCGGGGCTGACGCGAGAGCGGCGGTCACGGCAGGTGCCTAGGGCG
>NZ_JBEXPK010000057.1:0-49383 GCF_040612015.1 Streptomyces sp. NPDC006476 | reverse complement strand
GGTCCTTCTGCGCCAGGCAGCCACCGACCGCGATCTGCATGCCGGGCCGCGAGGCCTTCTTCGGCGGCCCCGTCCGTGGATCCGGATCCCGTGAATCCCGCTCTCAGCCCGCCAGTTCCTTGCGGATCCGGTCCAGCATGAACGTCGACGACTCCCGTGCCCGCTCCTCCCAGGCGAAGACGCAGGCGGTCGCCACGCCGTCGAAGTTCAGTTCGCGCAGGGTGCCGAAGAAGGCGTCCCAGTCCACCTCTCCCTGGCCGATGTCCAGGTGCTGGTGGATACGGGCCGCCGTCCCGGGCGGGTTGAGGATGTAGCGCAGGCCCGACGACCCCTTGTGGTTGAAGGAGTCCGCGATGTGGACGTGCCGCAGCTTGTCTCCCGCGTACCGCATCATCGACGCGATGTCCGCGCCGACCTCCGTCGCACCGGAGAGATGGAACGAGTGCGGCGCGCAGTAGAGGTAGTTCACCCAGGGCTTGTTGATCGCGCGGACCAGGTCCACCGCCGGCGTGTTCTCCTCGCAGAAGTCGTCCGGGTGGGCCTCCAGGTTCAGGGCGATCCCCTCGCGCTCGAACAGTGGCAGCAGTTCCTCCAGCGAGCGCCAGAACGCCGCCTCGCTCTCCGCCGCCCGCTCGGGCCGACCGTTGAACTCCGAGTTCATCAGCGGGCATTCGAGGTCCGCCGTGATCTCGATCATCCGCCTCCAGTACCGGACCGCCGCCTGGCGCTCCGTCTCGTCCGGGGACGACCACTTGTACAGCGGGAGCACCGAGGACAGCTGTACGCCGTGCCGGCGAAGAGAGTTCTTCAGCTCCGTCACCCGCTCGTCGTCCGCGCGCGGATGCAGGAAGAACGGCATGAAGTCGTCGCGGGGCGACAACTCGATGTACTCGTAACCCAGTTCGGCCACCGTGCGCACCATGTCGTCGATCGGCAGGGCGCGGAACATGTACGGATCGAGGGCGATTTTCACGCGGTGCCTCCGTAGAGGGTCGGGCGGGGCTTGAGGTCGGTGCCGACGACGCGGCCCGTTTCGAGGGCCTCGACCGTCGCGGCCGTGATGACGGTGGCGGCGTAGCCGTCCCAGGCGGAGGGGCCCGTCGGCTCCTCACCGGCCGCCACCGTGGCGATCCACTCGCGGAACTCCGTGTCGAAGGCCTCCGCGAAACGGCCCACCCAGTCCGTCAGGACCTCCGTGCTGTGCCGGGCCGCCGTACGGACGCCCACCGCTGCCGGGTCGGGCAGCCGCACCAGACCCTCCTCGCCCACCGTCTCGCACTGGATGTCGTAGCCGTACTGGCAGTTGACGAAGACCTCGAGGTCGATGCGGACGCCCTTCGCCGTCTCGAAGAGCATGATCTGCGGGTCCTTCAGATGCTCGAACCGCTTGCTCGTCGATCGCGGCGTCACCACCTGCGCGGAGACGATCTCGTCGTCCAGCAGCCAGCGCAGCACGTCCACCTCGTGGACCGCCGTGTCCAGCGCCGCCATCGCCGAGGTGTACGACTCCGGGACCGTCGGGTTGCGATGGGCGCAGTGCACGATCAGCGGCTCGCCGATCCGGCCCGAGTCGATCACCTGCTTCATCTGGCGGTAGCCGGCGTCGTAGCGGCGCATGAAGCCGACCTGGACCAGACGGCGGCCGTGGGCCGTCTCCGCCTCCAGGATCCTCAGACAGTCCTCGGCGGTGGTGGCCAGAGGCTTCTCGCAGAACACCGGCTTTCCCGCCGCGATGGCGTTCAGGACGTGCTCGGCGTGGGTGGGGCCCCAGGACGTCACGAGGACGGCGTCCACGTCGTCCGCCGCCACCACGGCCGCGCCGTCCGGCAGCACCCGGGCACCCACCGACGCCGCCGCCTCCTCGGCGCGGGCCGCGTCGATGTCCGTCACCGCGGTGACCCGGGCACCGGTTACCTGGTGCGTCAGACGCCGGATGTGTTCATGGCCGATCCAGCCGGCGCCGATGACTCCAACACGTACGGTCATGGTCAGTCCTTCGAAGGGGGAGTCAGAAGGGAGTCAGAAGGGGGGCAGAAGGGGGGGCAGAAAGGTGAGTCAGGAGAAGCGCGACCGGAGTTCGGCTTCCAGGGTTTCGAGCGTGCGGCCCTGCGTCTCGGGGACGTAGAGCTTCACGAAGGCCAGGGAGAAGATCCCCGCCACGACTGGCGATGACGGTGATCAGCCGCAGCCGGCGGGCGACCGCCGGCGGGGCGTCGGGCGTGAGGGTGGGGGTCCTGGTCGCGTCGCCCCTGACGTCCATGGCCACCTCCTACTGGGGGACGTTCGGACGCCGGGTACCCGACAGACCGCAGTCGGCCAGATGCTCGCGGGTGCTGACCGCGATGGGCAGCGGCACCTCGGGCGCGCAGGGGTACAGGTCCTGCTCCACGATCACGAACAACTCGGCGTCAAGCTTGGCCAGTTCGCCCACCACCTCGGCCGGGTTGGGCACCCCGGCGGGCGGCGACACGCACACCCCGCGCTTGACCGCCTCCCCGAACGACAGGTCCTCGGCGGCCACTTGGGCCAGCACCGCCGGGTCCATCTGCTTGATGTGCACGTACCCGACGCGCTCGCCGAACCGGCGGATCAGGTCGAGGTTGTCTCCGCCGCCGTACGCCACATGCCCGGTGTCCAGGCACAGGTTGGTGCAGCGGGAGTCAGACTCATTCAGCAGCCGCTCGATCTCGGCCTGCGTCTGGATGTGGCTGTCGGCGTGGGCGCGGCGACCTGGCGGACGTGCGCGAGCATCGAGTCCCAGGCCTCGGGCCGGTGCAGCGCGCCGAAGGCCGTACCGCCGGAGACCTTCAGGCCACGGGCGTCCAGCTCCTCCTTCAGGCGCCGCGGGTCGGTGGGCAGGTAGCCGTAGGGGCCGAGCTCCAGCCACTCGTAACCGGCCTGGGCCAGCTCGTCCAGGAAGCGGGTGTACGGCACCTGGTGCTCGTCCTCGGGGAACCAGATGCCCCAGGAGTCGGGCGCGGAGCCCAGGCAGAGGTTGCCTGCGACGGTGCGGAGCGGGGATGGCGCCGTTGCCATGGCGTCTCCTTAAGGGGAGGGTCAGTTGGAGGTGGGGAAGGTGAAGCCGGCGGCGACCTGCTGGCTCTGCTGGGGCCAGCGGCGGGTGGTGACGACCTTGGGGCGGGTGTAGAAGCGGATGCCCTCGGGGCCGTGGATGGGGGAGTCGCCGATGAGGGAGTCCTTCCAGCCGCCGAAGGAGTAGTACGACATCGGGACGGGGACGGTGATGCCGATCATGCCGACCTTGACCCGGCGCTGGAAGCGGCGGGCGGCCTCGCCGGAGGCGGTGAACAGGGCGGTGCCGTTGCCGTAGGGGTTGGCGTTGATGACGTCGATGGCCTCGTCCAGCGCGGTGCGCACGAAGTCGCCGAACGGGTCCCGGCCGGTCTTCGTGATCACCGCGGCCGACCGGCCGTACCGGGCCGCCGCCACCGCCACGTTCGTCGGGCTGCCGCCCAGGTACTTGCCGAACGAGGTGACTTCGGCCAGCCCGAGACCGGTCTGGAGCGGATACACGTCCACTCCCACCCGGCCCATGGTCAGCACGTCGAACGGCATCGCGGGTCCCCTTCACGGGTATCTCCGGCGCGCTCTACTAGCGCGCTCTAGTCTCCGTACGATGACCCCTGTTCAAATGTCATGTCAATACCTTGTCACCGTGAGACTTCGAGGCCGCCGGGCGCCGGCATGGGGGAGCCCATCCATGGCATGGATGGGCTCTTGATCGTTTGAACGGGTGTGTGGGCCTACGACAGTGCCGCCGCCGACACCGCCGTGGCCGTCACCGTGTTGTCGCACTCGGCGAACACCCCGTCGTCCAGGGCGACTTGGTGCGCACCGGCGCCCGGCAGACCCACCACGAGCGTCGGGTACGTCACCGGCTGCGCGCCCGACTTGCAGTAGCCGTCGGCCTCGCCCTGCACCTGGACGAACGTCAGCTTCACCCGTGCCGTACCGCCCGGGGCGAGGCGGATCACGGGGGCGGGGCCGACGGGGGTCACCTTCAGCGGGGCGTTGTGCTCGGGGGAGCCGTTGGCCGCTCCGGCCACCGTGGGGTGGCCCTGGAGGAGGCAGGGGTGGGTGGAGGTGTTGGTGAACTCCACGATCGCAGCGCCCGTCCCGGTGCCGGCCGGGCGGTCGGCGGCCTGGTGCGCGGTGGCCTTCAGCGCGGAGGCGGTGCAGGTCTTGACCTTCGTGCCGGTGGTGCCGGAGATGGGGGAGGCGCTCGCGCTGGTCTTGGGGGGCGCGGACGACGGGGCCGTGGACGGCGACGAAACCGAGGACGGCGTGGACGGCGTGGACGGTGAGGACGCCGACGACGGCGCCTTGCTGGTCGGGGCCGTCGAGGAGGACGTGGTGCCGGAGGCGGTGTCGCTGCTCTGGCAGGCCGAGAGCGACAAGGCGGCCGAGAGCGCGGCGACGGCGAGTGCGGTCTTGCGGATGCTGACGTACGGCATGAGGTCCCCCGAGGTGGATACGCGGCGCCGGTCTCCGCCGGCGCTCGCCGATGGAGACCGGACGGCCTCACGTGGGGTTCCCCTGTGCGTCAGCTGTGACGTGGCGGTGACGAGATCACCGTCGCTCCAAGACCTTGGTCATCGGATCGCCGTGGCCGCCGCCGCTTCCTCCTCCTTCTCGATGCCCACCGTCGCGTCCTGGTCGCCCTTGCCGCGCAGGGCGACCACGCTGAGCAGGCAGCACGCCAGGGCGGCGATGCCGCAGACGACGTAACCGATGGCGTAGCCGTTGCCGAGGGCCTCCAGGGCGATGGGGACCGCGCCACCCGGCGGGGAGGTCGGCGGGACCGAGTTGGAGGCGAGCGGGCCGCCCTCGGCCGCGACCTGTCCGGCCGCCGCCTTGACCTGGGCGGAGAGGCCGGAGGAGGTCAGGTTGCGGGTGAACTCGTCGGCCGCGTGGCTCAGCGCGATCGCGCCGATGACCGCCGGGCCGAGCGTGAAGCCGAAGTCGCGCAGCAGGCTCGTCGAGGCGCTCGCCATGCCCGCGTAGTGGACCTCCACGGTGTTCACGGCGGTCGCGGTGATGGAGGAGACGGTGAGCGCGAAGCCGATGCCGACCAGGCCGATGGGGAGGATGAGGGAGGTCAGCGCGCGGTCGTGGACCGAGAGGGTCGCGGCGATGAAGTCACCGGTGGCCATCAGGGCGAGTCCCGCGCCGAGCACCCAGCGCGGGCTGACCTTCTCCAGCAGCCGGGAGATCAGCGGCATCAGCAGCAGCGTCCAGGCGTTGAGCAGGATGAAGGCGAACGAGCCGCGCAGGGGGCTCTGGTGCTGGATCGGGCCGAGCCGGATGCTGGTGGCGTAGGCGGTGCCGAGGTAGCTGAACATGCCGACCACGGCGACGAACGACGCCACCGCGAACGCCCGGTTCCTGAACAGGTCGAGCCGGAGCAGCGGGGCGGCGGCCCGGTGTTCGGCCAGCAGGAACAGCCCGATGAACAGGGCCGAGACCACGTACGCGATCACCACGGGGGTCGCCGTCCAGCCGTCCGCCGGGCCCTGGATCACCGCGTACAGCAGGGCGAACATGCCGATGCCGATGGTGATCTGGCCGGCGAGGTCGAGTGAACGGCCTTCCGGGGCGCTGGAGTTCTGCGCGAAGAGCTGGCTGAGCAGCGTGCTGACCAGGGCGAGGCCGGTCACCACGATGAACGCCCAGCGCCAGGAGCCGTAGTTGCCGGTGATGCCGCCGAGGACCGGGGCGACGAAACCGCCGCTGGACAGGGCGGCCGCCCAGATCGTGATCGTACGGGCGCGGTCGCGGGCGGAGTGGGTGCCCGCGGCGATCATCGCGAGGGAGGTCGGGAAGAGCGCCGCCGCGCCCAGGCCGGCGATGGCCTGGCCCACCCAGAGCATGTGGATGCCGGTGCTGGCGGCGGCCAGCGCCTCGCCGGCCACCAGCAGACCGCCGCCGCCGACCAGCAGCCGCTTGCGGCCGAAGAGGTCGCCGAGGACGCCGAAGGTGAGCTCCAGAACGGACACGGGCAGCAGGAAGGCGTCCGAGATCCAGGTCAACTGGGAGCCGACCGGATGCAGGTCCTGCTGGAACAGGCCGTTGAGCGTGGCCGGCATGGCGAGGGCGATCTGGGCCAGGCAGACCGCGAAGCAGCCGGCGACCAGGGTGCCGACGGGCAGGCCGGCCGACGCGGGCCCGGCGGCGGTGGACCCGGGTTGGGTATGCGTTTCCGTGGACACGAGGGGCTCCCCTTTGAGCGGGTGTACGGGGGACGACGGCGCCGTGAAACGCTGCGAATGTAGGGCGGTTTTTCAACGGCGGTCAATAGCGTGCCCAACATTGGGGGAGTCCGGTCAGGTCGCGGTGCCCGGCCGGCGGGTGCTGAGGGAGCGTTCCGTCACCCGGGCCAGATGCCGGTTGAAGGTCTCGCGGGTGTCCGGGGTGAGGGTGCGCAGGGCGATGAGCGCGGTGATCACGACGTCGCACAGTTCGGCCTGGACGTCGTCCCAGGTGTGGCTGGCGCCCTTGCGCGGGTTCTGGCCGGTCGCGCCGAGCACCGCCTCGGCGACCTCGCCGACCTCCTCGGACATCTTCAGGACGCGCAGCAGCAGGCTCTCGCGGCCGCCGTGCGGGCTGCCCTCTTCCAGCCAGGCCCACAGGGCGTCGACGGCGGACCAGAGGTCGTCGGGGGAGGCGGGGGCGCCGGGGGAGGTGTTCCGATCAGTCATGGGCGCAACCCTGCCCCAGCGGGTCACTCCCCGGACAGCGGCTCCTGCGACTCGAACCGGTCCTCTGCCGCCTCGTCCTGCTCCGGCTTGCGCAGCCGCTTGTTCCGCGCCCCCACGACCAGAGCCGTCGCCGCCGCCGTCGCGCCGAGTGCCGCCGGGACCATCCAGCCGCGGTCCATGGCATGGCCCATGGCGTGGTCGAGGGAGAGCCTGCCCGGTCCGGTGACCGCCAGTCCGGCCGCGGCGAGGCCCAGCGTGGCCGCGTACTCGAAGCCGCCCTCCTGGTTGAAGAAGCCGTTCGGCGCGTGCACCGCGGACGCCCCCGCCATCGCGCCGGCCGCCGCCGCGCCCGCCGCCGGTGTCGCGAGGCCCAGTGCCAGCAGGGTGCCGCCACCGGCCTCGGCGAGCCCCGCCGCCGTGGCGCTCGCCTTGCCCGGCGCGTACCCGACGGACTCCATGAACTGCCCGGTCCCCTCGATGCCGTGGCCGCCGAACCAGCCCAGCAGCTTCTGCGCGCCGTGTGCCGCCAGCACACCACCGGTGCCCAGCCGGAGCAGCAGCAGGCCCAGATCACGACGGTCGAATGCACTCACGATGACTCCCGGGGCAGGCAACAGGTCGGTCCCCTCCGCGTATCCACCGTCGCATCGCCGACACCTGCCCAGCCTGTTCGCGCGGCCGTTCGGGTGGCGGTCCCGGGGGAGCGGTGTGAGTCTGACTGGCATGACGATTCAGCCCGCCAAACTCAGCGACCCGGCGGTCCGCGCGTTCGTCGCCGCCGTCAACGCCCATGACCGTGAGGCGTTCCTGTCGCTGCTCACCGACGACGCGACGATGTCGGACGACGGCTCCGACCGCGACCTCGGCGAGTGGATCGACCGGGAGATCTTCTCCTCCAACGGCCATCTGGACGTCGACAACGAGTCCCAGGGCGGCCGCGCGCTGATCGCGAACTACCGCAACGACACCTGGGGCGAGATGCGCACCCGGTGGAGCTTCGACGTCACCGAGGACGGCCGGATCTCCCGCTTCGAGACCGGCCAGGCGTAGCAGACCCTTTGCGCATCCCCTTGTGCATCCCTGTGCTGGCCTTTTGCGCTGACCCCTTGTGCTGAAGTGCGCTCCAACTCCTAGGGTCCGTGGGCATGGAGACGAACAGGACACTGGGCCGCAGCGGTATCCGAGTAAGCGCTCTCGGCTTCGGCTGCTGGGCCATCGGCGGGGAGTGGCAGGACACCGACGGGCAGCCGCTCGGCTGGGGCAAGGTCGACGACGAGGAGTCCGTACGGGCGATCCGGCGCGCCCTCGACCTCGGTGTGACCTTCTTCGACACCGCCGACACCTACGGCGCCGGGCACAGCGAACGCGTCCTCGGGCGCGCCCTCGGCAAGCGCCGGGACGAGGTGGTGATCGCCACCAAGTGGGGCAACCTCTTCGACGAGGACACCCGCACCCGTACCGGCAGCGACGACTCCCCGCAGTACGTCCGCCGCGCCCTGACCGCCTCGCTCCGGCGCCTGGACACCGACCATGTCGACCTCTACCAGCTGCACATCTCCGACGCCGATCCCGAGCGGGCCGCCGAACTCCGCGAGGCCTGCGAGGAGTTGGTGGACGAGGGGCTGATCCGTGCCTACGCCTGGAGCACCGACGACCCCGCCCGTGCCGCCGTGTTCGCCGAGGGGGAGCACTGCACGGCCGTGCAGCACGCGCTCAACATCTTCCAGCCGGCACCCGACATGCTCGCCCTGTGCGACGAGCTGGACCTCGCCGGCGTCAACCGCAGTCCGCTCGCCATGGGGCTGCTGTCCGGCAAACACCGCAGCGGGCAGGCCCTGGAGGCCGGGGACATCCGCAGCCGGCCGCCCGCCTGGCTGCCCGGCTTCACGGAGAACGGCGGCGCCGACGAGGACTGGGTCGCCCGCGTGGACGCGCTGCGGGACGTACTGACCAGCGACGGCCGTACGCCCGCGCAGGGCGCCCTCGCCTGGATCTGGGCCTGCAGCCCGCGCACGGTCCCGATCCCGGGCTTCCGCTCGGTCACCCAGGCCGAGCAGAACGCGGCCGCCCTCGAGAAGGGCCCACTCACCCCCGCCCAACTGGCCGAGGTCGACACGATCCTCGGGAGGTGAGGGGCCCCGGCCGTCAGGACACGTACGACTGCTGTGCGTACCGTCCGTCGCCCTGCTCCGTCAGGGTCAGCTGCCCGGCCCTGATGGTGGCAAGGCGGGGCGCTCGGCGGGCGATGGAGGAGTCGTGGGTGACCATGACGAAGGTCAGCCCGTGCTCGCGCCACAGCCCCTCCAGCAGGGCCATGATGTCGTCGCGGGTGCCCTCGTCGAGGTTGCCGGTGGGCTCGTCGGCCAGGAGCACCTTGGGCCGCTTGACCAGCGCGCGGGCGATCGCGACGCGCTGCTGCTGGCCGCCGGAGAGCTCCGCGGGCGCGTGACTGAGGCGTTCGCCGAGGCCCACCGAGCGCAGGGCCTCCGCCGCCCGCTCGCGGCGCTCGGCGGGCTTCACCCCGAGGGGCACGAGGGCCGTTTCGACGTTCTCCTGGGCGGTGAGCGTCGGGATGAGGTTGAACGACTGGAAGATGATGCCGATGTTCTCGGCCCGCACCCGGGTCAGCCTGGTCTCGCCGATGCGGGCCAGGTCGACGCCCTCGAACTCGACGCTGCCCTCGGTCGGACGGTCCAGCCCGCCGATCATCTGCAGCAGCGTCGACTTGCCGCTGCCCGTCGGGCCCTGGATGACGAGCTGGTCGCCGTCCTCGATGGTGAGGTCGATGCCGCGCAGCGCCTCCACCGTCTCCTTGCCCCGCGTGTAGCGCTTGGTGACGCCGGTGAGTCTGTACATGGGGTTCTCCACAGGAACGTAGGGGTGGGGCGCCGCGCCCGGGGGGAGGGAGAGGCGGCGCCCAGGCTTGGGGTGCGTTACGAGACGCTGCGCAGGGCGTCCGCCGGGCGCATACGGGAGGCGCGCCAGCCGCCCATCGCACCGGCGATCAGCCCGCCGGTGACCGCCAGGGCCACCGCGAGGGCGATGGTGGTCAGGGAGACCGGTGCGGACAGGGCGATCTCCATGGTGGTGGAGGCCGACTGCCGGCCGGGGCCGCCCCCGCCCGGACCGCCGCCGGGTCCGCCCGTGCCGCCGCCCGCACTGCCGAGCTGCGCGGTCAGCTTCGGGCTGATCGCGGTGACCGCGTAGGCGGCCGCGAGACCGAGCGCGATACCGAGGGCGCCGCCGATCAGGCCGTTGACCATGGACTCGCCGACGACCTGCCGGGTCACCTTATGGCTCGGCCAGCCCAGCGCCTTCAGCGTGCCGAACTCACGCACCCGGCGGGAGACGGCCGAGGAGGTCAGCAGCGCCGCCACCAGGAACGCCGCCGCCAGCACCGCGATCGACAGCCACTTGCCGACGCTGGTGGCCAGGTCGGACGCGGTGGACAGGGAACCGGAGACGGTGGAGGCCAGGTCGGCGGAGGTGGTGACCGTCGTACCGGAGATGTTGGACTGGATCTCCTTCTTCACGGTGGAGATCTGCTGCGAGTCGGTGGCCTTGACGTAGATCGTGGTGACCTTGTTCTTCGCGTCGCCCAGCGTCTGCGCCTGCTTCAGCGGCAGGAAGACGTCGACGGTGGAATCACCGCTGTCGGGCGTCGCGATGCCGATGACCGTGTACGTGGTGCCGGAGATCTTGAAGGCCGTGCCGACCTTGTACTTCTTGGACTTGGCGTACGAGGCGCTGACCACGGCGACCTTGGCGGTGGCCTGCGAGGACGTGAACGTCTTCCCCGAGGTGATCTTCGAGGTGGCCAGCGGGCCGAGCTCCTGGTCGGTGACGTCGACGCCGGCCACCGAGTAGGAGTTGACGTCGAAGGAGGCGCCGCCTCCCTGGACCTGCGGCTGGCTGCCGCCGTTGCTGCTGCCGCCGGGCCCGCTCTGCTGCCGGCTGCCGCTGCCGCTCGTGGAGCTCTTCGCCTTGCCCTGGGTGAAGGAGCCGTCGACCTTGGTCACGTTCAGGGTGAGCGCGCCGACCGCGGCGGACACGCCCTGCTGCGCGGCGACCTTGGTGACCAGGGAGGACGCCAGAGTCTGACCGCCCTGGGTCATCACCCGGTCCGAGCTCTGCTGGGTGCTGCTGCTCGACTTGGCGTCGAACTGGAAGTTCGGGCCCTGGGAGCTGCCCGCCTTGGGCGCCGACTGCGCCTTTGTGACGGTCATGTCGGTCCCGAGACCGTACAGCGACTTGAGGACCTTGCCCTGGGCCTGAGTCATGCCGGCCGACACCGAGTTGACGGTGATCACCAGCGCGATACCGAGCGCCAGACCCATGGCGATGACCAGAGCCGCTTTCTTTCTGCGGCTCAGTTCGCGCTTGAGATAGATGCCAAACATCCCGTTCCTCGCAGGTTCTTGGCGCCCGCTGTGGGCGCTGCCACAAGTTATGGAGGAACCTTTGCGTCGCACTGAGTAAAGGATGTGTCGGAGCTGAGAAAGCGGGGTATGACTTCAAACTTTCGTAAGACAGGTAATTCCTGAGCAGTAGAGGGGCTACTGCCAGGAAACCCCTGTTGAGTGGGTGTTAGCGTCCCCGGATGCATGGTTCCTCCCCGCTCTCCCGGCGTGCCGCGCTGGGTCTTGCCGCCGCCGCGATTCCGCTCGCCCCGGCGACCCCCGCGCACGCCACGACCGTCGTCGGCGGTGCCCGTCTCGCCCGCGCCGGAATTCAGGGCACCGCACTGCCCCGGAAACTCACCGCCGCCGCGTGGCTGGTCGCCGACTGCGACAGCGGAGAAGTGCTCGCCTCCTTCAACGCGCACCGGCGTCTCGCGCCCGCGTCCACGCTGAAGATGCTCTTCGCCGACACGGTGCTGAAGAAGTTCGCTCCCACCGAGCGGCACACGGTCACCGACGCCGAGATCGCCGACGTCCCCTCCGGCTCCAGCCTGGTCGGTGTCAAAGCCGGGATCACCTACACCGTCGAGCAGTTGTGGCAGGGCGTCTTCCTCCGCTCCGGCAACGACGCCGTGCACGTCCTGGCCCACATGAACGGCGGTATCGCCAGGACGGTCGAGGAGATGCAGGCCAAGGCGGAGGACCTGCAGGCCCTGGACACCCATGTGGTCAGCCCCGACGGCTTCGACCACAAGGGACAGCTCTCCTCCGCCTACGACCTCACCCTCTTCGCCCGGCACGGCCTGAAGGACTCCGACTTCCGCGCGTACTGCCACACCCGGACCGCGGACTTCCCGGCGGGCGGCAGGAAGACCTTCCAGATCCAGAACACCGACCGCCTGCTCACGGGCGCGTGGGGCGTGAAGACGTACGACGGGCTGATCGGCGTCAAGAACGGTTACACCAGCAGCGCCGGCAACACCTTCACCGGCGCGGCCACCCGCGGCGGCCGGACCCTGCTGGTGACCGTGATGCATCCGAGGAGCGGCTACAACGCCGTCTACGAGGAGACGGCCGCGCTGCTCGACTGGGGCTTCGAGAAAGGAGGTTCGGCGGCGGCGGCGGTCGGCACGCTGGTCGAGCCGCTGAGCGAGGGCGGGGCGAAGGCGGCGCGGGGCGGGAAGAGCGCTCACGCGGCGGCCGGGGCGCCAGGGGCGGCGGCGGGGGCGAGCTCGTCGTGGAAGCTGCTGGAGGGCGCGGGCGGCACGGTCGCGCTGCTGGCGGGCGGGGCGTGGGCGCTGCGCCGACGGCGCAAGGGCGGGGCGGAACAGGCCGGTTGACGTTCGCGGCAGCCGTTCCGACGCACCGGTGCGTACCCCGCGGTCCCGCGCGGGATCCACCCCCACCCGGTGCGGTGGAACGGCTGCCGCCACCCCCCTCGGTGTGGCCTGCGGAACTCCATCCCCCCAAGTGTGAAGTTCCTGTGTAGACGATTTGAGCATAGGCCTGCGACCGGCCGCAATGGTCCGGATGCTGAAATTCCGTTTGTAAGAGTTGACGAGTTGACGCTCTGTCGGCGCCGTCAGCCCCGCCCCACGTACGGCATCGCCGTGGCCAGCACCGTCGCGAACTGCACGTTCGCCTCCAGCGGCAGCTCCGCCATGTGCAGCACGGTGCGCGCCACATCGGCGACGTCCATCACGGGCTCCGGCACCACCGAACCGTCCGCCTGCAACGCCCCCGTCTCCATCCGCCGCGTCATGTCGGTCGCCGCGTTGCCGATGTCGATCTGCCCCACCGCGATCCGGTACGGCCGCCCGTCCAGGGACAGCGACTTGGTCAGGCCGGTCAGCGCGTGCTTGGTCGCCGTGTAGGCGACGGACAGCGGCCGGGGCGTATGCGCAGAGATCGAGCCGTTGTTGATGATCCGTCCGCCCTGCGGGTCCTGCTGCTTCATCTGCCGGAAGGCCGCCTGCGCGCACAGGAACGCCCCGTTGAGGTTGGTGTCCACCACATGCCGCCACGCGTCGTACGGCAGCTCCTCCACCGGCACCCCGCCCGGTCCGAACGTCCCCGCGTTGTTGAACAGCAGGTCCACCCGCCCGAACCGCTCCACGGCGGCAGCGAACAGCGCGGCGACGTCCCCCGGTTGCGACACGTCGGTGCGTACGGCCAGCGAGGCCCCCTCGGGCACCAGCGCCGCCGTCTCCGCCAGCGTCTCGGGCCGCCGCCCCGCCAGCGCCACCGACCAGCCCGCCCGCGCCAGCTCCACGGCGACCGCCCGTCCGATCCCGGAGCCCGCACCGGTCACCACAGCGGTCTTCGATTCCCTCTCCGTCATGTCCGGCAGCGTAGGCGAGCGTCCGGCACGTGGAACCGGCCCGTCCGCCATCCGGGTGTTGTGGACCCGACAAAGCGTGTCGCCCCGGGACCGCCGCACGTCCGCTCCCTCAACTGTGACGGGAGGACTGAATGACCATCACCACACGCCGCTCGCGCTGGCACGCCCCCGAGTACCGCGCCGCCGCCCGGCAGCTCGGCCGGCGCCGCTTCCTGACCCTGACCGCGGCCGCCGCGGCCCTCGCCTTCACCGTCGACCTGCCCGCGACCGGCATCGCTGCGGCCGCCACGCTGGACGCGGCCCGCATCGACAACGACCCCTTCACCCTCGGCATCGCCTCCGGCGACCCGCTGCCCACCTCGGTGGTGCTGTGGACCCGGCTCGCGCCCGCCCCCTACCAGGCCGACGGCGGACTGCCCGCCCATCCCGTCGACGTCGACTGGGAGATGTCCCAGGACGAGACCTTCGCCACCCTCGCAGCCAAGGGCACCACCACCGCGTACCCCGAGTTCAACCACGCCGTTCACGTCGAGGTCCAGGGCCTCGACCCGGGCCGCGCCTACTACTACCGCTTCCGCACGGGCACCTGGCTCAGCGAGACCGGCCGCACCCGCACCGCGCCCGCCGACGACACCGCCGCCCCCGCGCTCTCCCTCGCCGCCGTCTCCTGCCAGCAGTACCAGGACGGCTACTTCACCGCCCACCGCCACCTCGCCCAGGAGGACGTCGACCTCGTCTTCCACCTCGGCGACTACATGTACGAATACCCCGTCGACGGGGTCGGCGGCGCCCGCAACTACACCGACCGCGTGCTCCCGGACCTCTACAACCACGAGACCGAGACCCTCGAGGACTACCGGCTGCGCTACGCCCTCTACCGCTCCGACCCCGACCTGCGCGCCGCGCACGCCGCGCACCCCTTCGTTGTCACCTGGGACGACCACGAGACCGACAACAACTACGCGGGCCCGATCCCCGAGGACGGCACCCCGCCGGCCGACTTCCTGCTGCGCCGGGCCGCCGCCTACCGCGCCTACTGGGAGAACCAGCCCCTGCGCGCCCCGCAGCTGCCCGTCGGCCCCGACGCCCGGCTCTACCGGCGGCTGCAGTGGGGCCTGCTCGCCCAGTTCGACGTCCTCGACACCCGCCAGTACCGCTCCGACCAGGCCTACGGCGACGGCAAGCACGTCCCCGGCCCCGAGTCGGAGGACCCGGCGCGCACCATGACCGGCGCCGCCCAGGAACAGTGGCTGATCGACGGCTGGAGGGCCTCCAGGGCGCTGTGGAACGTCGTACCGCAGCAGGTCTGCTTCTCCCAGCGCAAGCTGGACCTCAACCCCGTCGCCAAGGTCTCCATGGACGCCTGGGACGGCTACCCGGCCTCCCGCCGCCGCGTGCTGGACGGCGCCAAGGCGGCCGGGGTGGCCAACCTGATGGTGCTCAGCGGCGATGTGCACGTGGCGTACGCCTTCGACATCAAGGACGACTTCGACGACCCGTCCTCGCGCACCCTGGGCACCGAGATCGTGGCCACCTCGATCGCCAGCGGCCAGGACGGCACCGAGAAGCCCGCGAACTGGGACACGTACATGACCGCCAACCCGCACCTGAAGTTCTACGACGGCCGGCGCGGCTATGTGAAGGTCACGCTGGACGAGACGGCGGCGCGGGCCGACTTCAGGGCCGTGCCGTACGTGACCACGACCGGCGCGCCCGTCTCCACCGCCGCCTCCTTCGTGACGGAGGTGGGCGCGCAGGGACTCAAGCCGGCGTGAGGGCCGAGTCCGGCGCGCCGTCCTCCCCCGGGTAGCGGACGCCGACGCGGTCACGGATGGCGTCGAGCGTCCGCATCACCGCGAGGGTGCCGTCGAGCGGCACGAGCGGCGACTCGGTCTCACCGGCCCGCAGCGCGCGCATGACCTCGCGGGCCTCGTGCCGGAGACTGTTGCGCGGCCCGTCCGCCGGGTCGGCGGCGAACTCCTCCGGATCACGGCCGTCCCGGTGCAGCACGAACCGGTCCGGGAAGAAGAAGCCGTGCAGAATGTCGATGCGGCCCTGCGAGCCGGTGACGGAGGCCGAGGTCGCCGTACCGCCGACAATGGAGCAGTGCACCGAGGCGAGAGCGCCGCTCTCGAAGGAGAGCAGCGCACCTGTCTGGAGATCGACGCCCTCGTCGGAGAGCACCGCTCTCGCCGTCACGTCCGACGGCTCCCCGAGCAGCAACTGTGCGAACGACACCGGGTACACCCCGAGATCCAGCAGCGAGCCGCCGCCCTGCGCAGGATCGCGCAGCCGGTGCGCGGGCGGGAAGGGGCCCGCCAGCCCGAAGTCGGCCTGCACATGGCGCACCTCGCCGATCGCGCCGTCCTCCACCATCCGCTTCAGCCGCCGCACCAGCGGATTGCAGTACATCCACATCGCCTCCATCAGGAAGCTCCCGCGCTCCCGCGCCAGCGCGACCAGCTCCTCGGCCTCGCGCGCGTTCAGCGTGAACGCCTTCTCGCACAGCACGTTCCGCCCGGCCTCCAGACACAGACCGGCGGCCGCCCGGTGCGCCGAGTGCGGGGTGGCCACGTACACGACATCGATGTCCGCGTCCGCGGCGAGGGCGGCCCAGTCGCCGTAGGCCCGCTCGATGCCGAACCGCTCCGCGAACGCCTTCGCCGACGCCTCGGTCCGCGAGGCCACCGCCACCACCTCGGCATCCGGCAGATCGACGAGATCGGCCGCGAAAGCGGCCGCGATCCCACCGGTCGCCAGGATGCCCCACCGCACACTCTCCGCCGTCATGCCGCCCCACCCTCGCTCGTGCGATCCTCGCCACTGTGTACGAGCTGAGAGCATAGGTGGCGTATCGAACGGAAAGGGAGGGGCATATGGCCGAGCAGGGGGCCTCGACACCACCGATGACACAGGCGGCCGGAGCGGAAGCGGAACCGGCCGCCGTCCGCGCCGTGCGCCGGACCGGTCTGCTCGTCACCTTCATCCTGGGCGGCCTCACCGCCACACCCCCGCTGGCGATGGACATGTACCTCCCCTCGCTGCCCGAGGTCACCCACGCCCTGCACGCCCCCGCCGCCACCGTCCAGCTCACCCTGACCGCCTGTCTGCTCGGCATGGCGCTCGGACAGCTGGTGGTCGGCCCGATGAGCGACAAGTGGGGCCGCCGCCGCCCGCTGCTCACCGGCCTCGCGGTGTACGTCCTCGCCACCGCCCTGTGCGCGTTCGCCCCGAACGTCGAGGTCCTGGTCGCCTTCCGGCTGGTGCAGGGCCTCGCGGGCGCGGCGGGCATAGTGATCGCCCGGGCGGTCGTGCGCGACCTGTACGACGGCACGGCGATGGCCCGCTTCTTCTCCACCCTGATGCTGATCTCCGGGGTCGCCCCGATCGTCGCGCCGCTGATCGGCGGACAGATCCTGCGGGTGACGGACTGGCGCGGGGTGTTCGTGGTCCTGACCGTCGTGGGCCTGCTGCTCGGCGCGCTGGTGTGGACGCGGCTGCCCGAGACCCTGCCGCGCGCCGAGCGGCACGCGGGCGGTGTCGGAGAGGCCCTGCACTCGATGCGGCGGCTCCTCGCCGACCTGCCCTTCACCGGCTTCATGCTGGCGGGCGGCTTCGCGTTCGCGGCGCTGTTCGCGTACATCTCGGCCTCCCCGTTCGTCATCCAGGACATCTACGGCGCCTCCCCGCAGACCTTCAGCCTGCTGTTCGGCCTGAACTCCGTCGGACTCGTGATCGTCGGGCAGATCAACGGCAAGGTGCTGGTGGGGCGGGTCAGCCTGGAGAAGGTCATGGGCGTGGGCCTGGCGGTCGTGATCGCCGCCGCCACCGCGCTGCTGCTGATGTCGACCGGCGCCCTCGGCGCGGTGGGCCTCGCCCCCGTCGCTGCCGCGCTCTTCGTCCTGATGTCGGCGATGGGCGTGACACTGCCCAACGCCCAGGCGCTCGCCCTGATGCGCACCCGGCACTCCGCCGGCTCCGCCTCCGCGCTGCTCGGCACCTCCTCCTTCCTCATCGGCGCCGTCGCCTCCCCGCTGGTCGGGATCGCCGGCGAGCACACGGCCGTCCCGATGGCCGTCGTCCAACTGGCGGCCGCACTGGTGGCCCTGGCCTGTTTCATGGGAATGTGCCGTCCCTGGAACACACGTGCGGATACGGAGGGAGCAGGGAGCTGAGCGCGCCGAGACTGCGCGGCGACACCGCGGAACGGGCCGGACTCGATCCCGTGGAGCTGCGTCACCTCGTCCAGGAGGTCACCGACCTCACCACCGGGCCACGCCCCTGGGCCGCGGGCACTGTCGTGGTCGCCGGACGCGGGCCGGTGATCGCCGTCGAGGAGGCGGCGGGGTGGGCCGTACGGTACTCCGGCTACGACGAGGAGACCGACGCCGGCATCGAGCTGCCGGCCGCGGCACGCGTCCCGATGACCGTCGGCACGCCCTTCGACCTGGCCTCCCTCACCAAGCTGTTCACCTCCGTCGCCGCGGTCCAGCAGATCGAGCGGGGCACCCTCGGCATCGACGCCCGGGTGGGCGCCTACCTGCCGGAGTTCCGCGCGGCGGCACGGCACGGGATCACCGTGCGGGAACTGCTCACGCACACCTCGGGACTGCGGCCCGAACTGCCGCTGTACGACTGTGCGGACGACACCGAGCGCATGGCGATGCTGCACGCCGAGGCGCCGATCGGCGCGCCCGGCACCTACACCTACTCCGACCTCAACATGCTGCTCCTGCAGTACGTCCTGGAACGCGTCACCGGCCGCACGCTGGACGTCCTGGTCCACGAGGGCATCACCAGGCCGCTGGGCATGACCGCCACCGACTTCGGGCCCTGCCCCGGCGCGGCGGCGACCGAGGACCAGCGGCGGCCGTGGGGCAAGGCGGACCGGGGGATGCTGCGGGGCGTCGTCCACGACGAGAACGCCTGGGCGCTCGGGGGAGTGGCCGGGCACGCCGGGCTCTTCTCCACCGCCCGCGACCTCGCGGTCTTCTGCCGCACCCTGCTGGCGGGCGGCTCCTACGGCCCCGCCCGCATCCTCGGCCCGGACTTCGTGGAGCTGCTGCTGACGCCCCCCGGCCTGGGCTTCGCGGTGGACCAGCCGTGGTTCATGGGCGAACTGGCGGGACGCGGGGCGGCGGGCCACACCGGCTTCACGGGCACGTCGCTGGTCCTGGACCCGGCGACGGACACCTTCCTGGTGCTGCTGGCGAACACCGTCCACCCCCGCAGACGGCAGCCGGACAGCAGACCGCGGGCGGCCGCGGCCACCCGACTGGCACGGGCCGTACGCGAGATCGGACCGGTCGCCAGAACCTGAGAGAATCCCCCGGTGAACGCCCCCGTACCCCCGGCCGAGACCCTCCGCTCCACCCTCGCCGCGCTCCTCGACGGGCTGCCGCCCAAGCAGGCCGCGAACGCCGTCGACCGGCTGATCGCGAACTACCGGGGCGCCACCCCCACCGACGCGCCCATCCTGCGCGACCGCGCCGACGTGGCCGCCTACGCCGCGTACCGGATGCCGGCGACGTTCGAGGCGGTGCGGGCGGCCCTGGACGCCTTCGCGGCGGCCGTGCCCGGGTTCGTGCCCGCCACCCACACCGACGTCGGCGGGGGCACCGGGGCCGCCACCTGGGCCGTCAGCGCCACCTGGGCCGGCGGGCGCGACGTCACCGTGCTGGACTGGTCCGAACCCGCTCTCGCCCTCGGCGAGGAACTCGCCGCCGACAACCCCGCGCTGCGGGGCGCCCGTTGGCGGCGCTCCCGGATCGGAGCGGCGCTCACCCTCGAGAGCACCGATCTCGTCACCGTCTCCTACGTCCTCAACGAACTCACCGAGCGCGACCGCGCCGCCCTCGTCGACGCGGCCGCGGCCGCCGCCCGGGCCGTCGTGATCGTCGAGGCCGGCACCCCCGCCGGATACGCCCGCGTCATCGAGGCCAGGCAGCGGCTGATCGACGCCGGGTTCCACGTCGCCGCGCCCTGCCCGCACAGCGCCGCCTGCCCGATCGCCCCCGGCACCGACTGGTGCCACTTCTCCGCCCGGGTCAGCCGCTCCTCCCTGCACCGCCAGGTCAAGGGCGGCTCGCTGGCGTACGAGGACGAGAAGTTCAGCTACGTCGCCGCCACCCGCCTGCCCGCCGCCCCCGCCCCCTCCCGCGTGATCCGGCGCCCGCAGATCAGGAAGGGCCAGGTCCTCCTCGACCTGTGCGAGCCCGACGAACAGCTGCGCCGCACCACCGTCACCAAACGTCACGGCGACCTCTACAAGGCGGCCCGGGACGCCGACTGGGGTGATGCCTGGCCGCCGGGCGCGGCACGGCCGTAGAAACGCGACCCGATACCGTCGGACCATGGTCAAGAAGTCCGCGCCCGACTCCGCCCGCCGCAGCGAGAGGTCCCGTCGCGCGATCTACGACGCCGCGCTCGCCCTCGTCGCGGAGGTCGGGTATCCGAGGACGACCGTCGAGGGGATCGCCGCGCGGGCCGGCGTGGGCAAGCAGACCATCTACCGGTGGTGGTCCTCCAAGGCGGAGGTCCTGCTGGAGGCGTTCCTGGACCTGGGCGAGCGGACCGCGCGGGAGGCCGGGCAGGAGCCCTACACGATCCCGGACACCGGCGACCTCGCCGCCGACCTCAGGGCCGTGCTGCGGGCGACCGTGGACGAACTGCTCGACCCCCGCTTCGACGTCCCCTCCCGCGCGCTCGCCGCCGAGGGCCTCGTCAACGAACGGCTCGGCCGTGAATTCGTCGCCAAACTGCTCGAGCCACAGCTCCAGTTGTACGTCGAGCGGCTGCGCTCGGCCCAGGACGCCGGGCAGGTCCGCGCCGACGTCGACCCGCGCATCGCCCTGGAACTCTTCGTCTCACCCCTCGCCCAGCGCTGGCTGCAGCACACCGGCCCCATCTCCCACGCGTACACCGACACCCTCGTCGACTACGCCCTGTACGGTCTCGCCCCCCGCCGAAAGGGGGCCCGGTCCCCCGAAGCGGAGGAAGATGGGACCATAGGGCATGCTGTTCCGCACGACAGCGAGGCGAGGGGATAGATGAGCGCGGAGTTCGGCGGCCGAACCGGCCGGCAGGGCAAACTCTCCCAGTGGCTGCGCGGACGCCGCCCCAAGGAGGACGGCGCCGACGACGGCGGCCGTGAGGCCCTGCTGCTGGCCGCCGCCGGGGCGGGCCTGCCGCTCGCGCCCGCCGCCCACCCCGCCCCCGGCTACCGCTGCTCCTGCGACCGCGTGGGCTGTCCCACGCCCGCCCGCCATCCCGTGTCCTTCGCCTGGCAGACGCAGTCCACCACCGACCGCGCCCAGATCGAGCGCTGGGCCCGCCACCAGCCGCAGGCCAACTTCATCACCGCGACCGGCATGGTCCACGACGTCCTGGACGTACCGCTGGAGGCCGGCCGGGAGGCGATGGCGCGGCTGCTGGACGCCGGCGTCGAGGTAGGCCCGGTCGCCGAGAGCGACGACGGCCGGCTGCTGTTCTTCACCCTCACCCGGGGCACCCCCGAGGACGAGGACGAGTGGTGGCCCTGCGAGCTGGACTGCCACCCCGAGACCATGGACGAGCACCACGGCCTGCGCTGGCACTGCCGCGGATCCTATGTCCTCGTACCGCCCGCCCGGCTGCCCGGCGATCAGGGCGTGCACTGGGTGCGCGGCCCCGAGCACCCGTTGCCCGACCCGCTGACCCTCCTGGAGACCCTCACCGACGCCTGCGCCCGCCACGCCGGCGAGGGCGCCGACCACGCGAGCACGGCCTGGCCCCTGCGCCACTGAGAGGCCGGGGCCTAGGACCCCTGGGCCGAGGTCAGGCCCTCCAGGCGGGAGACCACCGTCACCGGGCCGCTGCCCTTCGGGTCCACGGCGACCCCGTTCGAGACGAACTCCATCGTCAGCGACTGCTTGATCTCGCCGCTCGTCAGCGCCTGCACGCTCGTGTTCGGCGTGGGGATCGAGGCGCCCGCTGCGGCGGTCTCCTTCTCGTAGCGGCGGGTGGTGAAGAACACCAGCGCGCCGCCGTCCGCCGTGCGCAACGCCAGCGGGGCGTAGTCGCCGCTGGTCAGCGGTTCGTCGATGTACTGCGTGACCAGGCCGGGCTTCTTCGCGTCCTTCGCCCGGTCGGCCCGCCAGCCGCTGGTGTGCGGTCCGTCGGCGAACGTCTTCCCGCCGTTCTTCAGATACGCGGTGTAGGTGCGGCTCATGTCCTGGGGCGCGACGGCCAGTTGGGCGGAGTCCGCGGGGACGGCCTGCGCCCAGCCCTCCTTGTCCGTCCTGATCCGCGGCAGCGAGCCCGGGGTGATCAGCGTCAGGTACGCCACCTGGAAGGGCTCGGCCAGGCTGCCGCGGGTGAACACCAGCAGCCAGTGCAGGTTGCCGCCCTTGTTGCCCTTGGCCTCCGCGACGAACCAGCGCGGCCAGCCGGCCTTCTTGGGGATGATGAACGTGGCGTTCGTCAACTCCAGCGGCGTGTGCGCGGGATTGCCGCCGGGGCTCGTCCGGTGACCGGCCTTCAGCCGGGCCGCGTCGATGTCCCCGAGGGCGCCGGTGACATGGTCGGCGTCCAGCGAACTGTCGTCCGCCTTGTCCGCCTTGTTGTACGCGGCCGTGAACTGCGTCAGCGCCTTGGCGGCCTCCGCGCGGGTGGAGGAGGGGAGCACCTCGCGCTCCCCGTGCACCACCACGCACCCGCTCGCCGTGAGCGACAAAGCGGTCACCGTGGCCGCTATCAGTACCCTCCGGTCAAGCCTGCGGAGCCTTCGAGGGCCGCGATCCCTGGTCATCAGGTGCCTTCACCTTCCCCTTCCCGGAGGCGAACCCTACCGGGGCGAAGAACACCGCGAGCGTCGGGATCAGGTACAGCAGCCACACCGTGACCTGGAGGACGGTCGGGTCGGGCTGGAAGTTGAACACACCCTTCAGCAGGGTCCCGTACCAGCTGTCCGGCGGGATGGTGCCGGAGATGTCGAAGGCCAGACTCGTCAGGCCGGGCAGGATGTCGGCCTCCTGCAGATCGTGGAAGCCGTACGCCAGTACGCCCGCCGCGACCACGACCAGCATGCCGCCGGTCCAGGTGAAGAACTTGGCCAGGTTGATCTTCAGGGCGCCCCGGTAGAACAGCCAGCCCAGGAAGACCGCCGTGGCCAGACCGAGAGCCACGCCGATCAGCGGCCGCGGGGTGCCGTCGCTCGCCGCGTGCACCGACGCCCACACGAACAGCGCGGTCTCCAGGCCCTCCCGGCCGACGGCGAGGAAGGCGGTGGCGACCAGCGCGCCCGTGCCCATCGCGAGGGCCGCGTCCAGCTTGCCGTGCAGCTCGGACCTCAGATGCCGGGCCGTGCGCCGCATCCAGAAGACCATCCACGTCACCAGGCCGACCGCGACGATCGACAGGGAGCCGCCGAGCGCCTCCTGCGCCTGGAACGTCAACTCCTGGGAGCCGAACTCCAGGAGGCAGCCGAAGCCCATCGCGATCAGGACGGCGACGGAGATGCCGATCCAGATGGGCCGGATGGCGTCCCGGCGCCCGGTCTTGACGAGGTAGGCGATCAGGATGCAGACGACGAGGCTGGCTTCCAGACCCTCGCGCAGGCCGATCAGATAGTTGGAGAACACGGGCTACGCCTCCTCGGAGAACAGCGTGCTGCCCCACCAGTCGTCCTGGTCGCGGACGCCCGGCGGGACGGCGAAGACCGCCGAACCCACGTGCTGGATGTACTCGTTGAGCGCGTCCTGCGCCGACAGCTTGCGCTGCAGCGGGATGAACCCCTTGCGCACGTCACGCTGGTAGGCAAGGAAGAACAGGCCCGCGTCGAGCCGGCCGAGGCCGTCGGTGCCATCGGTGAAGGAGTAGCCCCGGCGCAGGATGGTGATCCCGTTGTTGGAGTCGGGGTGCGCCAGCCGCACGTGCGCGGTGGGCTTCATCGCCTTCAGGAACGGCTCGTCGTGCTCCCTGGCCTTGCCGACCGGGGCGCCCTCGCCCTTGTCCCGGCCGAAGACGTCCTCCTGCTCCTGCAACGAGGTGCGGTCCCAGGTCTCGATGTGCATCCGGATGCGCCGGGCGACCAGGTAGGAACCTCCGGTCATCCACTCCGGCCCGTCCTTCTCGCCGACCCACACGAACTTCTTCAGCCGGTCGGTCTCCGTGCCCGCGATGTTGCGGGTGCCGTCCTTGAAGCCCATCAGGTTGCGCGGGGTCTGCGCGTCCGGGGTCGTGGAGGAGGTCTTGCCGAAGCCGAGCTGCGACCAGCGGATGTTGACCGTGCCCATGCCGATGCGGGCGAGGTTGCGGATCGCGTGCACCGCCACCTGCGGGTCGTCCGCGCAGGCCTGGACGCACAGGTCACCGCCGGTGCGGGACTTGTCCAGGTTGTCGCCGGCGAACTGCGGGAGGTCCACCAGGGCCTCCGGCCGCTGGTCCGCGATCCCGAACTTCTCCCCGTACTTCTCGAACAGGGACGGACCGAAGCCGATGGTGAGGGTCAGCCGGGAGGGCTTCAGGCCCAGCGCCTCGCCCGTGTCGTCCGGCGGGGCCTCGGCCAGACCGCCGTACGCGCCCTCGCCGACCGCCTTCCCGGCCGTCATCCGGCGCGCGGCCTCGGTCCAGTCCTTCAGCATCCGCACGAACGCGGCGCGGTCGTCGGTCTGCACGTCGAACGCGGCGAAGTGCAGCCTGTCCTGCACCGGCGTGGCGATGCCCGCCTGGTTGGCGCCGTGGAAGGCCACCGCTGCGCCCGTCTCGGCGGCGGCCGGGTCCACGTCGTCGCCGACGCGGCTCACCGCGACCGCGCCGCCGGCCGCGGCGGCACCGAGCGCGAGCCCGGCACCGCCCCAGCCGATCAGGGAACGCCGGGAGGGCTGTTTCCGCGCGGAGGTGTCCGCGCTGGTGGCTTCCTGAGTGTCCGTCATGGTCGTCTCGTCCCTACTTCACGACGGCGGCGGCGAGCTTGGACAGGGGCTCGGCGAGCGCGTTCACCGCGTCCGAGAGCTCCTTGCGCTGCTCCTTGGTGACGGTCGCGTACGACACGAAGCCGTTCTGCGCCTTGTCCTGCGCCTTGGTGGAGCGGTACTTGTCGAGCGTGCTGTTCAGCGCGGCGAACTGCGTGTCCAGCTCGGTGGTCAGCGTCTTGTCGTTCGTCTGCGCGACCGGCTTGAGCAGTTCGTACGCCTTCTGGGCGCCCTCGACGTTGGCCTTGAAGTCACTCAGGTCGGTGTGCGAGTAGCGGTCCTCCTCGCCGGTGACCTTGCCGGTGGCGACCTCGTCGAGCAGTTCCTTGGCGCCGTTGGCCATGGAGGTCGGGGTGATCTCCGCCTTGCCGACCCGCTGCTGCCAGTCCTTCAGATCGGTGACCAGCTGGTCGGCGAGGGTCTTCTGCTCGGCGCCGATCTTCTTGTCCTGCCACAGCGCCTTCTCCAGCGCGTGCCAGCCGGTCCACTTCTGGCCGGCCTCCAGGCCGTCGGCGCGGGTGTCGGTCTTGGGGTCGATGTCGCCGAAGGACTCGGCGATGGGCTCGGTGCGCTCCCAGCCGACGCGGGAGGGGGCGTAGGCGTTCTGGGCGGCGGTGAGGTCGCCCTTCTTGATCGCGGCGGCGAAGGTCTCCACCGCGGGGACGGTCTGGTCGGCCTGCTCCTGCGCGTACTCGCGGTAGGCGGCGACCGCCTTGTCCAGCCGGGGGTCGCGCTGGGCGACCGCGCCGGAGCCGGTGACCGTGAGCTTCTGACGGACGCCGTGGCCCTTCATGCCGGGACGGCACGCGATCTCGTACTCGCCCGCCTTGACCTCGGCGGTCAGGGTGTACTTCGTCCCCGGCCCGATGTTCTCCTTCTCCGACACGATCCGGTCGTCGGGGAAGAGGATCTCGACCTCGGTGGCCTTGGAGCCCTTGTTCTCGATGCTCAGCGTGACATGACCGGCCGGTGTCGACTTCGCAGAGGTGTCGCACGTGGAGTCCGCGGCGGTGACCCGTATCGCGTCCTTGGTGTCCGCTTTGCTCTTCTCGGTGCAGCCCGTGACGGCGGTCAGAGCCGCCGCTGTGGCGACGGCGGTGACGACGGAGAGTCTGGCGGCTCGCATGCAGGCTCCAAGTGGTGGCGAGAAATCGCTTGTCGGACGGACCAAAGATTGGTGAGGCTCGCCTAACTTACCTAAGGCTTACCTGCGTGATACCCAGCCATACGGTGATTCAGCTCTCATGGACGCCGTATGAGCACGGGGCGATCACGCCGACCTAAAACGCACCCCAAGGAATGGTCAAAGGAAGGTCAAAGGTTCGGGGGTGCTTCAATGCCCCCGTGACCGACTACGACGTGCTCCGCGTCTTCTGCGCGCCCAACGGCGGATACGGCAACGAACTCGGCGTCGTCCGCGAGGGATCCGTCATGCCCGACCCCGCGGAGCGACAGGCGTTCGCCGCGAAGCTCGGGTTCAGCGAGACCGTGTTCGTCGACGACCCCGAGCGCGGCGTCATCGACATCTACACGCCTTCCGTACGCCTGCCCTTCGCCGGCTACCCCTGCGTCGGCGCGGCCTGGCTGCTCGACGTGGAGGAGCTGGTCACACCGGCCGGCCTCGTCGGGGCGCGCCAGGACGGGGAGTTCTGCTGGATCGAGGCCCGGGCCGAGTGGGTCCCGCCGCGCACCCTGCGCCAGTACGCCTCCGCCGCCGAGGTCGACGACCTGCCCGTACCCCCGAAGGGCGAGTGGATCTACGCCTGGGCCTGGGAAGACGAGGCGGCCGGCCGGATCCGCGCCCGCGGCTTCCCCGGCCGCGACGACGGCATCGACGAGGACGAGGCGACCGGCGCCGCGGCCCTGCTGCTCACCGACCGCCTGGGCCGCGCCCTCAACATCACCCAGGGCGCCGGCTCCCAGATCCTCACCGCCCAGCAGCCGTACGGCTGGGTGGAGATCGGCGGCCGGGTCTACCTGGAACGCCAGCCGGAGCGCTGAACCCCGGCGACCGGCTACGGCAGCGTCAGGATGTCCGCGCCGGTCTCCGTCACCACCAGCGTGTGCTCGAACTGCGCCGTGCGCCTGCGGTCCTTGGTGACGACCGTCCAGCCGTCGTCCCACATGTCGTACTCGTGCGTCCCCAGCGTCAGCATCGGCTCGATCGTGAACGTCATGCCCGGCTGCATCACGGTCGTCGCGTGCGGGCTGTCGTAGTGCGGGATGATCAGGCCGGAGTGGAACGACGAGTTGATCCCGTGCCCCGTGAAGTCCCGCACCACCCCGTACCCGAACCGCTTCGCGTACGACTCGATGACCCGCCCGATGACGTTGATCTGCCGGCCCGGCTTGACCGCCTTGATCGCGCGGGTGAGCGACTCCCGGGTGCGCTCCACCAGCAGCCGCGACTCCTGGTCCACGTCCCCGACCAGATAGGTGGCGTTGTTGTCGCCGTGCACCCCGCCGATGTACGCCGTCACGTCCAGGTTGACGATGTCGCCGTCCCGCAGCAGCGTCGAGTCCGGAATGCCGTGGCAGATCACCTCGTTGACGCTGGTGCACAGGGACTTCGGGAAGCCCCGGTAGCCGAGCGTCGACGGATAGGCCCCGTGGTCGCACATGTACTCGTGCGCCACCTTGTCCAGCTCGTCGGTGGTCACCCCGGGCGCGATGAGCTTCGCGGCCTCCTCCATCGCCCGGGCGGCGATCCGCCCGGCGACCCGCATCGCCTCGACCGTCTCGGGCGTCTGCACCTCGGGCCCGGTGTACGGCGCCGGCGCGGGCTTGCCGACGTACTCGGGCCGGCGGATGTTTCCGGGCACGGAACGGGTGGGAGAGAGCTCCCCTGGAACGAGCAGCGACTGGCCAGACATGCCAGGGAGTCTAACGAGCCGGGGCGGGGGAACATGTCCGAGGCGAGAGGAGCTGGTCATGGCCTTGTTCAAGAAGCGGACGGTCGGGAAGCCGGGGGAGTGGTTCTACTGCCTCGAGCACAAGAAGGTGGAGGAGGGGCCGGAGTGTCCCGCCAAGGACCGGTTCGGGCCCTATGCCTCCCGGCAGGAGGCCGAGCACGCGATGGAGATCGCGCGGGAGCGCAATCTCGTGTGGGAGAACGATCCCAAGTGGCATGACGCCCCCGCGGGAAGCGCGGACGAGGACTGATCAGGCCTGGGCCTCGGCCGGTGCGGCTGCCGTCCGCCGGTCGCGCAGCCGTAGCGCGTGCTCGTTCGTGCGGACGTCGTAGGTCATCAGCCCCGGCAGGCACAGGGCGAGGAGGCCCACGGCTCCCGCGCACAGCAGGCCGCCGGACCACACGGACGTCCGTACGCCCCACCAGGCGGCGAATCCGCCGGAGCGGACCTGGCCCACGGTGGGGCCGATGGAGTACGACAGCAGTTCGATCCCGGCGAGCCGCCCGCGCAGCTCGTCCGGGATCGTCTGGTTCCACATCGCGCCCCGGAAGATCCCGCTGACCATGTCGCAGCCCCCTGCCACGGTCAGGAACAGCAGGACCAGCCACACGTTGCCCACGAGCCCGGCGCCCGCGATCGCCACGCCCCACAGCGCGGCCGACAGCACCACCATCCGCCCGTGCCGGTGCACCCGCGAGGTCCAGCCGCTGGTCAGGCTCACCAGCATCGAACCGAGCGGCACGGTGGCGTACATCAGCCCCAGCGACCAGTTCGCGTCCAGTTCGTCCGCGAGGAACGGCAGCACGGCGAGCGGCATCGCCAGGAACATCGCCGCGAGGTCGACGGCGTAGGTGCCGAGCAGCTCCTTGCGGCTCCAGGCGTAACGGGCGCCCTCCGCGATGGCCGCGAGGGACGGCTTCGCGGCCTCGTGCGAGGCCGGTGACGCCGCGATCGGGATCATGAGCGCCACCGAGATGACGAAGGTCGCCAGGTCCGCGCCGTACGCCGAGCCGAGCCCCGCGTACGCCACCACCACGCCCGCCAGCGCCGGCCCGGCGACACCGCCGACCGTCCAGCGCAGGGAGTTCAGCGCGGCCGCGGCCGGCAGGTGCTCGTGGGCCACGATCCTGGGCCACAGGGAGTCGATGGCCGGGCGCTGGAGCGAGACCAGGGCGGAGGACAGGGCCGCCACGGCGTACAGCGGCCACACGGCGGGACGCGGGAGCAGCGCGTTGAGCAGCAGCGCGGCCGACAGCAGCCCCTGCCCGGCCTCCGTCCAGATGATCAGCCGCCGCTTGTCGAGCGCGTCGGCGAGCGCCCCGCCGTACAGCCCGAACAACACCAGCGGCAGCAGTTCCACCGCTCCGATCGCCCCGACCGCGGCCGTCGAATCCGTCAGCTCCTTCAACTGCACCGGCAGCGCGACGAACGTCAGGAAGCTCCCGAACGTTGAGATCGTCCCCGACACCCACAGCCGCCGGAAGTCGGCGGAGGCCCGCCAGGGCGTGAGGTCGGGCAGGAGGGCGCGGAGTCGGGAGGCGGGTGCGGGGGAGTCGTCGGTCACGACCGGTCATGGTCGGCCGCGGCGCGGACCGGAGCAACCGCTTTTCCCGCGGCATGGCTGCTACCAGCCGGTCGGCGGCGGTGCCGTCAGCTGGTCCGCCAGCCGGGACAGGCGGTCGCGCAGCCGCCGGTGGACGCGTGGAGCCGGCAGGGAGTTCTCGCCGGCCGCCGCGCTGACCAGATGCTGCACCGTGTCCAGATCCAGCTCGGAGCCGTCCGGGACGGCGAGCGACTCATGGGCCATCGACTCCAGCTCGCCCTCGCCACCCCCCAGTGCAAGGACCGTCGCCCCGGCCCGCCGCGCGTCGTGCACCCGCTCCAGCAGCGGGACGTCGGGGCAGCTCGGGGAGACCAGCAGCAGCGTCTCGCCGCGCCGGGCCGCCGCCAACCGCCCGAGCCCGACCGACAGATGGGCCGGATCCGACGCGCGCGCCCCATGCCGTACGAGAGTCGGCGCCAGCTCCGGCGTGCCCGACCACGCGGCCTCGTCCACCAGATGCGCCGCCAGATGCCAGGGCTCGTACTCCGGCGTGCCCACCAGCAGCAGCCCGCCCCCGTGCGACACCACCGACCCGCGCAACGCGCCCGCGAACCGCCGGGTGGCCCCCAACCACTCGGTCCCGGCGAGGACTTCACGCAGCAACGCGACACGTACGGCGTCCATGGGCCCGCATCCTGCCCCAAACGGGCACTCGTGGCCCGCAGTTCACCCCGAATTCGCCCGACCTGGGGAGGGGAGCGGCCTACCGCGAGTGAGTGAGCGAAGACGATCACCGAGGAGCGCGAACATGGCCGAGACCACCGTCCCCTTCCGCGCCGGCCGCGACGGACACGCCAGTTACCGCATCCCGGCGGTCGTCGTCACCGCCGCCGGCACCCTCCTTGCCTTCTGCGAGGGCCGGGTGGACTCCGCGAGCGACCACGGGCACATCGAGATCGTGCTCCGGCGCTCCACCGACGGCGGCCGCACCTGGGGCCCGCTCCAGGTCGCCGCGAGCAACGGCACCGACCTCGCCGGCAACCCGGCCCCCGTCGTCCTCGACACCGGCCGCGTCCTGCTCGTCCACGTCCGCTCCGCCGCCTCCGCATCCGAGGACCTGATCCTGCGCGGACAGGTCGGCGAGGCCGACGGACGCCGGGTGTGGGTGCAGCACAGCGACGACGACGGGATGACCTGGTCGAGCCCGAGGGAGATCACCGAACAGGTGAAGCGGCCCGACTGGCGCTGGTACGCCACCACCCCCGGCCACGCCCTCCAGCTGCGCTCCGGCCGGGTCGTCGTCCCCGCCAACCACACCCTCCCGCCCACCGGCACCGACGTCGGCACCGAGGCCAGGTACAACGGCGGCCACTGCCTGCTCAGCGACGACCGCGGCGAGAGCTGGTCCATCGGATACGTCGACGACAACACCGACGGCTACATCAACGCCAACGAGACCACCGCCGCCGAACTCCCCGACGGCCGCGTCTACTTCAACACCCGCAACGACTCACCCTCCCCCGGCAACCGCGCCGACGCCCACTCCGAGGACGGCGGCGAAACCCTGCAGCTCCCCTTCCGCCCCCAGGCCGGCCTCGACGGCCCGGTCTGCGAAGGGAGCCTCCTGCACCTCCACGACCCCGACGTCCTGCTCTTCTCCGGCCCGGCCTTCCCGTCCGCCCGCGCCCTCATGACCCTCCGCGCCTCCACCGACGGCGGCCGGACCTGGCGCCCCGCGCACACGGCCGACGGCCTGCCCGCCGCGTACTCCGACCTGGTCCGCGTCGACCCCGCGACCGTCGGGCTCCTCTATGAGACGGGGGACTTCGGGCCGTACGAGCGCATCGCCTTCCGGCGGGTGCCCGTGACGCGGCTCACCTGAGCGCCGAGGGCGGACGGGGCGGACGTAAAGTCGGCCCATGACCTCTACCGACAGTGCTGCACAGATCCCCGCGAAGGCCCCTGCCAAGGACCCCTGGGACCTCCCCGATGTCTCCGGGCTCGTCGTCGGGGTGCTCGGCGGGACCGGGCCGCAGGGCAAAGGGCTGGCCTACCGGCTCGCCAGGGCCGGCCACAAGGTGATCATCGGCTCGCGGGCCGCCGAGCGGGCGCAGTCCGCCGCCGAGGAACTCGGCCACGGCGTCGAGGGCGCCGACAACGCCGAGTGCGCGCGCCGCAGCGACGTCGTGATCGTCGCCGTACCGTGGGACGGGCACGGCAAGACGCTGGAGTCGCTCCGTGAGGAACTGGCCGGGAAGCTGGTCGTCGACTGCGTGAACCCGCTCGGCTTCGACAAGAAGGGCGCCTACGCGATCAAGCCGGAGGAGGGCAGCGCGGCGGAGCAGGCCGCGGCCCTGCTGCCGGACTCGCGGGTGACCGCCGCCTTCCACCATCTGTCGGCCGTGCTGCTCCAGGACCCGGAGATCGCCGAGATCGACACCGACGTGATGGTGCTGGGCGAGGAGCGGGCCGACGTCGAGATCGTGCAGGCGCTCGCGGGCCGTATCCCCGGCATGCGCGGCATCTTCGCCGGCCGGCTGCGCAACGCCCACCAGGTCGAGTCCCTGGTCGCCAACCTGATCTCCGTGAACCGACGCTACAAGGCACACGCCGGGCTCCGGGTCACGGACGTGTGAGCGGGTGGGGGACACTGGATCCGTGGCGGTGTCCCCGACCACCCCCACGACCCCGTTCACCCCGTCCGCCGACAGGAGCCGACAGAAATGCCCCGCCTCGCCCTCTACGCCCTGATCGTCTGCGTGCTCTCCGTGGCCGCGGCGGTGGTCTCCTTCGTCCAGGGCAGCTGGCTGGGCGTCGTGTGGGTACTGCTGGCGAGCCTGTCGTCGAACATGTGCTGGTACTACGTCAAGCGGGCCCGGGACGCCCGGCGGGTCACGAGCTGATCGAGCAGAACTCGTTCGTGCCCTGCCAGAAGCGGTAGAGCTCCTGACCGCAGTACGAGTCGAAGTCGCTGATCCCCAGGCTGCGCAGAATCGAGTCGATCACGTCGAAGAAGGCGCTGTTGACCGACGGCACCCACAGCAGCGCGAACACGAACAGCAGGCCGAACGGCGCGAAGGGCTCCACCTGCCGCTTGACCTTGTACGACAGCCAGGGCTCGATGACGCCGTAGCCGTCCAGGCCGGGCACGGGCAGGAAGTTCAGGAGCGCGGCCGTGACCTGGAGCAGCGCGAGGAAGGCGAGCGCGAAGCGGAAGTCGCGGGGGACGCCGTCCAGGGCGTGCAGCCAGAACGGGGCGGTGCAGACGACGGCGAACAGGACGTTCGTCAGCGGGCCGGCGGCGGAGATGAGACTGTGCCGCCAGCGGCCCCGGATCCGGTTGCGCTCGATGAAGACGGCACCGCCCGGCAGCCCGATCCCGCCCATGATCACGAACAGCACCGGCAGCACGATGCTGAGCAGGGCATGCGTGTACTTCAGGGGGTTCAGGGTCAGATAGCCCTTGCTGCCGACCGTGATGTCGCCGCTGTGCAGGGCGGTGCGCGCGTGCGCGTACTCGTGCAGGCACAGGGACACCACCCAGGCCGCGGTCACGAACAGGAACACGGCCACGCCCGGCTGCTCGGCGAACCCGGACCAGGTGGCCCAGCCGGTGACCGCCGTGACGGCGAGAATGCCGACGAAGACGGGGCTCATCCGCCGGTCGCTGTGGCGGGTGGTCGCGGTGGTCATGGGGCTCCCTGGACTGAACGTGCACGCGATGGGACGCCCGACGGTACCGGGCACAGGTGAAAACGTCTCGCGGTGGGGCCGAGGTTCCGGGGAAGGTGGGGCATGGCTCCGGCGAGGGTGTGTGCTCCTGCTGCGCCCCGCCACCCCGCCCGACCGAATCCCGTGACCGGCCCCGAGCCACCGGAGACAATGGACCCCGTGCGCTATCGCATCCTCGGTACAGCTCAGGCGTTCCGGCCGGACGGCAGCCCCGTCGCCGTCGGCGGGGCGCGGCTGCGTGCCCTGCTCACCGTGCTCGCCCTGCGGGCCGGCCGCACGGTGCCCGTCCGCACGCTCGTCGACGAGGTCTGGGACGGCGACCCGCCCGCCGACGCGTCCGGCGCGCTGCAGGCGCTCGTCGGACGGCTGCGGCGGGCACTCGGCGCCGACGCGATCGCCTCGGTGGAGGGCGGCTACCGCCTCACCGCCTCGCCCGACGACGTCGACCTGCACCGTTTCGAACGGCTCACCGGCGAGGGCACCCGAGCCCTGGCCGACGGCGACCCCGCCAAGGCGGCCGGTGTCCTCGACGACGCCCTCGCCCTGTGGCAGGGCCCCGTCCTCGCCGACCTCCCCGACGGCACCGCCCGGACGGCCCGTCTGGAGACCCGCCGTCTGGACGCCCTGCGCGCCCGCCACACCGCCGCGCTCGCCCTGGGCCACGCCGAACAGTCGCTGCCCGAACTGACCGCCCTGTGCGACACCCACCCCCTCGACGAGCCCCTTCAGTCCCTGCGCCTGCGCGCCCTGCGCGACGCGGGCCGCACGGCGGAGGCACTCGCCGCCTTCGAGGACGTACGACAGCTGCTCGCGGACCGGCTGGGAGCCGACCCCGGACCCGAACTGAGGTCCCTGTACGGGGAGTTGCTCCGCCCGGAGGAGCGGCAGGAGCCGGGTGGCGGGCGCGGCGCATCGGGCCAGGCGAAGTCCGCCGCTGGGAGGGCGAGTTCGACCGGCACCCTCGGCGGGGGAGTGCCGGGCACGGCGTCGGGTCCGGGCGCGATCCTCATCGCTGGCACGACACCCGCCCCGGGCACGCAGGCGGCTCCGACCGCGGACGGCGCCCCGTCCGGCACGACCGCGCACCCGACCGCCGCCCGCATCCCACTCGCCCCCGATCACGCCGCCCCCGACTCCAGGGGCCCTGCCACCCCCCAACCCCCCGGCAACCTCCGAGCCCGGCTCACCTCCTTCGTCGGGCGGGAAGCGGACATCGAGGCCATCCGGGGGGACCTCGGTGCGGCTCGGCTGGTCACGTTGCTCGGGCCTGGTGGGGCCGGGAAGACGCGGCTGTCGCAGGAGGCCGCCGAGGCCGTGCGGGACGGTGCGCCGGACGGGGTGTGGCTGGCGGAGCTCGCTCCCGTCGACCACCCGGACGCCGTACCGGAGGCGGTGCTGACCGCCGTGGGCGCCCGGGAGACCGTGCTCTACGGCGCCGGCGCCGAGGCCATGCGGGCGGCCGGGAACGACCGGCACGACGACCCGGTGGAGCGGCTGGCCGAGCACTGCGGCAGGCGGCGGATGCTGATCGTCCTCGACAACTGCGAGCACGTCGTCGAGGCCGCCGCGCGGCTCGTGGAGGAGCTGCTGGAGCGCTGCCCCGAGCTGACGGTACTGGCGACCAGCCGCGAACCCCTCGGCGTACCGGGGGAGTTGCTGCGCCCGGTGGAGCCCCTGCCCGAGCCGGTCGCGCTGCGGCTGTTCGCCGAACGGGGAGCGGCCGCACGGCCGGGGTTCCGGGTCGAGGACGATCCCGCGGCGTGCGCCGAGATCTGCCGGCGGCTCGACGGACTGCCCCTCGCCATCGAGCTCGCGGCCGCCCGGCTACGGATGTTGACGCCATGTCAGATCGCGGACCGGCTGGACGACCGCTTCCGGCTGCTGACCTCCGGCAGCCGTACCGTCCTGCCCCGCCAGCAGACCCTGCGGGCGGTCGTCGACTGGTCCTGGGACCTGCTCGACGAGGAGGAGCGGGACGTGCTGCTCCGGCTGTCCGTCTTCGCCGGCGGCTGTGACCTCGCCGCCGCGGAGGCCGTCTGCGGACCCTCCGCCCTGGACGTGCTCGGCTCGCTCGTCGACAAGTCCCTTGTGGTCGCCGCCCCTTCGGATGACGGCGGCATGCGCTACCGGCTCCTGGAGACCGTCGCCGAGTACGCCGGGGAGCGGCTCGACGAGGTGGGCGGGCGCCAGGAGACGGAGCGCGCCCATCTGACGTACTACCGCGAACTCGCCCGCACCACCGACCCGTTGCTGCGTGGCCCCGGTCAGCTCGCCGCCATCGCCCTGCTGGAGCGCGAGTACGAGAACCTGCGCACCGCCCTGCGGCACGCGGTCGCCGAACGCGACGAGCAGGAGGGCCTCTGCCTCGTCCTGTCGCTGGCCTGGTACTGGCAGATGCGCGACGCGCGCATCGAGGCCCGCAACTGGTGCGCCGAGGTCATGGCCCTGGGCCCCGACCCGTTCACCGCCCCCGTCCGGCGCGCCGCTCCCGTCTGGCAGCGCTGCAGCGAGGTCCCGCCGCCGTACACCGGCGACCTCCTCGACGAGGCACGGCGCGGTGTCCATCTCGCCCATCTGGCCTGTATGGACACCGAGTTGGAGGCCTGGGAGACCCCGGCGGCGAAGGAGAAGCTGCGGATCATCAGCGAGGTGTACGAGCCCGGCCTGCCGCAGACCTGCCATTCCCCCGGCCTGCTCTGGTTCTTCGCGGTGATGCTGTCCGGCAGTGTGGAGCGGCTGCCGGTGATCCTGAACGCCTGCGTCGAGACCTGCCGGACCACCCCGGGCATGGAGTGGGACCTCGCCGCCGTACTGCAGATGCGCGCCAACCTCCTCGCCAACCGCAGCGACTGGGCGGGCGACGCGGCCCGCGACGCCGACGAGTCGCTGGAGATCTACCGGCGGATCGGCGACCTGTGGGGCACCGCCGAGGCGCTGTCCGCGCGCGGGGAGGCCCATGAACGCGTCGGCGAGTACCGTCTCGCCGCCGCCGACTACGAGGCCGCGATCGAGCAGGCCGGGCGCCTCGGCGCACGCGCCCAGATGGCCGTGCTGGGCGCCCGGTTCGGCAGCGCGCTCATGGAGGCCGGGGAGAACGAGCGGGGTGAGCGGATTCTGCGGGAGGTGATCGACAGTCAGGAGGGCTCGGGCACCGAGGCCATGCCCGCCGCCCGGATGTTCCTCGCCGGACGCCTCGGCATGACCGGGCGCATCCCGGAGGCGCGCGAGCAACTGCGCCTTCTGCGCGAGGAGTTCAAGATCGCGCACTTCGTCGTCTTCGAAGCCTTCATCCTCGGTTCCGAGGCCTGGCTCGAGGCGCTCGACGGCAACTACGAACTCTCGCTGGACAAGACCCGGCAGTGCCTGGAACACTCCGCCGACCCGCTCACCGTGGCCATCGCCCCGCACATGAACCCGCTGTACCTGGCCCTCTCCGCGGTCGGCCTCGCCGAGACCGACGGCGGCCGCAGTGCCCGGGACGGCGCCCGCGCCCTGGGCGCGGCCGAGGCAGCCCTGCCGCCGAGCCATGTGGCGACGAGCCTGGAGCGCGACGTGTACGACCGGGCCCGACGGCACACCCGCGCCGTGCTCGGCGACGCGGAGTACGAGGCCGCGTACGCCGAGGGCGGCGGCCTCTCCCTCGCGGAGGCCACCGCCCTGGTCCGGGACCGCTGAACGTCAGCTCTTGGTGCGGAACTTGTGGATCGCGTACGGCGCGGCGATCGCCGTGATCGCCACCGACCAGCCCAGCGTCACCCACAGGTCGTGCGCGACCGGACCGCCCACCATCAGTCCGCGCGCCGCGTCGGCGAGGGTGGAGAGCGGGTTGTAGTCGGTGAAGGTCTGCAGCCAGCCCGGCATGGAGTTCGTCGGCGCGAAGATCGACGAGCCGAACTGCAGCGGGAACAGCACCAGGAAGCCCATCGCCTGCACGGACTGGGCGTTCTTCAGGACCACGCCGAGGGTGAGGAACACCCACATGATCGACGAGGCGAACACCGCGGACAGGCCCACGGCCGCCAGCAGACCGCCCCAGTGGTGGATGTGGAAGCCGACGAGCACGGCGACGATCATCAGCACGGTCGTCGCGAACAGCATCCGGAGCAGCTCCACCGTGATCTTGGCGAAGAGCACGGAGCCGCGTCCGATCGGCAGGGACCGGAAGCGGTCCATGACACCGGAGTTGAAGTCCTGGCTGAACCCGGTGCCGACGCCCTGGGAGAGCGTCATGCTCATCATCGCGATCATGCCCGGGATGACGTACTGCACGTACCCGTCCTGACCGCCGCCCAGCGCCTGCCCGATCGAGCCGCCGAAGACGTACACGAACAGCAGGGTGAAGACGACGGGCATCAGCAGCGCGTCGAACATCGATTCGGGGTCCTGCCGGATCCACAACAGGTTGCGGCGGATCAGGGCGCCGGTGTGGCGCAGGTGTCCGCGCAGCGGGATGCGGGTGTCGGACGCGGTGACGGTGACGGTGGCGGCGCTCATACGGCGACCTCCTCGCGGGTGTCGGCGGGCACGGTGTCCTGCGGGGCACTGGCGCGGTGGCCGGTGAGGGAGAGGAACACCTCGTCCAGGCTGGGCAGTTCGGTGGTGATGGAGGAGAGGGTGATGCCGCGGGCGGTCACGGCCGAGACCACGGCGGTCAGCTGCTCGTCGCTGAGGATCGGGACGAGGACGGTACCGCTGTCGGCGTCCACGGTCGTGGTCGAGAGGCCGGTGATGCCGAGCTCGTCGAGGGCGGCGGCGAGCGGCCGCAGCTGCACCGGATCGGCGGGCCGCACCCGCAGCGTCCGGCCGCCGACCTTCGCCTTCAGCTCCTCGATGCCACCGCCGGCGATGACCTTGCCCCGGTCGACGACGGTCAGCTCGGAGGCGAGCTGCTCGGCCTCCTCCATGTACTGGGTGGTGAGCAGGACGGTCACGCCGTCGCCGACCATGGCCTTGACCTCGTCCCAGACCTCGTTGCGGGTGCGGGGGTCGAGTCCGGTCGTCGGCTCGTCCAGGAACAGCACCTGGGGCCGGCCGATCATGGAGGCGGCGAGGTCGAGCCGGCGCCGCATACCGCCGGAGTAGGTGCTCGCGGGCCGCTTGGCTGCGTCCGTCAGCGAGAACCGCTCCAGCAGTTCGTCGGCGCGGGCACGGGCGTCCTTGCGGGGCAGGTCGAGCAGGCGCCCGATCATGTAGAGGTTCTCCCAGCCCGGGAGCTTCTCGTCGACGGAGGCGTACTGCCCGGTCAGCCCTATGACCCGGCGCAGCTGGCGGGGCTGGCGCAGGACGTCGTACCCGGCGACCGTCGCCTGACCGGCGTCGGGGCTCAGCAGGGTGGACAGAATCCGCACGAGGGTGGTCTTTCCGGCGCCGTTCGGCCCGAGGACACCCATCACGGTGCCCTCGCGCACGTCCAGGTCGACCCCGTCCAGCGCCTTGGTCTCGCCGTAGTGCTTGACCATCCCCCGTACGGTGACGGCGTTCTCGCCGCCGCTGGAGTTCTTGTCGATTCGTGTCATGCCGAGAACGGTGCCAGCCCCGGCCTACAAACCACCGACACATCACCTACAGGCCCGTGCCGGTGCCTACACCGCGCCGACAAAGCAGCAGCCCGCCGACGGGGGAAGATCGGCGGGCTGCCTCTGTGCCGCTGTGGCTCTGGTGACGGAGTGCTCGTCGTGGCTCTAGTGGCCGAGTGCTCGTCGTGGTTCTAGTGGACGGAGTGCTCGTCGAGCGGGAAGGTGCCGCCGACGACGTCCTCCGCGAACTCCTTGACCGCGTTGCCCATGACCTCGCGCAGGTTGGCGTACTGCTTGACGAACTTCGGGACCCGGCCGGACGTCAGCCCCAGCATGTCGGTCCACACCAGCACCTGCGCGTCCGTCTCGGGACCCGCGCCGATACCGACCGTCGGGATGTGCAGCACCCGCGTCACCTCGGCCGCGAGCTCCGCCGGAACCAGCTCCAGGACCACCGCGAAGGCGCCCGCGTCCTGCACGGCCTTGGCGTCCCTCAGCAGCTGCTGCGCCGCCTCCTCGCCGCGTCCCTGCACCCGGTAGCCCATCGCGTTCACCGACTGCGGGGTCAGCCCGATGTGGGCCATGACGGGGATCCCGGACTCCACCAGCAGCCGGATCTGCTCGTGCGACCGCTCGCCGCCCTCCAGCTTGACCGCCCCGACGCCGGCGTCCTTGACCAGCCGGGTCGCCGAGCGCAACGCCTGCACCGGCCCCTCCTGGTAGGAGCCGAAGGGGAGGTCGCCGACGATCAGCGCGCGCTGCGTGCCGCGGACGACGGCCGCCGACAGCATGGTCATCTCGTCCAGTGTGACGGGCACGGTCGTCTCGTACCCGAGATGGCAGTTGCCCGCCGAATCGCCGACGAGGATCACCGGGATACCGGCCTCGTCGAAGACGGACGCGGTCATCGCGTCGTAGGCGGTGAGCATGGGCCACTTCTCGCCGCGTTCCTTGGCGAGGGCGATGTCGCGAACGGTGATACGGCGGGTGCCCTTGCCCCCGTACAGCGCCTTGCTGCCGTCGGAGGGCTTCGCGTGGGCAGCCGAAAGCTGCGTCATTGCAACGGCTCCTTCAGTCATCTCGAGGCGCCCTGCCGGCGTCCCCGGATCACTCCCATGGTGGCACTTCGTGCCGGGGAGGGCCAGAGGCTCCCCGAGGGACACCTGTCACGTGACGCGAGGGCCACTCGTACGAGGCTCGAGGGCCGTTCGCACGAGGCTCGACGGCCGCTCGCGTAAGGATGGAGTAAAAACAATTCCGATACGGCACCGTCTCGTATCGGAATGGCGTCGGACATGCCTAGTCTGGACCTCATGACCTCTGCACCCGCCCCTGCCACCCGGATACCCGAAGCCGTGCACCGGCGGCGCTGGGCGATCCTCGGCGTTCTGATGCTGAGCCTGCTGATCGTGGTGCTCGACAACTCCATCCTGAACGTCGCCATCAAGACGATCTCCACCCCGGCCCCCACGGGCCTGGGCGCCACGCAGAGCGAGCTGGAGTGGGCGATCAACGCCTACACGCTCGTCTTCGCCGGCCTGCTGTTCACCTCCGGCCTCATCGGCGACCGGGTGGGCCGCAAGAAGGTGCTGCTCGGCGGTCTCGTCGTGTTCGGCGCCGGCTCCGCGCTGGCCGCCGAGTCCGGCTCCCCGACCCAGCTCATCGCCTTCCGGGCGCTGATGGCCCTCGGTGCCGCCTTCGTGATGCCGGCCACCCTCGCGGTCCTGATGAACGTCTTCGAGCGCGAGGAGCAGCCCAAGGCCATCGGCATCTGGGCCGGCGGCGTAGGCCTCGCCATCGCCATCGGCCCGATCACCGGCGGTCTGCTCCTGGACCACTTCTGGTGGGGCTCGGTCTTCCTGATCAACGTCCCGATCGTGATCCTCGCGCTCGTCCTGATGGTCTGGCTGGTCCCCGACTCCCGCGACCCCAGGCCCGGCCGGCTCGACCCGATCGGCGTCGTGCTGTCCGTCGTCGGCCTGGTCCTGCTGGTGTACGGCATCATCAAGGGCGGCCAGCTCGCCGACTTCACCGACCCCCAGGTGCTGTCGACCATCGTCGCCGGTCTCCTCGTGCTCGCCGGGTTCGTGGTCTTCGAGAAGCGCAGCGACCACCCCTCGCTCGACGTCACCTACTTCAAGAACAAGGTGTTCTCGGCCGCCATGGCCGCCATCGCGCTGGTCTTCTTCGCGCTGATGGGCGTGACGTTCTTCGCCGTCTTCTACACCCAGAGCGTGCGCGGCTACTCGCCGCTGCAGTCCGGTCTGCTGATGCTGCCGCTGGCCGCCGCGCAGCTGATCTTCGCGCCGCGCGCCCGGCTGCTGGTCGACCGGTTCGGCAACAAGGTCACCACCGGCGGAGGTCTGGTGCTGCTCGCGGGCATGCTCGCCGCGTTCGCGGGCTTCGAGGCGGACACCCCCATCTGGGTGCTGGAGGTCGTCTTCTTCCTCATGGGCACCGGCATGGCGCATGTGATGACCCCGACCAGCGTGGTCATCATGCAGGCCCTGCCGCGTGAGAAGGCCGGTTCCGCCTCCGCGCTGAGCAACACCTTCCGCCAGGTCGGCGGCGCCCTCGGCATCGCCGTCCTCGGCTCGGTGCTCTCCACCGCCTACCGCAACGGCATCGAGGGCAAGCTGGGCTCCCTGCCGCCCGGTCTGCGGGACACCGCCGCCGAGTCCATCGAGGCCACCCTCGGCGTCGCCGCGAAGCTCGGTCCCCAGGGCAAGGCGCTGGTCACCCCGGCCAACGAGGCCTTCCTGCACGCCATGCACGTCACCGCCCTGTGCGGCACCGTCGTCGCGCTGCTCGGCGCGGTGGTGGCGTTCTGGTTCCTGCCGGGCAAGCCCCCGGCGCGTCAGAAGGGCGAGGAGCAGCAGGAGTTGGTGGCCGCGGCGGAATAGCCTCTTCCGCCGCACCGGGGGGCAGCAGGGAGAATCGCTCCAGCACGAGGAAGGGACGACACACGTGAGCCTCGCCGACAGCCCAGCCGCTTCCGGCGCCCCCGTCCGGGGACGCCCCCGCAGCGAGGCGGTCGAACGCGCCGTCATCGAGGGGGTCATGAAGCTCCTGGAGGACGGCGTCCCGCTCGCCGAGCTCTCCATCGAGCGCATCGCGCGGACGGCCGGGGTCGGCAAGGCCACCATCTACCGCCGCTGGAGCGGCAAGGAGGAGCTGTTCGTCGACGTCGTCCGCAGCGCCGAGCCGCCCGGCCCCCAGCTGCCGGGCACCTCCATGCGCGACGACCTGGTGGCCCTGCTGGAGCATCTGCGCCAACGCGGCCTGATGACCCGTTCCTCGGCCATCCTGCACAACGTGCACGCCCAGATGAAGAGCAGCCCCAAGATATGGGCCGCCTATCACGCGACGGTCGTCAGGCCGCGCCGCGAGCTGCAGATCGCGATCCTGCGCCGCGGCCAGGCCGACGGCGAACTGCGCACCGACCTGGACGTCGAACTGCTGAACGACATGTTCGTCGGCCCGATGCTCTTCCGGACCCTGATGCGCCCGGACGCCGACCTGCCTGACGGCCTGTCGGAGGAGATCGTCGACACCCTGCTCGAAGGACTACGGCCCGTCAGTTCACCGGCCGCGTAGCCCGAATGTGCGCGTTCCGTCACAGAACACGCTTACCGCCCGCCGATCCGGAACCTCTCGGACCGGCTTCCACGTCCCACCGCCCGTACGGCCGTCATGGGACGGCGGAACGGAACCGATCATCCCCTAGGGTCTTAGGGACGCCCCTTCGGGGGTGACGGATGGTGTGCACGGCAGGCAGTGAGGCGACGCGGTATGGCGCAGCAGGCGTACATGACGGAGACGGCCAACGGAGGCTCGGGACCCGAGCGCCGTAGAGACCGGTTCCGGCGCCTGATGTCACATCTGTTCTCCGGCTGGCGCGGCGACCCCGGAATCTGGCGGCGCGGCATCGTGCTCGCCGCGCTCGCGGTGATCCTCGCCCTGGTCATGCTGCTGCATGCCCGGATCCCCAACCGGGTGGGCAACCTGGGCAGTCTCACCGAGACCTTCCTGCCCTGGCTGGGCCTGCTGGTCCCGGTGCTGCTCCTGCTGGCCCTGGTGCGCAAGTCGGCCACCGCGCTGATCGCGCTACTGGTGCCGGTGACCGTCTGGCTGAACCTCTTCGGCGGACTGCTCAGCGACAAGACCGGCAGCGGCGGCGACCTCACCGTCGCCACGCACAACGTCAACGCCGACAACCCCGACCCGTCCGGCACCGCCCGTGACGTGGCCGCCTCCGGCGCGGACGTGGTGGCCCTGGAGGAGCTGACCGCGACAGCGGTCCCGGTGTACGAGCGGGCGCTGGAGCCGACGTACAAGTACCACTCGGTCCAAGGCACCGTCGGGCTGTGGAGCAAGTACCCGATGAGCGACGTGCGGGCCGTCGACATCAAGCTCGGCTGGACCCGCGCCATGCGCGCCACGGTGACCACACCTGAGGGCCCGGTCGCCTTCTACGTCGCCCACCTGCCCTCGGTCCGGGTCAAGCTGGAGGCCGGGTTCACCGCCCGTCAGCGGGACAAGAGCGCCGACGCGCTGGGCGAGGCCATCGCCGACGAGAGGCTGCCGCGCAAGATCCTGCTCGGCGACCTCAACGGCACCATGAACGACCGCTCCCTCAACGGCGTCACCTCCCAGATGCGCTCCACCCAGGGCGCGGCGGGCAACGGCTTCGGGTTCAGCTGGCCGGCCTCGTTCCCGATGGCGCGGATCGACCAGATCATGGTGCAGGGCATCGAGCCGGTGAGTTCCTGGACGCTGCCCGCGACCGGCAGCGACCACCTTCCGGTGGCCGCCCGTGTGAACCTCGACACCAGCTCGTAACCCGCTGGAATACCGGGCCTGAGAGGCTTTGTTCCGTCAGTGAACATACACGGGCGGAACACACGCCCCTCCACCCCCGAAAGGAACAGGCCCCTTCATGCCCCTGGCCCTGCTCGCACTGGCCGTCGGCGCTTTCGGCATAGGCACCACCGAGTTCGTGATGATGGGCCTGCTGCCCGACGTCGCGGACGACCTGCACATCTCGATCCCCACCGCCGGGCATCTGGTCTCGGCGTACGCGCTGGGCGTCGTGATCGGTGCCCCGCTCCTCGCCGCGCTCACCGCCCGGATGTCGCGCCGCACGGTCCTGATCGGCCTGATGGCGCTGTTCGTCGCCGGCAACGCGCTGTCCGCGTTCGCCCCCGGCTACGACTCCCTGCTGGCCGCCCGCTTCCTCAGCGGCCTGCCGCACGGCGCCTTCTTCGGCGTCGGCGCCGTCGTCGCGACGAACATGGTCGCGCCGGAGCGCAAGGCCCGCTCGGTCTCGCTGATGTTCCTGGGCCTGACGGTCGCCAACATCGCGGGCGTGCCCGTCGCCACGCTCATGGGCCAGCACCTGGGCTGGCGCGCCACCTTCCTCGGCGTCAGCGCGATCGGCCTGGCCGCGATCGCCTCGCTGGCAGCCCTGATCCCGCACGACCACACCCACGCACCCGCCGCCGGACTGCGCCGCGAACTGTCGGCCCTGCGCTCGCTCCCCGTCTGGCTCGCCCTCGGCACCACGGTCGCCGGCTTCGGCGCGCTGTTCGCCGCCTACAGCTACATCACCCCGATGCTCACCGGCGCCGCCGGATACGCCGAGTCCAGCGTCACCCTGCTGCTGGCCCTGTTCGGCGTCGGCGCGACGGCCGGCAACCTGGTCGGCGGCCGCCTCGCGGACCACTCCCTGCGGGGCACGCTCTTCGGCGGCCTGGTCTCCCTGGCGGCCGTACTCGCCCTCTTCCCGCTCCTGATGCACGCGCGGTGGAGCGCCGCGCTGGCGGTCGCCCTGCTCGGCGCGGCGGCCTTCATCACCGGCTCGCCCCTGCAGCTGATGGTCATGGAGAAGGCGTCGGCGGCCCCGTCCCTCGCGTCCTCCGCGAACCAGGCCGCGTTCAACCTGGCGAACGCCGGGGGCGCCTGGATCGGCGGCGTCGCCCTGGCCGCGGGCTTCGGAGTGACATCTCCGTCACTGGCGGGCGCGATGCTGGCGGTGCTGGGGCTGGGCGTGGCGGGGGTTGCTTACGGGGTGGACCGGCGCCGGGTTCCGCAGAGCGGGACGGGCCGACTCGTCGCTGTACACCTGCCGGAGGCGTCGGAAGCACTGCACCGCTGACGCCCACTTCGACCGTGCACATGCCGCCGGAACGGCACGAAGCCCCTCGCGCCACTCCCGCCGGACCGCCCCCGTGCCCAGCTGTGCCTTCGCTGTGACCTGCCCCTACAACACCAGCAGATTCTTTCGCAGCTCGAACGCGGTCACCTCGGAGCGGTACACCGCTGTGGGCCGTCCTTCGACGGCCCACGTTTACCGCGCTTGGATGGCTTGGCGCTCGACGACTTGCTGATCGACACCTTCGAGCAGATGTGCTCAGATCCCTTGGCCTTATGGATTACCGTGACGTCCGAGTCGCTCGGCTTCGTCGCAGGCGCAGCCAAGACAGGAGTGGAACTTGGATCACTCGAGTCATCGGTGATCTCCCACTGTTTCCGTGTTCCAGTGCCTCCCGGTCCACGGTGAATCGTTATGCTTCCGAAGTCAGGCAGCACATCCCGGCAATTCGGACTACCATAGCCAAACCATTCAGCACCGTGGGGTCTTTCCACAATCCACTCCTTTGAGGAAGTGGCTCTTCCCTTGTCTCGTGCGATCGCCACGGGTGGGATCTCGACGCTTTCCCCATTCTTTGTTACATCGAATCTATAGGTCCATTTTCCCTTCGCGTCCTTTACGTGCTCGATCTTTGCTGAGATTCGAGCATTCGCGTCTACGCCACCCAGCGTCTCACCGTGAGCCCCCGTGCGGTCGATCCATTCATAGACGAGTTGGTGGAATGCTATGCCGGCCAGGCAAACGGTGACTGTCCCTGCTTTGATGAGCGGTTCGGTTTCTCCAGCCTTGTTAACCCTCTTTGCTCCGCCCAGGCCAACCCATACGGCGAAACTGGGCTGGTGATCGGGGTTATGCACGTTAGGGCACCTCACCTTGGAGACCCGCCAGGATCCTTCAACCGACTGGGCTTGCGGGCTGGCTATCTCGAGGCCAGCCCATTCCGGGTTCGGAACTGGTTCCGTTGTTGCGCTTGCAGGTGCAGAAGCCAAAAAAAGAAGAGCTGCTGTTGCGCTGGCCAGAAAGATTCGACACTTCATGGCACAATTCCGATTCGGGAATTCCGCACAAGCGGTTGGGGAGATTGAGTGTCCGCCGCTCACGGATGAGCCTCTATGGGATCACGAAGCCCCGCGCTCATTCGGTTCAGACCACATGGGGTCACCCCATCACTTCTACCGGAACACTGCTGCCCGCTATGCGCAACCTGGACAGCGGCAAGCCGGAACACATCCGAGACTGGCGCAGCGAGTTGGAGCAGGCCGTACCGCAGCGTTGCCGGAGCGCTACCACGCGACGGTCGTGCCTCTACGAGGGCACCGATCCGGCGCCGGACGGCTCAGAGACGGCCCAGAGTCAGTGAGACGCAATGAGGCCGACGGTCGTGGACCGTCGGCCTCACTTGCCGAATCAGCGTGAAACCACCCTGACCTGCCCCTACAGCACCGGCAGATTCTTCCGCAGCTCGAACGCGGTCACCTCGGACCGGTACTCCTCCCACTCCTGCCGCTTGTTGCGCAGGAAGAAGTCGAAGACGTGCTCGCCCAGCGTCTCGGCGACCAGGTCGCTGCGTTCCATCAGGGTCAGGGACTCGCCGAGGTTCTGGGGGAGGGGTTCGATGCCCATCGCCCGGCGCTCCGCGTCGGAGAGGGCCCAGACGTCGTCCTCGGCGCCCGGAGGGAGTTCGTAGCCCTCCTCGATGCCCTTGAGGCCGGCGGCCAGCAGGACGGCGTAGGCCAGGTACGGGTTGGCGCCGGAGTCCAGGGAGCGGACCTCCACGCGCGCGGAGCCGGTCTTGCCGGGCTTGTACATCGGGACGCGGACCAGGGCCGAGCGGTTGTTGTGGCCCCAGCAGATGTACGAGGGAGCCTCGCCACCGGCGCCGGCCGTGCGCTCCGAGCCGCCCCAGATGCGCTTGTAGGAGTTGACCCACTGGTTGGTGACCGCGGAGATCTCCGCCGCGTGGCGCAGCAGGCCCGCGATGAAGGAGCGGCCGACCTTGGAGAGCTGGTACTCCGAGCCGGACTCGTAGAAGGCGTTGCGGTCACCCTCGAAGAGGGACAGGTGCGTGTGCATGCCGGAGCCGGGGTGCTCGGAGAAGGGCTTCGGCATGAAGGTCGCCTGCACCCCCTGCTCCAGCGCCACCTGCTTCATGACCAGGCGGAAGGTCATGATGTTGTCGGCCGTGGACAGGGCGTCGGCGTAGCGCAGGTCGATCTCCTGCTGGCCGGGGGCGCCCTCGTGGTGGGAGAACTCGACCGAGATGCCCATCGACTCCAGCATGGTGATCGCCTGACGGCGGAAGTCCATGCCGATGTTCTGCGGGGTGTGGTCGAAGTAGCCGGAGTTGTCGGCGGGGGTGGGGCGCGTGCCGTCGAGCGGGCGGTCCTTCAGCAGGAAGAACTCGATCTCCGGGTGCGTGTAGAAGGTGAAGCCCAGGTCGGAGCCGCGCGTGAGGGCGCGCTTGAGGACGTAGCGCGGGTCGGCGAAGGACGGGGAGCCGTCCGGCATGAGGATGTCGCAGAACATCCGCGCCGTGCCGGGGGCCTCGGCGCGCCAGGGCAGGACCTGGAAGGTGGACGGGTCCGGCTTGGCGATCATGTCGGACTCGTACACACGGGCGAAGCCCTCGATGGCCGAACCGTCGAAGCCGATGCCCTCATCGAACGCCTGCTCGAGCTCGGCGGGGGCCACGGCTACGGACTTGAGGAAGCCCAGCACGTCCGTGAACCACAGGCGTACGAACCGGATGTCGCGCTCCTCCAACGTCCGGAGCACGAACTCCTGCTGCTTGTCCATCTTCCGCTTCCCCATCCTTGCTGGTCAGGCCGCCTGTCTCCCTGTCCCACAGGAGGCGGTCGGGCACCTGAGCATCACACCACAACAGCATTTCATGCGCGTTGCGGACCTTGATCGTCGAAGCGACCTCGGCCTGAACGCCTCACGTATGCCAGGTGTACGGCTCTGCCGCCCATCTTGCCTGCTCGGACTGACATCCGTAATGCCCCGCCCCGCCTCCGTAATGCCCCGCCCCGCCTCGCACGTGACCATCGCCACGCCCGCTTACTTTGCATCTGGCTCGTCGCCCAGGCCTGACGGACCCCTGGCTCGCCGCCCAGACCTGACCAGCCCCGGCCCTCCTCGCGGGGGCTAGGAGGCGCGGCCGATCTCCAGCAGGAGCGGTCCGGTCGGGGCGGCGACCATGTCGGCCACCGTCAGCGGGTCCAGCGAGGCGTAGAAGGCCTCCTGGGCCCGGCGCAGGGCGCCCCGGAGGCGGCAGGCGGAGCTCAGGGGGCAGGGGGAGGCGCCGCCCTCGCAGTCGACGACGTCACCGTCGCCCTCGAAGGCGCGCACCACACCGCCGACGGAGGCCGTACGGCCCTTCGCGCTCAGCGACAGCCCGCCGCCCCGGCCGCGGCGGGCGTCGACCAGACCCTGGTGCTGGAGTTCGGCGACGACCTTCGCCGCGTGCGTGTACGGCACGTCCATGTCCGCCGCGACCTCGCGGGTCGTCGGTCTGGACTCGCCGGCGACGGCGAGCCGCATCAGGACGCGCAGGGCGAGGTCGGTGGAGCGCAGCAGCCGCATACGGGCAGCGTAGATAATGCGCATCTGTGGTTCAAATTATCGCTCGCTTCCTGTCGGATACGTATCGATCCGGCCTTTCCTGTGCCCTGCCTGCGAATCGCCCCTCCGTCCCCATTACGATCAGCCCACCCGACGTCCCTTCCCCCTATAAGGACACCCGCCATGGGCTCGAAGACCACCAGTGCCGCTCGCAAGGCGCGCATAGAGGAGATGCGGCGCGCCGAGAAGGCCCGTGAGCGGCGCAATCGCATCCTCGTCATCGGCGCGAGCGTGGTCGTCGTCGCCGGCCTCGTCGTCGGCGGTGTGGTCCTCGTCAACAACCAGTCGGACAAGAAGAGCGACACCGCGAGCGACGCCAAGGGTGGCAGCTCCGGGGATTCCGGGCACTTCACCACCGGCAAGGACGGCGTGCAGACCTGGGCGGGCAAGCTGTCCCGCAACCACGTTCCGGGGACGGTGAGTTACCCGATGCACCCGCCGGTCGGCGGCAACCACAACCCGGTGTGGCTCAACTGCAACGGCAACGTCTACACCAAGGCCGTCAAGGACGAGAACGCCGTGCACGCGCTGGAGCACGGCGCGGTGTGGGTGACGTACACCGACAAGGCGAAGAAGTCCGACGTGGACACGCTCGCGGCGAAGGTGAAGCAGACGCCGTACTCACTGATGAGCCCGTACACCAACCAGACCTCGCCGATCGAGCTGACGGCGTGGGGCCACCAGCTGGGCGTGACGAGCGCGGACGACCCGAAGGTCGCCAAGTTCTTCGAGACGTACGTCCAGGGGAAGCAGACGCCGGAGCCGGGTGCCTCGTGCACGGGCGGGACGATGTGACATGAGGAAGCACATCGGCTGGATCGCGGGAACCGCCGCGGCGGCGCTCGTCGCGGCCGGTGCGATCACCTACGCGGTCGCCGAGGACGGCGGCTCGAGCGCGGGCACGCCGGCCGCGGAGTCCGCGGACGCGGGGTTCGCCCGCGACATGGCGATCCATCACCAGCAAGCCGTCGAGATGTCGTACATCGTCCGCGACCGCACGAAGAACGTGGAAGTGCGGCGCCTCGCCTACGACATCGCGCAGACGCAGGCCAACCAGCGCGGGATGCTGCTGGGCTGGCTGGATCTGTGGGGGCTGCCGAAGGTGTCGGCGAAGCCGCCGATGTCCTGGATGGGCATGGGAGACATGCCCGAGCGCGGGGACGGCTCGCTGATGCCCGGCATGGCGACAGACACCGAGATGAGGAAGCTCGGCACCCTCAACGGCAAGCAGGCCGAGATCTTCTACCTCCAGCTCATGACGGACCATCACAAGGGCGGCATCCACATGGCCGAGGGCTGTGTGGCCAAGTGCCAGGTCGGCGTGGAGAAGCAGCTCGCGCAGGGCATGGTCGACGCGCAGCAGTCCGAGATCAAGCTGATGGCGGACATGCTCAACTTGAAATTAAAGGTTTCCCCTCGGTCCTCCGGGTCGATGGGTGTCCTTTTTATGCCGGTGTTTGCCGACGGGGTGGCGGGGTGCGGCGCTGCTG